>JAICLJ010000206.1 GCA_025927575.1 Bryobacteraceae bacterium | reverse complement strand
CACAAGATGCTGATGCCGGTTTAATTCCCAAATGATTTTGTGATCGCCAGTACGGCGAAGGTTCAGATAGGGGACGCTCCGAAAGTACTGCGTACCTGTGACTTTTCTATTGATGTAATCGCGGCGCCATTCGATCTCGGGCCCCATAGCGACGTGAGTTTCGAATAGGGGGAACCGGTGCGCGAGAATATCGTTTGCGAGCCTTTTGATATCTTCGGCGAATACGGTCCCATGGAGGCGCGCTACGATGGAAGCCGGTTCCGGAAATCCGGGTAGCGCTGGAATGCAGCCGCATGGCTTCCAGCGGGGCGGTCTGTACAGCAGCTTTACATTGATGAGCTCTTGACGGAGCCGGTATGCAAGCTCTAGCGGGCTACGCATGAGTTACTGGCGACTGCCGGCGGCATCCCCCATGTACGTGCTTTCCCCTGAGCTGAATCCGTATTTGTAGTAAATTGCCTGGCCTTCCGGACCTATGACAAATTCCACCAACGCTTTGGCCGCTTCGGGATGCGGTGCGCTACGCATTGCTGCTATGACATATTGCGCGGTTGAGTTTTGTGCCGTTGGGATGGATACAAGATCAATGTCATGGCCTAAACGCTTCTGGTATTCCTCTTCGATGGACCAGACCGGCGCTGTAAGTACCGAGATTACTCTCTTATTCATATTAATTGTATCTTTATAAGTTAGTAAGATTGATTTATATCAATATTACTAACTTTATAAGTATATCGGAGTTTAGCTGTCGTCGAGACAAGTCTCGACGCTGCAGACTGAGAGTCTGCGCCACCGGGCTGGGACCCAGCAGGAACTTCCATTAGAGGGCCGGGAATGGCCCATACTTATGCTGTTCCTCCGAATAGCCGTCGGGATAGGGCCCGTAAGGGCTGTCGAATGGCTTTAGCTTCAAGTTAGGATAGTCGCTCGCAAGCCGATCTTTGTGCGGCCGATCTTGCGAATCAATATACGCCGCGACATCATAGGCTTGCTCCGCCGTTAGCGACGGATTGTCGTTCGGCATGTTGGCATAAATGTAACCTGCCGCGGTCCGAACTCTGTCCATACCCGCGCCATCATTAAAGCTGTCGGGTCCCCAGACCGGCGGATATTTATAAGCTTTTCCGTCCTGGGCCTTCTGCCCCAGACCATTCGCGCCATGGCACTTGGTGCAGCTTTGCTTGTACACAGATTCACCAACGCCGGGATCCGCCCAACGGTCGAGCGCAGCCAGTTTTGGAACCCCTTGTCCTTCCATATGTTTCGTGCCACTGGGGACGTCCGTGCTGAGCCACTCCATGTAGGCGAGATAGGCCTTCATTTCGCGACCGTTTCCGGGAAGGGCTTTGCCATTCATGCTGCGTTCGAAACAGCCGTTGATCCGATCCTCTAATGTAATTGCGTGACCCGCCCGGGCATTGAACTGCGGAAAACGGCGCGTAATGCCCACAAGGCCAAAACCGTTCCGCTGGGTGCCGCCGCTCGCGTGGCAACTCTGACAGGAAAGATGATTGCCGGCGCGGCGCATGGACGCGTCCGCAACATCGGGTCCCAAATAGAGGGGAGTCTCGTTGAATAGCTTTTGGCCATAACGAACGAGTTCGCCTTGTTCACCCGGAGGCATCTTGGCAGGCACACTCCACTCCGCATCCTCCGGCTCGGCAGCCGCTTTCCACCACCACGGCAGCGTCACGACATAGCCGCCAACAATCGTGAAGAGCAAAATCACGCCCCCCAGCAACAGACCCGCCCTGGCGTCTGACTTCATCGCTTTTGTTTCCCTCCAGCACTGTGGGCGGAACAATTGATTGGTTCCATCTCAGCCCCCAGTATCACGATATTCGGGCAGCCAAGTCCGAGCTGCCGTCTTTATAAGTTATCAGTGGACGCATGCGCGGTGGCGAAGGGAATCAAGGCTATAGAATAAAAACGCAATGCTGCCACGTAAATGTGCTCTGACCGTAGTTTTCTCGTCTTTGATCGCCGGGACTCTTTGGGCCGCCGAGGTTCCTCGCCCCGAATTCCCCGAACCCCAATTCCAGCGATCGGAATGGGTAAGCCTCAACGGTCAGTGGACCTTTGCATTTGACGATAATGATGACGGCTTAGAGCAAAAATGGCAACTCGGCCAGCACCCGTTTGCGCAGCACATCACGGTTCCTTATTGCTTCGAAAGCAAGCTAAGCGGAATCGCCGATACCAGCTTTCATCCGGTGTTCTGGTATGAGAGAGCGATTCAGATTCCGGCAAGCTGGAAGAGCCAGCATGTCCTACTGCATTTCGGCGCCGTCGATTACCGTGCCTGGGTGTGGCTTAACGGCCAATTCCTGGGCTATCACGAGGGGGGAGGCGTTCCGTTTTCCTTCGATATTACACGCCAACTGCGCGGCAGTGGGAACCGGTTGGTCGTACGCGGAGAGGACCCTCCGACGGATCTCTCCATTCCGCGCGGGAAGCAATACTGGAAGCCGAAGTCCGCAAGTATCTTTTATACGCGCACGTCGGGTATCTGGCAGCCGGTCTGGCTGGAAGCGACAGGACCACACCACCTCCAGTACGTTCACGTGCAGGCCGGAGAGGATGGCATGGCGGAATTTCACGGGCGGATTGATTCCATTCCCGAGCAGCCCCTCACGCTGAGCATCGATGTGCTGGACGGAACCGCGGTTGTGGGTCATACCGAAACCCAGACGACCCAGGACCGTGTGGACGCGAAAATTTCAGTGTAAACCCGAAGCTCTGGTCGCCGGACGACCCCCATTTGTACACCGTGCGCTACAAGCTACAGAACGGCACGCAAGATTTGGACCAGGTAGAATCCTACATAGGGTTCCGTACGATCGGCCTTACAGACGATCGCGTCACAATTAACGGCAAGCCTTACTATCTGAAGTTCTTGCTCGATCAGGGCTACTGGCCCGACAGCATCCTGACGCCGCCCTCGGACGCCGCTATCAATAAAGACATCGATTACATCCTCGAGATGGGTTTCAACGGCGTTCGCAAACACCAGAAGATCGCCGATCCTCGATTTCTCTATTGGGCCGACAAGCGCGGCTTGCTCGTCTCCGGAGAAATTGCCGACGCCCAGGAGTTCAACGAAGATATCGTACGTCGCTTTACTTCGGAATGGGTGGCAGAAGTGAAGCGAGATTTCAACCATCCGTCGATCATTATCTGGAACGCAATCAACGAAAGCTGGGGCGTTCCAGATCTCGACGGCGACCGGCGGGAGCAGGCGTATCTAAAAAAACTCTATTGGCTGACACACACGCTCGATCGGACGCGCTTCACCATCGATAACGAAGGGTGGCAGCACACAAACGACACGGATTTATTCGCGATTCACGATTACGAGAAGTCGGGTGAAAAGCTGTACGAGAAGTATAAAGACGTGACCCCGGAAAGCACAACGATTCCGAAGAACGGCCGCGAGGCGCTGATCGCGGGATATAAATACAACGGCTCGCCGCTGTATCTTTCGGAATTTGGAGGCATCGCCTACATCCCGCCGGGCACTGAGGTTCCGGCCGAATCATGGGGTTACTCGGGCGTCGAGCAGACCCAGGAAGATGCCATGGCGCGGTTGACGCAGCTTTATCAGGGGATTGCCAAGCTGCACAATCTCGCAGGCGTTTGTTATACACAGTTGACCGACGTGGAGCAGGAGGTCAACGGGATGTTGACTTACCATCGCCAGCCGAAATACGACCCAGCGAAGATCAAAGCATTGAACGACATGCTGCACTGAACGGCTCCGGCGAGGCGTGGCTGCCTGGACGGAAACGGATTGGCCAGTCACCACTAGCCGAACAACGCCGTCATGTGACGATGCTGATCCCGCAGTGTCGTGCGCAATATGAGGGGCGTAGCTGTTGTTTGGTAGTCACGTCGCGCCAGTGCTCCGCAGATGCGCGACGTAGCTGGTTCAGCGGCCGTCGTGGACAATCACTTCAAAGATGCGCTGCAAGTCATCGAGCGAGTAATACTGGATCTCTAACCGCCCCGATTTTTCCGAACGCGGATGAAGCTTTACCTTTGTCCCGAGTGACATGGACATCTGCTCAATTGCGGCGCGCGTGTTCGGGTCGATGTTTTGCTTTTCCTTCTCTTCTTTGGCGGCAGGAGGAGGGGCGGGCGAGGTCAGGCGCTTCACGAGCTGCTCGGTATCGCGCACTGAAAGCCCGGCGGCGATCACTTTCTCGCATGTTTCGATTTGAGAGGGCTGATCGGGTAATCCTGCGAGCGCACGGGCATGGCCCATCGAAATTGTTCCTGCGATGAGGTTCTCAACGACGATCTGCGGCAGCTTTAAGAGTCTTAAGAAATTCGTGATGGTAGATCGGTCTTTCCCGGTACGCTCGGCGATTTGCTCGTGGGTTAGTTGGTACTTAACAATTAATTGTTCGAACGCCTGGGCTGTCTCGATCGGATTCAGATCTTCCCGTTGGATATTTTCGATCAGGGCTAGTTCCAGAATCTTGTTCTGATCCACATTGCGGACATAAACCGGAATTTCGGTGAGACCGGCCATTTTAGCAGCGCGCCAGCGGCGTTCGCCGGCTACAATCGCAAAGGAATCGCCTATTTTGCAGACGGTGATCGGCTGAATTACTCCATTCGCTTTTATCGATTGCGCAAGCTCCTGAATTCGCGTTTCATCGAAATCCTGACGCGGCTGGAATGGGTTCGGCTGAATCGAGTGAACAGGAAGCGCATGAGCTTCCGATTTTTCTGCTTTGAGCCGAAGAGTTTCGGGGATCGGCGCTGAAGCGGCCCGAGAAGGCGCATGAGCCCCAGCGGGCTGTCGCTGCGGCAGAAGCGCGGAAAGGCCCTTACCGAGCGCTTTGCGCTGCGTGTCCGTGGCTTTGCTCATGGGCTAGGATCTCCTTTGCTAGCTTGATATAACTCTCTGCACCTCGCGAACGAGGATCGTAAGCAAGAATCGGTTTACCGAAACTCGGAGCCTCGGCAAGACGAACAGTCCGAGGGATAACGGTATGAAAGACACCGGTGCCGAAAAACTCACGCAAGTCAGCCTCTACTTGGCGAGTCAAGTTCGTCCGATCATCGTACATGGTGAGCAAGACGCCCTCAATTTCCAGGATCTGGTCGAAGGATTCCTTGACCCGCTCGACAGTATCCATAAGTTGGGAGATACCCTCCAGGGCGAAGAACTCGCACTGGATGGGTACAAGGACTGAATCGGAAGCAACCAACGCATTTAGCGTCAGCAGATCGAGCGCTGGTGGGCAGTCGATGAGAATGAAATCGTAATCCGATTTAATCGGCTCAAGAGCAGTTCGAAGCTTCAGCTCGCGGTTGTCTTCGTCAATGAGGTCGAGATTAGCAGCCACGAGATTCCGATCGGCGGGGGCTACGGAGAGCCCTTCAAACGCAGTCGGTACGATTACCTCTGCAAATTCTGCATCGCCGATCAGTACATTGTAAAGAGTCTTCCGATCCACCGTCTTTTCGATCCCGAGGCCCGTCGTGGAGTTTCCCTGCGGATCAGAGTCAAGTAACAGCACCCTCAATTCACATGCGGCCAAGGAGGCAGCAAGATTGATGGCGGTCGTCGTTTTTCCGACGCCGCCTTTCTGGTTCGCGATTGAGATTACCTTGTTCAAGTCCAGCCACCGATCAAGAGTGAGGATACCACGTGCGGCGGCGTTTCACGTGAAACATTCGCGTTTTGAGGCAAGAATCTTTAAGAGAGGGCGAAAATTATCGATTTCGCGGCAGATTTTAGGGCAAATTGACAGACAGCGGGCTGTTTTCATGTTCCACGTGGAACATCATCTAGCGCTTGGCGTTAGCTTTCGACTTGAGCCGCAAAAGAATGTTCCACGTGAAACATCCGCTATCGCAGCGACAGATACACATCCAAGACCGCGATTGCGGCTGGCGTGACGCCGGGAATCCGTCCGGCCTGGCCAAGTGTGCCAGGACGTACCCGGATTAGTTTCTGTTTTACCTCAATCGAAAGCCCCGGAATGTTGTCATAAGAGAAGGCCGACGGAATGGCGCGGCTTTCGCTCTGTTTGAGGCGAGTAATCTGTCGCTCCTGCTGATTGATGTAGCCTTCATACTTAGCTTCGGTTTCTACAGTGGTCAACACTCCATGAACTGGCGCCTCGCCCAATCGCTGAGTGATCCAACGGTCAATCATCCCAATCTGGGCGTCTGGTCGGCGAAGCCAAGCCGTCAGTGTGGGATTATCACCGTTCCCCGCCTCGCTTCCGATTGCATCGGCCACTTCCCGGGCGCGGATGGCGTTTAACAATTTCACGATTCGGATCTTCTGCTCCTGTTTCTTCGTAAACGCCGCCCACCTGCGCTCATCAACAAGGCCCAGTTGGCGCCCTTTCGGCGTCAGCCGCTCGTCGGCGTTGTCAATTCGAAGTTGAAGACGGAATTCCGCGCGTGATGTGAACATCCGGTAAGGCTCGTCGGCGCCTTTACTGATGAGATCGTCGATTAAGATGCCCGTATAGCCATCCACGCGGCTCAGGACAAGGCCCGGCTGGTCTTTGATGGTACATGCGGCGTTCAATCCCGCCACAAGGCCCTGGCAGCCGGCCTCCTCATATCCAGATGTTCCGTTGATCTGGCCGGCGAGAAACAGTCTCCGAATGGATTTCACTTCCAGAGTTGGCCTCAGTTCGCGCGGGTCGACGGCATCATATTCAATCGCGTAGCCGGGCCGGATCATTTCCGCACTTTCTAAACCCGGAATGGAGGCGATCATTCCCAACTGAACATCGATGGGCATGCTTGTGGACATGCCATTGACGTAAACCTCGTGGGTGTCCAGCCCTTCCGGCTCCAAAAAAATCTGATGGCGTTTCTTGTCTGGAAATTTAACCACCTTGTCTTCGATCGAAGGACAATAGCGCGGGCCGACGCCTTCAATCTGACCGCTGTAGAGCGGCGACCGCGGAATGGCTTCGCTCAGAATGCGATGCGTCTCATCCGTCGTGTACGCCAGATGGCACTGAATCTGTTCGCGATCGATTTTTTCCGTCAGAAACGAAAACGGTGTCGGGTGAACGTCCCCCGGTTGCGCTTCGAAACGCGACCAGTCGATTGTGCGGCCATCCAGCCGCGGCGGTGTGCCGGTCTTCAGCCGCGTGCATTGCAGATCCAGCGTGCGAAGCTGATCCCCCAACTGATTGGACGCCGCTTCTCCGCTCCGGCCGCAGCCGTAGCGCGTCTCGCCCACGTGCGCCAAGCCATTTAAGAATGTCCCGGTTGTGACGACCACGGATTCCGCGGCGAGTTCTCGGCCATCCCTCAGCCGTACACCACGGCAGATCCGGCTGCCCGCTTCATCGTCCAAAATCAATCCCGCGACTTCGGCCTGAAGGATCCTCAGGTTTGGTTCGTTCTCCAGCCACTCGCGCATGCGAATGCGGTATTGCTTCTTGTCACATTGCGCCCGCGGCGACCAGACGGCCGGACCCCGGCTGGTGTTCAGCAAACGAAACTGGATGCCGACTGAGTCGGTCAACTCGCCCATGATGCCGCCCAGCGCATCGATCTCACGGACCAGGTGGCCTTTCGCAATTCCACCGATCGCCGGGTTGCACGACATCTGCGCGATAAGATCAATATTCATGGTGACCATCGCGGTTCGCAAACCGAGACGGGCGCAAGCTCGCGCGGCCTCGCAACCGGCATGACCGGCGCCGACAACGACAACATCATATTTCTTCCGTGGGGCTGGGGATCGCGGCGCCACCGGAGCGGTCACTAAGGTAGGCATTTAGTTCGAGGGGCTGACTTTTATTTTAGCGGGAAGAGGCTATTTCGATTGAGAACCCTGATCATCGGCGGCGGAGGCCGCGAACATGCCATCGCGTGGCGCTTAAAGCAATCGCCGGATGTAACCGAGGTGATCGCCTCGCCGGGCAATCCTGGCCTTGCAAAACTGGGGCGATGCATTCCCGCTCCCGTCTCCGTCGCAGGCTTCGCGGATCTCGCCGAGGCCGAGCGAGTCGATCTCACCGTCGTCGGACCCGAGGCGCCGCTGGTCGCCGGCGTAGTGGATGAATTTCGTGGACGAAATCTCAAGATTGTCGGACCGGCACGCGCGTCCGCACAACTCGAAGGAAGCAAGATCTTCGCGAAACAATTCTTCTCGCGCGCGGGCATCCCCACGGCACGGTCTGT
>JAICLJ010000295.1 GCA_025927575.1 Bryobacteraceae bacterium | reverse complement strand
GGGACGACAAGACATCCTGGGACCGGACCTGGAGTTAAACCGCCGATCCGGGAGCTTCGAGTTTCACAACTCGCGAGGATGTTGTCTCAACTGCGGGACCGAGATTGATCAATGATGTTGCGTGTCGCACTTGTTCGCGACCAGGTCGGTTATTAAAAGCGGCGCGGCATGCCGCGCCCCTACAGCAGTGCGGACAGGGATGCCGGTCATTAAATTAAAAGGAATTTCTTACTCGTGACCGCGGAACGGTAGAATGCCCGCCAAAGACTCGATCCTCAACGGGAGATCGATCACCAGGGCCTCGCCGAAACGAACGCCGATCAACGAGCCGAAAAAGCGATCGCGCGATTCAAGGCCAAAGAGATAATCGCCAACGCCCATCGGGAGGACACCGAACTCTTCCGCCGTTCTTGAGAATTGCGATTCATGCAGCCGCAACAGCTCGAGCTTACGTTCGAATATGGCGGACGTATCGACCACGAGCGACGGCTGGTGAACCTGGTGCAGCAGGTAGTACAGAAATACACCCGGTTTATGCGGCGGGTTCGGGTCGTCGAGTTTCGCGAGCGTGCAGTACAAAAAAGAGTTACGAATCGCCAAACCGGCAGCCGCGTGGTCCGGATGGCGATCTTCCCAATAAGGAGCGATAACAATCTGAGGCCGGTGACGGCGGACGGCGCTAGCGATTTGCCGGCGAGATTCGGGTATGTCGGCAAGCCCGCAATCCGGCATGCCGAGATTTTCGCGGGCGACTGCTCCGAGGAACGCGGCGGCTCTAATGGCTTCCTCATCGCGGATAGCCGGCGTGCCGCGCGAGCCCATTTCGCCGCGGGTCAGATCGACAATCGCGAAAGAGACGCCGCGCTCTCGCAGCAAGAGACAGAAACCGCCGAGGCCCCATTCCACATCATCGGGATGAGCGCCAAACAGCAAGACATCAACGGAGGCGCTCATTGGCGATTGATCAGAAACGTACCCGTGGATTCAAAAAACGCACGGAGCATTTGTTCCGCCTCCGCTGGCAGCTGCGCTTCAACCAGAGCATTGCCCATGAGTTGCAGCCACCGGTCGCGTGCCGTCTGGTCCACTAGAAAGGGCGCATGGCGAGCACGCAGGCGCGGATGCCCCCTCAGTTCGATGTAGCGCTCCGGTCCGCCAAATCGAAAAATAAGGAACTCGCGGAGTCGGTGTTCGGCGGCAGCCAGATCGCGGCCCCGGTACATGGGGCCCAGCACGTCGTCCCCGGGAATCTGCCGGTAAAAGGCGGCGACCAGCCGTTCGAAACCATCCTCGCCGATCGCGGAATAAAGTTCGTTTTCGTTCACCAGAGCCGATGCTAACATTCGCTCTGCGTGAATCGCGTACAATCTGATCGTCATGAAAGTGCTTGCCGGTGCGCTGTTCTCTGTGGGGCTGTTTCTCGCGGCCGGGCCCGTGGGCGATCCATTCACGCCGTGGCATCGCGTTACACCGTCGCCGATTATTTCGCCGCGGGGAAACGGATGGGAGTCGGCGGGCACGTTCAATCCGACGGTGGTCCGCCGCGGCGCCGAATTTGTGATGCTATTTCGAGCCCAGAACCACGCCGGCACGTCGGTGCTGGGTTATGCAACCAGCCGCGATGGCATTCATTTCGTGCGGCGTTCACACCCGGTGCTCTGGCCACAGGCTCCATATGAAAAGGACGGTGGAGTTGAAGATCCACGCCTGGTGCGGATCGGCAGCGATTACTATCTGACTTATACCGGCTATAACAAGGTGGCGGCCCAACTCTGTTTAGCAAAGTCGCGGAACCTGGTGACGTGGACCCGCCTCGGCGTGATTATGCCGGCGAACAAGGGACGCTGGAACGTGCACTGGACGAAATCAGGCGCGATCCTCGATAGAAAAATCAACGGGCATTACTGGATGTATTTTATGGCCGATGCCGCTGGACCAAACGGGGCGAACCAGATGGGTGTCGCTTATTCAGACGATCTGATTCACTGGACCGAGCCTCTGGATCATCCGATCGTCGGACACCGCGCCGGAATGTTCGATTCGCGTGTCGTTGAACCGGGGCCGCCACCGGTGCTCACCGACAAAGGCATTCTTCTCATCTACAACGGCGCCGACGATAAGCTCGCCTATCGTACGGGCTGGGTCCTGTTTGATAAAAACGATCCAACTCACGTGCTGGCGCGATCAGATAAACCGGTCTTCGAAGCCGAGAAGGAATGGGAGAAAGTGGGGCAGGTGCCGAACGTCGTATTCGTCGAAGGACTGGTGAGCGAGCCTACACGCTGGATGCTCTATTACGGAGGCGCGGACAAATACGTCGGAGTGGTTTCGACGCAACTGAAATACTCGGAAGTCCAAAGTTGGCAACTAATCTCTGTTCAGAACTCCAGCCGGATGCTCGGCACGGGCATATCCGACCCTCTATTCGCTCGTCAGAGGGCGCTCCATTAACTCGCGAATGGCGGTCGCGGCAGGTTTTTTCTTATAAAGAATTTCGTGCATTTTTTCAACGATCGGCATCTCGATACCGGCCCGGCGCGCCAGGTCACGAGCGGCGAGGCAAGTGCTGACGCCTTCCGCAACCTGTGTCATCGCGGCCAAAATTTCCGGCAGTGGCTTCCCTGCCCCGAGTTGCACGCCGACGAAGCGATTGCGCGATAGATCTCCGGTGGCGGTGAGAACGAGATCGCCCAATCCGGCGAGTCCCGCGAGCGTACGCGGTTTGCCGCCGAGCGCAACCGCAAGCCGCGTCAACTCGGCGAGACCGCGAGTGACCAGAGCCGCGACGCTGTTGCTGCCGAGACCGAGCCCTTTGCAGATGCCAGCGCCAATCGCGATGACGTTCTTCAGCGCGGCAGCTATTTCCACGCCAACAACATCTCCGCTTGTGTAAAGCCGGAACGTGGGACTCGAGAATGCGCTCTGCACAGCCGCGGCGAGAGCGGCGTCCTCTGAGGCGATGACCACCGCGGCCGGCTCACCGGCTGCAACCTCTTTCGCGAAGGTGGGGCCGGAGAGCACCGCAACGCGCGGCATGAATTGCGGACGCAGGCTATCGGCAATCACCTCGCTCATGCGCATGAGAGTGCGGTTCTCGAGGCCCTTGGTCGCGCTGACAAAGCTCATCGCCCCGGAAACATGTGGGTGAAGGCGCTCGAACAAAGCGCGTGTATGATCTGAAGGCACTGCGCTCAGGACGATCCCGGCTCTTTGAAGCACATCGGCCGGCACCGATGAACACAGAACGTTGTCGGGAATTTGGAAACCGGGAAGGTAGCGGCTATTCTCGTGTGTTTGTTCAATCCGCGCAGCTAACGCCGGGTCTCGCGCCCACAGCCTTACAGCCTCGAATTTCGGAGCGAGCACAATGGCAAGCGCGGTTCCCCAACTGCCTGCGCCGAGGATGGCGAGCCGGTTCACCGCCGGCGGCCCTTGACCGAGAACACGTTCTCTGTGCCGCCGGAGAGGCGCTGTATGTTTGCTTTGTGGCGATAAACGATAAAAAGCCCTGAAAAGAGAGAGGCCCAAACGATAGGCGAAGGCGGATGCAGAATCAGCCACACGGCGAGCGGAAACAGCAGCGCCGCGATAATGGAGCCGAGCGAAATGTATTTTGTGACGGCTACCACCAGCACGAAGATGAGCAGCACTGCCGCAATCGCGAGCGGCGCAATGTAGAGAAACGCGCCGATGAAGCACGCGACGGCTTTGCCCCCCTTGAATCGAAGAAACAGCGGGAATGCGTGACCTATCATCACCGCGACGGCGGCCAGCGAGAGCGCCAGCGGGCTTCCGGGATTGAGTAGGGCGGCAATCCAGACCGCGAAAAAGCCTTTGGCTATGTCGAGCAACAGTACGGCGACGCCAGCCTTGCCGCCGGCGCTGCGATGCACATTCGTGGCGCCGATATTGCCGCTGCCCATACTCCGTAT
>JAICLJ010000277.1 GCA_025927575.1 Bryobacteraceae bacterium | reverse complement strand
CTTTTGCCTTTTGCGGGTGCTCTTTCGCAAATTGCTCGACGAGTTTCAATAACGGAACCTTCCTACGTGCGCGCCGAGCGTTACTTCCCACTGGAATTGCCTTCAGTGTCGATTCGAGTTCCTCGACTGACATGTTAACCTTGTATGCTAACGCGCGCTCAACCGCGCCGCGGCCATATTTCGCCAGAAGTAGCGCAATTTCGTAATCCAAAAACTTTGAGGAAGACATTACATCTCTTCCTTGGCGAGTCCGATCGCCTCAAAGAACTCATCCCCGAACCGGGCAAATTCTCTGGCAACGTGCCATCGCGAATAGCTTGTCGATCCAATCGGAGTGCCTTCCCTGGCTGCCTTTGCATAGGAGCGGGAGTAGCGAACATGCGTCTCAAAGATAGGCCAGCCATTCTTCTTCGCCTCGGCGGTAACTTCCTTAATCGACTTTTTCCCCTCTGGCCCCTCAGAATACGAAGAAGAATGGTTGAATACGATTCCGCAGATATCCAGCGCGCGATCACTGTTCTCGTACTTGAAATCACGAATCGACCTTGCCAAAAGCGGGAGACCGATTGTCGCTAGATACTCAGGCTTCACCGGAACAAGCGCATACCGACTTGCGTGATAAGCCGCCTCCGTCAGAATTGATTCTGTTGGAGCGCAGTCAATTAGAATGAGCTGGTATTTGTTTTCGATTTTGCTCAGAATTCTGGCAAGGCGCCGCTCCTTCCCAGTCGGATTCTTGAGTGTGTGGGACAGCTCGAGTCGGCTCACGATCAAATCAACCTGATTTGAGAAGCCCGCGTTTTTGAGGATTAACTGTTGCGGCTCGATCGGCGTTGGTCCCCCAGACTCTTCCATTGAAGGCAGATATTGGTCGAACAATTGAACAATTGTCGGTTTCTTGTTGCGAAGATGCTTGACGTACCGTTCGGGGCTAAGAAGCGCTTGGCTTAGGTTGGCTTGTGGATCAAGGTCGACTGCAAGCGTGCGAATACCGCGCCTAGACGCCGCATGCGCAATCTGCGCCGCTAACGTGGTCTTTCCCACACCACCTTTCATGTTAATGAGACTAACCGAGATCGCCATCGCTCGTCGGCTCCTTTCGATCCGACCCATAAGCATAGAAGGATGGAGCTACAGGTCAATTGATCATGGAACCGCGAACACGCTCCCCCAGCGCCTCAGGTTCGGTTGCGCTTTGGCGAACCGAAAAGAATTCGCGCACATGACTTATAGGCGCTTGCTTCTGAATGGTGATTTACACTCCGTGTTGGCCCGTGCTGACCGCGGGCGACGTTCCACGACTGGCGATTTCCTCCAGACATCGCTGGATAAATTCATCCAGCGCCATCTGCCCCTTGTCCCCATCGGTGCGATGGCGGACGGCGACCTTCTCGGCCGCCTGCTCCTGCTCGCCCAGCACCAGCATGTACGGCACTTTTTGCAGGGTCGCGGTGCGAATCTTGGCGCCGATTTTTTCTGAGCCGAAGTTGGCTTCGCAGCGGATGCCGGCGTTGGTCAGGGCGTTCTGCACCATCTTGCCGTATTCATTGAACTTCTCGCTGATGGTCAGCACCGCCACCTGCACCGGCGCAAGCCAGAGCGGAAACGCGCCGGCATAATGCTCGATCAGAATGCCCAAAAACCGCTCCATGCTGCCGAGAATGGCGCGGTGGAGCATGAAGGGAACATGCTCGGCATTGTCCTCGCCGACGTAGCGCGAGCCGAGCCGATCGGGGAGATTGCCATCGACTTGAATGGTTCCGAGCTGCCAGAGTCGGCCGAGGGCATCGGAAATCTGGAACTCGAGCTTCGGGCCATAAAACGCCCCTTCGCCCGGCTGCACGTCGAAAGGCATGTCCATGTTCTTGAGTGCATCCGCCAGCGCCTTTTCGGTTTTGCCCCACATCTCGTCTGAACCGATGCGCTTCTCGGGACGGGTGGAAAGCTTGGTGATGACTTTGTCGAAGCCGAAATCTTTGTAGACCTGGTGCAGGATCTTCACGAAATCGCGCACTTCCGATTCGATCTGCCCTTCGGTGCAGAAGATGTGGGCGTCATCCTGCGTGAAGGCGCGCACGCGCATGATGCCGTGCAAAGTTCCGCCAGGCTCATTGCGATGACACGCGCCAAATTCCGCCATGCGCAGCGGCAGATCGCGATAACTCTTGGTGCCCTGATTGAAAATCTGGATATGGCACGGGCAGTTCATCGGCTTGACCGCGAACACGTGCTTCTCGCTCTCCGTGACGAACATCAGGTCGGCATACTTTTCCCAGTGGCCGGACTTTTCCCAAAGCGAGCGATCCAGAAGCTGAGGCGTGCGCACCTCAATGTAGCCGGCCTTGCGGATCGTTTCGCGCACGTAATTTTCGACGATACGCCAGAGCGTCCAGCCCTTGTCGTGCCAGAAAACCGAGCCGGGCGCGTCATCTTGCTGATGGAACAACCCAAGCTGCGGCCCAAGAAAGCGATGATCGCGCTTCTTGGCCTCCTCGATCATCTTCAGATGCTTTTCGAGCTCGGCCTTGTCGAAGAATGCGGTCCCATAGATGCGGGTAAGCTGCTCGCGATTGCTGTCGCCTCGCCAATAGGCGCCGGCGACGCTTTGCAGCTTGAATGCCTTGATTTTCGCGGTGCTGGGAATGTGCGGGCCGCGACAAAGGTCGGTGAAATCGCCCTGCCGATAGATCGATACGCTCTTTTCGCCGGCACGGGCCAGCTCATCGATAATCTCGTCCTTGAAGCGCTGATCCTGGCTGTGCAGGATCTGCTTGGCCTGGTCCGGCGCGACATCTTCCCGGCTGAAAGCCAGGTTTTCCTGCACGATTTTCTGCATTTCCTTTTCGACCTTCGGCAAATGGTCGATCGAAAAGGTCACGCCCTGCGGAAATTCAAAATCGTAGAAGAAGCCGTTCTCGATCACCGGGCCGATGGTGTATTGCAGCTTGGCTCCGTAGAGATGCCGAAGCGCCTGCGCCAGCACGTGTGCAGTGCTGTGGCGCATGACATACAGCCCTTCCGGATCGCGCTCGGTGATGATCTGAACGTCGTGTGAGCCGGTCAGCGGATGGGAAAGATCGACGAGCTTGCCGTCCACCTTGCCGACGATGGCTGCCTTGGCCAGTCCGCGGCCAATCGACTCGGCCAATTGCCCCACCGTGGTTCCATCCTGCAATTCTTTGACGCTGCCATCCGGCAGTTTGATCGATGCCATGATCCGCCTCGGTCTTGATTGCGAACGCCTCTTCGTGCCAACAAAATCGCCCGGCTCAATTCGGCCGGGCGGCTGATCGTCTCAGGAATTCCACGACCACGCAATCACCCCGGCCACTGGGCGCGGCGCGTTGTCGTGGAGATCTTAACGCCGTCGTAAATCATCTGGAAAGATCGTACGGCTCACCGCAAAAGTGGTCAATCGGCCTGACTTTAGGCTGGGAAGGATCGACGAAATCTGGCAAGTTGGTATTCATTAACACAGCGAAATCGCAACCCACCAGACGGCGATTCCCTCTGCATTCCCGGGTCATTTCGAAGATCGTGACACAACGGGGCGCATTTATGCGCCGCGCGCCCCGCCGAGAGGTGAAAATGGCTCCGCTGCAAGTCACGCGTCGTCAAGCGGATACGATAGTACGTCACCGTACACGGAACAAAAACGAGACAAAACGGGGCGCTTTTTGCGCATTTTTGACCCAAAAAACGCCTCAGTTTTTGCGATAAGTGACGGTCGTGTATGCACCTACGATAATACGCAATTTTTTGATAAAATTTGCCGCGCACCCCATTTCTTTCCTAACTTGCCGGAGGTCTACCCCTTCTCCCCCACGAGTCAGCGCCAAGCACTGCCACGCCGACGCTTCCCGCAGGGCCGCATCTAGTTTCTGGTCTCTAATATCCAATTTCTAGATGCGGCCGATCATTGCTCCGCCAATCACATCCTTATTGACCCGTTTTCTCCAGCCAGTGCGCCGTCGCGGCTTTTCAGCTGCATCTAATACGTTTAAATTATAAAGAAAAGCGCACCCGTCCCGTTCACGCGTTTTTGATGATCTTCTGCCGGAAGTAAGGCTGACGAAATTCGAAATGAGTAGTGGCCCCTTTTCTTCGACCGCCCAGCTTCGACCGTTAAAACCTAAGACAACATGACTTTTCGGTCCCCGACCCTTTTGCCGGGCCTGGGCAGCCCACCGTCGCCTTCGGCTGGCCCAGCCGGGCGCCGATCGTCTTCAACGCCCGGCTCATCGTCCCCGGATGGACGCGCACCTGTGTCTCTTGCACCATGGCTTCGACCAGCAGTTCCTGCGTCCAGGTCGGACGCTCATAGCCATAATCCGATGGCTGCTTGTCCACGACCTCACGAAGCCTGGCCAGGTAGTACTCGTCGAGTTTGATATCCCCATTGTCCTCCCGGCGATCCTGCAGCCCCGCCACCCCCTGATCGCGGAACCTGCGGATGACCCGGCCCACCCAGGACAAGCAGCATCCCACCGCCTTGGCGATGGCGAACCATGCCTCACCTTCGCCCCACAGCAGCACGATCTGGCAGCGATTGGCCAGACCCTTGTCCGAGGTCTTGTCCCGCAGCTTGCGAAGCTGGCGCTTGACCCGGCCGGGAACCCGAACGACCATCCTGGACATACGAGACTCCTTTCTGGTTGAGGAATTGAACAAACTCATCCTCGGAAAGGAGTTCTCGTTTTTCAATATTCCATTGCGATTAAAGCGGTTACAGTGGCGCGCAGTCGCGCAAGGTTATTTAG
>JAICLJ010000244.1 GCA_025927575.1 Bryobacteraceae bacterium | reverse complement strand
GGATTTGCGGTCCCTCAATGCCGGCACGCGGAGCGGTATGACGTTCAGGCGATAGTAGAGATCCGAGCGAAAACCTCCCGATTGGACGGCCTCCGCAAGATCACGGTTTGTGGCGGCGATGATTCGGACGTTGACCTTGATAGTACGATTGCTGCCCACAGGCTCGAACTCCTGCTCCTGTAACACACGGAGCAGCTTCACCTGCGTTTCGAGCGGCAGTTCGCCGACTTCGTCCAGAAATAAAGTGCCGTTGTTGGCCAGTTCGAAGCGCCCGATGCGGCGCTCGGAGGCGCTTGTGAAAGCGCCCTTTACATGCCCGAAAAGCTCACTCTCTACCAGCCCGGATGGAATGGCGCCACAGTTCACTTTTACCAAAGGGCTGTTCCGGCGCGCGCTTCGGCTGTGAATCGCCCTTGCAATCAGCTCCTTTCCACTCCCGGTCTCGCCGATGATCAGTACGTTCACATCGGCCGGAGCGGCGGATTCAACACGGTCGAGCAATTTGAGGAGTTCCGGGCTGTTCCCAAGGATCTCTTCGAAATTATGCTCCCGGCAAATCTCATCCGGCAGGTAACAATTCTCTACATGGAGCGTTGCCTTCCGGGACGCGATTTCCTCGTCGGCCGTCCAGTGACATCTGTCGCTCCCAAGGCTTCTAATCGTGTTCTCTTGCCATCCATTCGCGAGCATATACCCCACAATTTCTTCTTCGAGCGGCATGGCGCTCGTTCGTGCGCTAATCATAGGACCATTCCTCCACTTCGCGAAATACTTTGGTCCTGGTCGATGCGGCATTCAAACGCATTGCCAATCGGGAAGCTGCGCTGATAGTTAGCAACCTCCAATCGTACGCAGTTAATCCAGGAAGCTCTTTACTCGAATCCAACTCCTCAAGCCAATCCTCCGCAGCAAGCCGTGCCTCCTTCGGACCGAAGGAAGCCGTCACAGCTTTCATAAAGGCTCCCAGTTCCCGCTCGGCCGACGCTATCAGGACCGCTGAATCCACTACGTTATCGAGGAAGACCGGGAAGTTTGCACCGGATCCAACTAAATCCTGGATAGCCATCTCACCCTCTTTGCTCACGTGATCGGCGCGTTAACGGACGGAAGCGATTTCGAATCTTGTGCCAGACCCTTGGGACTTGAACTAATGAACGATTTCCTATTTGGCTTTGGGAGCCCTCATTTCTGGCAGATTGCTTTCTTCTGTTTCTTATTCTGGCGCTCCTTCCGCCTGCAACCATCCCCAGATCGATCTCGATCAGGTCCCTCGATGGTCGGGGGCCTCCCTCCCTCGTTAGGGGGAGGATCTCCTACCTTTAGTCCGATCGATATCAAAGCGTTTTCGCCCGAACAGGCGAGCATCAATCGACCATGCGCCTGGGCCCAGCATCGCGACAGAAACAGACAGGATTGCTAGCAAGATGTGAACCCAAACCTCCTCTCGCGCCGAAGAATAGGGCCACAGCGCTATCCAGATCTCGTCGATGGCGACAAGGATTCCCATAACGGGCGTCCAGAGACCGGCAATCAGAAAAAAACCAGCTAGAGCCGCAATCAAGTCTCGTGCGAAGGGAATCGATTCCGAAGGTGTCCCTGCCGAAATACCCGCGGTGACAAAAGAGATGAGAGCGATACCCAGGCTAATCCGGAGCAGCAGGAGGCCCAACCCCGGCCAGCTGTTAGGAAAAGTTGAGAATAGACGTTGCAGAGTGCATCCCAACTTCATCGTACGGAGTTGGCGCTGGCGTTCGACACCCTCGAAAGGCTTCATCGGCATCCCTCTTTCGGGGGAAGTCTCGCCAACTATAGATCAATGATTCCGCGCTTAACTCCGATCGCGACGGCGTGAGTTCGGTCGTTAGCTCCCAACTTGCCAAGAAGATTCCGGACGTGGCTCTTCACGGTTTCTTCGGTGAGCGATAGCTGTGCTGCGATTTCTTTGTTTGCATTGCCGCCTGCAATCAAACGAAGTACATCGATTTCTCGTGGAGTCAAGGCGTCATCTGCCGCGTGCTCGGCTATTTCAGCGGCGGCCTCCGATGACAGGCGCTTCTGGCCGGCGTGGACAGCGCGAATCGTCTCCAGCAGTTCTTTCCGCAGCGAGCCCTTCAGTAAGTAAGCCCGGGCGCCGGCCTTGAGAGCGCGAGAAATCTGAACATCACCGGCGTAAGTTGTCAAGACGATGATACGTGCGTCAGGGAACTCGCCGCGAATGGAACTCATCGCATCGATGCCGCTCATCTCTGGCATTTGCAGGTCCATCAACGTGATGTCGGGACGATGCTTGCGGAACAGTTCGAGCGCCTCGCGTCCATTGGAAGCTTCGGCGACGATTTGCATATCTGTCTGATGCCCAATCAGCGCGGCAATGCCTTCGCGGAGAAGAGGATGGTCATCTACTGACAGAACTCGAATCACAGGTTAACCCGCTTTTTGCGAAACAAACGATAAAGAGGCCAGCCTGTCGGCGTACGATAGGCAATCCGGCCCGCGATGCTCAATTCAATTTCGGTGCCGGCTTTAGCTCCACTCCAGATTTCCAACTTCGAGCCGATTTGGTGTGCGCGCTCACGCATTCCTGAAAGACCGTAGTGGCCGGGACTGCCCGCTTCCAACACTTCGGTTGGAATACCCTGTCCGTCGTCCCGGATGCGCAGCCGGAATGCCCGTTCTCCGTAGGTAATTTCAGTTTCAATATGATGGGCCGCCGCGTGTCTGAATGCGTTACGGAGTGCTTCGCGCGTGATGCGGTAAAGCTCGTCTCGAATGATCGGGTGCAAGTCTCGCGCTGTACCTTCCTCGAATAAGTGAAACGCCGTCGAATCTTGTGTGGCCAGTTCGTCACCCAGGGCCCTCACTGCTTGGGCCAGGTCATTCGTAGTTGTGGCGGACGAGCGTAAGTCGTACACGGCGCTGCGCCCCTCTGCAATCGCCTGATCAGCACGCTCGAGGCTCTGTTCGAGCTGATCCTTGGCCTTCCCTGGCGGTAGCAAATCATCGACCACCTGAAGGCGAAGCATCAGGCCCTGAAAGCTCTGCAAAAGCGTGTCGTGCAATTCGCGCGCGATGCGAGTTCTTTCCGCCAGGCGCTCCTCGAATCGCATGTTCGTCGCGGCGTGGACGCGAGTCAGGCGGTAGCGGAAGCCGGCGAAAATGGCTGCGGCGATGAGGCATAATCCAGTCCCTCGGAACCACCAGGTTTCTGACAGCCGTGGCTCCGCTTCCAACCCTATACTCGCAGGCGCTCCGTTCCACAGCCCCGCGCTGTTGCTGGCCATGACGCGAAAAGTGTAGCGAGCGGGCGGGAGGTTCGTGTACGCTGCCTCTCGGGATTCAGTAGGCTGGCTCCAATCGGTATCGTAACCGTCCAGCCGGTAGCGATACCGTACGCGCCCTGGAACCGCGAGGCTCACGCCGATAAAATTGAAGACGACACGCCGTCGGTTCGAAGGGTAGCGGACGATTGGTCCCGTGCCTAGCGGACGACCATCTACGGCGATAGATTTTATTTTTACTAATGCGGACGCTAGTGCGGAGGGAAGCGATGGATTCACAACGCATACTCCGCCCTCAAGGGAGAGCCAGATCCGCCCCGAAAAATCTTTGGCGACCGAATGATCGCGCCGCATACCTCGCGTTGAAGGCAGACCATCAGCCGTACCGAATTCCCGCACCCCGGCCGGCCCCTTCAACTGACCCAGGAGCGATGCGCGCGACACGCTGACCACGTTGCGGTCCGTGACTACCCATAGATTCCCGAAGTCGTCTGCCGCCAAGCCATAGATCTCTCGCTGCAGCGAATCCGGAGCGTTTTGTGCCCGTTCAATATGCGCGCCGGACCGGTAAAACACGCCCGACGAGGAGCCGATCCACAGTACTCCGTCGTCATCGAGAGCGAGACTGTTTACGCGTCCGGGAGGCAATCCGTCCTCGCCGCCATACCTCCGCCACTTCCCGTTGTGGAATGCCTCCAAGCCCCCAGTGGTTCCGACCCAGATCACTCCGCCGGGTGTCTCTTGTATAGTGGTTACGGCATCACCACTCAATCCATTGGCGGTCGTGAAAGTCGTGATACGGTCTTTTTTGATACGGCTCACCGCGCCGCTAAGAGTTCCCGCCCAAACTGATCCATCACGACCCCGATTTACTGCGTAAACGACTCCGGGCGCGAGGCCGTCTCGTGCCGTATACGTTCGCGATTTAAGGACCCCGCCTTCTTCTCGCAATTGCGTGACACCGCCGAGCCTGCGACCAACCCAAACTTCACCCGCCCCGCCAGAGATGGAGTAGATCTCGTCACGATCCATGCCCAGTGTGGTGATTAAGTGATGTTCCGCTCCGCGAATCCAGAGCAGCCCTCCGGAGGAGGGCCCAATCCAGGCGCGCCCTGAAGTATCGATATACAACGACCCGCCCTCAGCGGCTATGCCGCTATAACTCATGAACGGAGCGTCGCGAAGCTGCATCAGCCCCTCCGTTCCTCCGAACCACAGGTTGCCTTCACGGTCTTCAAAAACGGCATGCACTACGCCGGGCGAGTTTGCGCCGCTCCAATGAAGGGTGGAGCCCTTGGAATCGATTCGTGTGATTCCGGCCGGAGTCGAGATCCAGAGGTTGGAATCGCGATCACGCGCCAGAGCCAGAATCGCGCTGTGCGCGAGTGCGGTGGGAACACCTCGACGGGTTATGGCGCTGCCGTCCCAATGCATCAGGCCGGAATCCGTTCCAATCCACAACTTCGAATCGGTGTCCGGCAGCAAGACATTCACCTTCTGGTCCGGCAAGCCGACCTGCGAGCCATGTCCGTCTCGCACACAGAACAGCCCGGTATCCCGCATCCCGACCCAGACGGTGCCATCCGCTGTTTCCACGATCGACGTCGGGATGCCACGGACCGCACCGGAAGAAGCGACCGGTGTGAATTTCCCGCCGATATAGCGCAGAGGCGCACCGGGCGTCGCGATCAGGACATCGCCGCGAAGCCCATGAGTGACGGCGGTTGCACCCGCTTGGCTGGCAGCGGTAAACGGCGGCGGGATTTCCGCAGGATATATCTGCTCAAAGTTCCCGCCGCGATAGCGCATCAGGTAAGGACTCTGCATCCGCACCCAGAGCACGCCTTCAGGATCCACGACCAAGCCGAGCACCGGGCCGGGAGGAAGCGAGGGCGAGTTAGCGTGATCAATCAGGCGGAAACTGATCCCGTCGTAACACACGAGGCCGTTTTCGGTACCGATCCATAAATAGCCATCCGGTGTCTGCGCGATTGCATTGATTGCGCCAGCCGGGAACGATTCGCGCGAGCCCCAGCGAGTAACGATGTATTCGCGAAGGCTACGGCTCGGGTCGAGCGCGAAGAGACTGTGCGTACCTAGCGCGGCGCAAGTGAAAAGCAGTAGCGCCCGGCACATCTCACGGGAAGTACGTGAACCGCTCAATCACGACCTCCATCGGATGCTGTAGCTTTACGACGGCTGCGCGGTAGACATACAGCACGACACGAATAGATTCAATCCCCGGCGATGGTACGCCCGCCGTGAAGACATACTCCGAAACGTTGCTTGACCCGCGTAGAGTGCGAAAAGTGGCGCGGCCCTGTTCCCAGTGGAGCGAGAACGTGAGCGTCCCCGCGGGCGCATTGAACCGGTGCACGTTGCTGGCGACGTAATACGGCTGCAGGACATACTGGGCGTTTTTCTTCGCGGGGTCGCCCCATCGGCTGATCTCGATATCCACTTCGCGATTAAACAGCGCGCCACTCGCATAGTCATAGGTGAACATCGCGAACACGGCGGCAGGCTCGAGCGTCTCCAGTCCTCGCACGACGAATTCGTAGGTGCCGTAGCCAAGATCCCGCGTCAGGCTGGCTTCCGCACAACTCCAGTCCTCTTCCGTCTTGGAGATGCGCAAGTGCATCGCCCCTCGTTCGTCGACCGTGATATTCGACGGCGAGTAGACATTCTTGCCGCCGCGGGAACTCGGTGCGTCGCGCAAGCGCCACTGGTAGCCGCTGAAATCAATGACGGGAGAGGGAGGCCGCTCGGCGCCCGGCACAACTGCCACGGCGAGAATGTTGGCGTCAGTTTTGGGTAGCGACTCCAGGACGCGTTGTGGCCGGTAGCCGTTCTTTACGAGCAGGGCCGCGTAGTCAGTGCCGAGGTGTGTCGCATTCGTCCACTTGAAGTTTGGGCGGAGGTCGGTGAAAGGTTGATCGACAAGTGGCTGCACCCACCAATTGCCGGTTTTTGCGTACAGCACGATCTTCTGTCCGGGCGACGCTCCCGTAACGCGCCCTTCAATAATATCGTTGCG
>JAICLJ010000130.1 GCA_025927575.1 Bryobacteraceae bacterium | reverse complement strand
TGGGGCGACCGGCGGCCGGCTCCGCGCGATCGTCAAGGAAGTCTACGGCATTAAACCCGACAGCAACGGAAACATCGTGATTCAGTACCAAAACGTAAGCGGCAGGGCGTTGGCGAGCGGCATCTCGATACTGCCATAAGCGTCGCGTCGCCAGGCTTTCGACGCCCGATGGCGTCACACGAAAGCTCAAAGGATGTCAAAGGCCGGCAAGAATGCCGCTAGCCGCCATGGTGTTCCATAAACCAGTTCTGGCTGCTGAATAGCTTCTTGCCGGGTTGCTCGGGGACGCGAGAGAACGTCCCGTTTGCCGCCATCAGCCAGGAGCCGGCCTGATCGTCCAGATAGCGTTGAAGGATTTCGCTCCTCAGTCTTCGGAGAAGCTTAGGAGCTTCAATCGGATAGAGCACCTCAACGCGCCGATTGAGATTTCGGGGCATCATGTCTGCGCTGCCTAGGTAAATCTTCTCGTCTCCCCCATTACGGAAGTAAAAGATGCGGCTGTGCTCCAAAAAACGGCCGAGGATGCTTTTGACACGGATGTTCTCGCTTACTCCTGGAATGCCGGGCCGTAGCGAGCAAACCCCGCGTACGATCAAGTCCACCCGCACGCCGGCTCTCGATGCTTCATAGAGCCATCGGATCATTCCGGGATCTTCGAGAGCGTTCATCTTCAGAATGATGTGCCCGTCACCGCTCTTCTCGTGCTCGATAATTTCTTCTTTGATCAGGTGCTCCAGGCCGCCGCGGAGGCTGTGGGGCGCAACCAGCAACTTGCGGTACGATTTCTTGGCCGAATAGCCCGTGAGGTGATTAAAAAGATCGCTCACGTCGGCTCCTATTTCCTCGTCACAGGTAAGCAGGTCCAGGTCCGTGTAGAGACGGGCCGTCTGCGGGTTATAGTTGCCCGTGCCGAGATGCAGATACCGCCGGATCGCGTCGCCTTCTCGACGTACTACCATGGCGAGCTTTGCATGCACCTTCAGTCCGAGCAGCCCATACACGACATGAACGCCTTCCGCTTCCAGCTTTTGCGCCCACTCGATATTGCTCTCTTCATCGAAACGAGCCTTTAATTCCACCAGTACGGCAACCTGCTTGCCGTTTTCGATCGCTTCGAGCAGCGCTTCGACAATCGGCGACTTCGAGCCTACCCGGTACAGCGTCATCTTAATGGCCATCACATCCGGATCTCGGGCGGAGACGCGCAGGAAATCGACGACCGGCTGGAACGATTCGTACGGGTGATGCAGCAAAATGTCCGATTGCTGAATCAGTGCGAACATGTCTGATTTCGCCGCGACGACCAGTCCAGGGGGAACCGACGGCGTGAACGGCTTATCTTTGAGTTCCGGCCGCTCGAGGTTCAAGAGCACACGGAACCGGCTGAGGTCAATGGGGCCATCGACCCGGTAGACGTCGTTGTGATCCAGTTCGAGATTCGTAGTGAGCAGGTCGATCAGTTTCTGCGACATCGTTTGATGGATCTGCAGCCGCACCGCATCGCGGAACCGGCGTCTCCACACAGCCTCCTGGATGCTTTCAAGCAGATCGTCGGTTTCGAGTTCCTGAATGGCCAGTTCCGCATCGCGGGTCACGTGGAACACGCTGGTTTCAACGATTTCCATCTCGGGAAAGAGCGTTCCGACGTTGTCGATAATTAACTGCTCCAGCCAGATGAATGCGAGTTCTCCCGGTGCGGCCGGGACCGGCACGAGTTGCGGGAGCGAGCCAGGCACTTTCACGCGTGCAAACCGCTCCACGCCGTCGCCGTTTGTCACAATCGCCGCCACATTCAAACTTAAATTTGAAATATGCGGAAACGGCCGGCCGGGATCGACCGCCAGCGGCGTGAGCACCGGATAGACGATGCGATGAAAGTAGTCGGCGGCGGCCGCTTCCTGCTTTGGGTTTAGATCTTGAAGCGCCAAAATGGCGATGCCGGCTTTTCGCAGCGCCGGCTCCAGCTCGTCGCGCCAGAGCGAATAAATCTCGTCCATCAGCGCGGTTACGTCCTGCCGGATCAGTTCGAGCTGGACGCCGGGCGATTTGCCGTCAATGCTCAGCTCCAGGTTGCGGGTCTCGATTTGCTGCCATAATCCGGCAACTCGGACCATGAAGAATTCGTCAATGTTCGATCCGAGGATGGAAATAAATTTGAAGCGCTCCAAAAGCGGATTAGAGACGTTTGCGGCTTCCGCAAAGACCCGCCTCTGGAAAGCAAGCAGGCTCAGGTCGCGGTTAATATAGAGATCTGTTGAATCCAGCGGAGGCGCTGACGCGGGTTCTGCACCGGCAATCAAACGGCTGAGCGGATTTCCGGTGCTCGACGATGTCATGGATGGATGCTCTTTGGCTGTATCGACGTCGACTTTCACAGGTTAGCGCTTCGTAATTGAAGGAGCGAGAGCGCCCGATGAGCCTGGCGGCTGAGCAAGTTTGCCCCCGGAAGCCCGTCCGTACTGCACACCAAGCACCTGAAAGTGCCGGAGTTGCGGTTTTATGGGCCCTCCGAGCCTCTTGCACACAAAAAAACGCTGAAAATCGGCTTTTTTTGACGTTTTAGGCTTTACAACCGGTAGCGCCTCCCTTATGATCGAGTAGGATTAGAGGGACTCAAACATTCTTTGGTGGTTTTGTTTGAACGAAAGTACAAGCAGAATGCCGGATGCGAGTTCATCCACAACAACTAACGTTTGATTTTGTAGGGAGGTCAAGATGGCCGAGACAAGAATGACTCAGACTGCGATCATAAAAGAACTGGCGGAGGCGAGCGAAGTCAGTAACAAAGTGGCCAAGCAGTTTCTGGAACACTTTGCATCGATGGCGGTGCGCGAGACCAAGAAACACGGCGTGTTCGTAATGCCTGGCATCGGGCGCCTGGTCCGCAGCGACCGCAAGGCGCGCATGGGACGTAATCCGGCTACTGGCGAAGCGATTAAGATTCCGGCCAAAAAGGTCGTGAAGTTTCGGATCGCCAAGTCGGTGAAGGACTCCATCGTCCCGCCAAAGAAAAAGGCGTAGACGCAAAGCCGGCTTTAGAACAAACCCCCGCGAGGCTGTCGCGGGGGTTTTGCCTTATTCAGAACTCAATAGGAGCACGATGGCCGAGCTCAAAGTGCGAGCTCGCGCCGGTCATATGGTCAGGCCTGCTTTTTCTCTTCCGGTTCCTCGTCGCTCTTCAAAGCGCCCTTAAAGTGCTTAATACCTTCGCCCAAACCTTTCGCCACCTCGGGAATCTTCTTGCCGCCGAATAGCAGCACTGCGACCACGAGAATGATCAAAAGCTCGGGAAGGCCGATGGATCGTAACATTGATCCTCCTTGGCTGATACTCTCATTGTAGGTACGGCATCGCGCGACCGTCAAGCTGCCATTGTGGCTTGGGCGCTTATCTCACACCATAACCGCAGGTTCCCTTCTCTTGTTTTGGCGGCACCCTGCGCGAGCGTCCTATAATACGGCAGTTAAGCGATTCACCTTGGCATCTGCGGAGTGGTTCCCCAGGAGCTTGCCGTACCGGGCTGGTAGCGGGAGATGAGGTTGACGAGAAGAGAATGGATGTGGCTTGGCGCCGGGTTTGGCGCTTCTCAACTGCTAGGAGCCCAGAGCACCGCGCCCGCAACGGCGCCTCTGTTCATTGAGCAGCTCCCGTCGTCGAGCGGCATCGAATGGAAGCACGAAAACGCGATGTCCGCCAACCGTTATCTGCCCGAAACGATGGGACCGGGCTGCGCTTTCCTCGACTACGATAACGACGGGTGGATGGACATCTACATGGTCAACAGTGGGCCGTGCGACTTTTGGACGCCGCCCAAACCCATCCGCAACGCGCTGTACAGGAACAACCGCGACGGCACGTTCACAGATGTCACCGAAAAGGCTGGCGTTATGGGCGGCACGTTCGGCATGGGCGTCGCTGTCGGGGATTTTGACAACGACGGCTGGCCGGACATCTTTGTGACCTCGTATGGGAAATGTATTCTCTACAAGAACAACCACGATGGTACGTTTACGGACGTTACCGAGAAGTCCGGGTTGGCGACTCCCGGCTGGACCACCAGCGCCGTCTGGTTCGATTACGATAATGACGGCAAGCTCGATCTTTTCGCCTGCAGCTTCGTCGATTATTCGTCTACACACAAGTTCGAGTGTGGCGACAACAAGCTCCATCGCCATTACTACTGCATTCCGCGTATTTTCAGAGGAACGCCGAGTTACCTCTATCACAACAACGGCGATGGCACATTCACAGAGGTCAGCAAAGGGACCGATATAGCGAGGGCGATCGGTAA
The DNA here is from genome assembly GCA_025927575.1 of Bryobacteraceae bacterium. Classification (GTDB taxonomy): domain Bacteria; phylum Acidobacteriota; class Terriglobia; order Bryobacterales; family Bryobacteraceae; genus KBS-96. Next base: position 10,093 of record JAICLJ010000130.1, on the reverse strand, counting down.
GAGCCTTGGCGTCGTCGCGACAGACATCAACAACGATGGACGGACAGATCTGTTTGTTGCAAACGACACCGTTCAGAATTTCCTCTTTGTGAACCGCGGCCCCGGGCCGAATGGAGCATGGAAATGGGAAGAGATCGCGCTCCAGGCGGAAGTGGGGTTCAGCGACAACGGGCAGCCCCGTTCTGGAATGGGAGTCGATGCGGCCGATTTCAACGGCGACGGCTGGCAGGATCTGTTTGTCGCAAACGTCGATCAGGAGATGTTCTCCGTCTATCAAAACAACAAAGACGAGACATTTCGCGACGTTGCCCACATCGAGGGAGTGGCGCAGGCAACCCGGCTATTGAGCGGATGGGGCCTGAAGTATTTCGACTACGACAACGACGGCGCGATCGATCTGATTCTTGCGAATGGCCATCCCGACGATATGATCGAGAACTATTCGTTGCAGGTGCGGTATAAGGAGCCCCTTTTACTCTTCCATCAGGGCGAAGACGGCAAGCTGCACGATGTCAGCGACAAGGCCGGCCCGGTATTCCAGCGCATGTTTCCGGCGCGGGGACTGGCCGTCGGCGATTACAACAACGATGGCGCTCTAGATGTGCTTATCTGCAACAACGGAGGAGCGCCAGTGCTATTGAAGAATAACGCGGCGCATGGCAACAACTGGCTCGGGCTGCGTCTCGAAGGTGTGACCTGTAATCGCGACGCGGTTGGCGCGAAGATCGTCTGGACCGCGGGCGGCAAAGTCCGGCATCGATTGAAGAACAACGGCGGCAGCTATCTTTCCTCGCACGACCCGCGAGAGGTCCTCGGAGCCGGTAAGTCTGCAAAAATCGACACGGTCGAGATCCACTGGCCTGCTCCCAGCAAACAGGTGGACCGCATCACCAACCCGCCGCTCAACAAATACGTCAGAGTTGTTGAGGGCAAGGGAGTCGTAGCATAAGAGTAGCGGCGGTTTCCGAGGAACGCCGATAGCTGGTAAGCATTAAGCATCCATGGTTAAGTCCCCAACTCCGCGCTTGCTGGTTGGGCTGCTGGTTACGCTGGCCGCTGTCGCGGGGTATTCCTGGTACACACTTCACCAACTAAGCGGCTTGCGCCAACTGCAGACCGACACCATCGACCGCAACCGCCGTGATTCCCTGCAGCTATTACGGATGCAGAACGACTTGGGCCAGATCGGCCTCGCGCTGCGCGATATGGCGTCAGGCGGCGAACCGTACGGCATCGCCGCGTATGAGAATGAGCTTGCGGGCAAGCGGGCCGATCTAGAAGACGCCCTGAAGACGGAGTTCCAACTGTCGCCTGATACCCGTTCTCCGCAACAGCAGCAGGAGCTGGCGAACGCACTCCGGCAATTCTGGCAGACGACGGGCGAAACGTTTGCTCTTGCAAAGGCGGGGCAAGAGAAGCGCGCGCAGCAACTGGCCGCGACCGTGTTGCCTGCGCAACAATCGGCGCTGGCCAGCCTGGTTGCCCGGCTGCTCTTTAAGAACAATGAGGCCGAAGAGCAGGCTGCCGCGCGTGTGGCGGTCATTTACAATCGCGTGGGTCGCAATATCTATGCTTTCCTTGCGGCCATGCTGGTGGGCATTATCGTAACTAGCCTCTATCTGATCGATTCCACCAAGCGGCTGTTCGCGGAAGTGGAATCGCTTTCCCAGCAGCGCCGCGTTTTGGCGGCCAAGTTGATTACCGTCCAGGAGGAAGTCCTGCGTTCGGTTTCGCGCGAGCTGCATGATGAATTCGGGCAGATTCTGACAGCGGTAGGAGCGATTCTGGGACGCGCGGAGCGAAAGGGCTTGCCGCCGGATTCGCCGTTACGCGCCGAACTCACTGAGGTCCGGCAGATCACCCAGGAAACGCTGGAAAAAATGCGAACGCTCTCGCAGATGCTGCATCCGGCCGTGCTCGACGACTACGGTCTGGTGAAAGGTCTCGATTGGTACACCCAGTTGTTTCAGAAGCAGACCGGCATTGAGACTACTTTGGATGTGAATGGAGATATTCGGCGCATCACCGGCCAAGCCGCCATTCACTGCTTTCGCATCGTTCAGGAAGCGCTGAACAACGCCGCAAAGCACGCGAAAACCATGCGCGCCGAGGTCAGCCTCGATTTCGGCCCCGACCGGCTCGTGGTTGCGATCCGGGATTACGGAGTTGGTATTGTGCAAGATAGGAAAAGCCGCGATCCCGGCCTTGGGCTTGTCGCAATGAAAGAGCGCGCTGAACTGCTTCGCGGAACTCTCTCCGTCGAGAAGGCCCCCGGCGGCGGCACGGTCGTGAAACTACATCTTCCGCTCCCTCAGGAAGAAGGCCAGGCATATTTAACACAACAGAGACAGGAGGCGCAGACCACCACTCATGATTGACGACATCACCGTTCTATTAGCGGACGACCACGCGCTCGTTCGCCGCGGATTCCGCAAGATTCTCGAAGACGACGAGTTCATTCGCGTTGTGGGCGAAGCCAGCAATGGCGTTGAAGCTATCCAGAAAGCGCAGGACCTGAAGCCCAAGGTCGTCGTAATGGACTTGTCCATGCCCGAACTGGATGGAGTCCAGGCGACGAAGGAAATTCTGAAGCACGTGCCTGAAACCGCGGTGCTGGTGCTGAGCATGCATGCCGACGACAACTACGTGCGCAATGCTTTGGACGCCGGCGCCCGCGGTTACCTGCTCAAGAACGCCATTGACGTGGATTTGGTCGGCGCCATCAAAACCGTCGCGGAAGGCCGCCGCTACATGGGTTCCGGGCTGAAATACCCGTCGGCTGAAACGGACGACGAGGTGGAACGGCTTACCGCCCGCGAAAAGCAGGTGCTTCAACTCATCGCGCAAGGCAAGTCGAATAAAGAGATTGCGGCACTGCTCGATCTGAGCGTGAATACCGTTTCCGTGCATCGCGCGAACCTCATGGAGAAAATGAATATCCATCGCACGGCGGAGCTGGTGTTGTTCGCAATCCGCAAGGGATTGGTCGCGCCGCAGTAGGCCTGGCTCGGAGTAATGGACCGGCGAAGGTTTTTATCAGGCTGCTTCGGAGCGACGCTACTCGGCGCCGAGGCTACTCCAGGGTTTCGATTCACCGATATCACCAAATCGAGCGGCATCCACTTCAATCATCACAGCGGCGCTTTTGGCCGCAAATATTTGCCGGAAACGCTCGGCCCCGGCTGCGCCTTCATCGACTACGACAACGACGGGTTTCAGGACATCCTGTTCATCGACGGAATGGATTGGCCCGGACATCCGGGCGGCGGCAAGCATGGCTCGCTCCACTTGTATCGCAACAACCGAAACGGAACTTTCACGAATGTTACCCGCCAGGCGGGTCTGGATGTGGAACTGTACGGGCTGGGCGTAGCTGTTGGCGACTACAACAACGATGGATTTACCGACATTTATGTGACTACAGTCGGGCAGAACCGGCTGTTCCGCAATACCGGCGGCGGGAAATTCATCGACGTTACGCGCCAAAGCGGGCTCAGCGACCGTCGCAGTTTTTCCACATCGAGCCTGTGGTTCGATTACAACCGCGATGGCTGGCTCGATTTATTTGTCTGCAACTACGTCCGCTGGTCGCCGGAGGTGGATATTTTCTGCAGCGCGGATGGAAAGCAGAAATCATACTGCACGCCAGAGGCGTATCACGGCACTACTTGCTGGCTGTTCCGCAACCGCGGCGACGGCACGTTTGAAGATGTTACTGCAACTTCCGGCTTGTTCGACAGCAGTTCGAAATCGCTCGGCGTCGCCTTCCTCGACTACGATAACGACAACTGGCCGGATCTTTTCGTGGCGAATGACACGCAGCCAAACAAACTCTATCGCAACCAGCGGAACGGAACGTTCCAGGAAGTGGCGCTCCGCGCTGGGATTGCGTTTAGCGCCGATGGTAAAGCGCGGGCAGGCATGGGCGTGGACGTCGCCGATTTCGACAACTCAGGGCGCTCCAGCGTCGTGATTACAAACTTCGATCGCGAAATGTTGGCGCTCTACCGCAGCTCGACGAACGGAGAATTCAAAGATCTGGCTCCCGGCAGCAATCTGGGCCCCGACACGCGGCACAGCTTGGGGTTCGGCTGTTTCTTTTTCGATGCGAACCTTGATGGAAATCTCGACTTGCTCGTTGTCAATGGCCACATAGACGACGTGGTGCAGCGGGTGACGGACACGCCGTACGCGCAACGGCCGCATCTATTTCTGAACGGTGGTCACGGCGACTTGCATGACGTGGCGGACCGGCTCGGCGGCGGATTTGCAAATCCAAAGATCGGACGCGGCGCAGCCTATGGCGACATCGATAATGACGGCGATCTCGATGTGTTAATCACCACAAATCGCGGACCGGCGTACTTGTATCGCAACGACCAGCTTTCGGGGAACCGCAGCGTTCGGTTCCGGCTGGTGGGCACAAAATCTAACCGAAGCGGTATTGGCGCTCTTGTACGGATCTTCTACGGAGATCTAAAGGGCTCGAGGCGAGTGAAGAGTGGTTCCAGCTATCTATCTCAATCCGAACTGCCGGTTACATTCGGTGTAGGGCAGCACAAGATTGTCGATCGCGCGGTGATCGAATGGCCCAGCGGACGAGTGGAGGAGTTTAAAACTCTGGCTGCAGGCCGCGCTTATATCGCAACAGAGGGAAAGGGTATTCGCGAGGGCTGGTAAACCGCCCGGCCGCTACCATCGGCCGCTTATCGATTGACCTCGTAAGCGGGTTCGGCATAGCGCCGCAAAATCGTCGGTAAATTCTGCGAGAATGCCGATCGGGCCAGGACCACATCGCAGCCCTTCTGCTGCGCGGCCATTTTGAGGTCTACCTGCACATGCGAAACGTACCCCACCAGGCTGATCTTGCTTGTGGCCCCGTCTGCCTTCAGCTTCTCGATGACATCGAGTGGCTCGAGGTTATTGGCGTTCAAATCGAGAATGATGACGGCGGGATTGTCCTTGGCCTTTTCGAGCGCATCCTGCTCCGTCTTCACGAACACGGCTTCGAGGCCAACTCGTTTGGCCGCTTCTTGTATCTTTGCGATAAACATCAAGTCACTGAGGATCGCGACGATTTTCTTTTTGTTGGGCATTGCTGCTAAGGCACCGGCTTTGGAGAGAGATAGAGATCCCAAAGCCAATCTCGGATACGACGGAAGGTTAACCTTGATCTTACCTTAGTGAGATGCATTCTCTCGAAGTAAGTTTCTATGCGCTCCTCACGAGATGGGCTTTGCAGCTGTCAGGAGGATCCGGAGCCGCGGAAGCCAATGGTATCGTTGTGACAAATGGCCGACGCGAATCCGTTTCAAGACCCGCTGCGCTTCGAACGCCGTGTGCCACCGTGTGCGATAGTGATTTTCGGCGCTAACGGCGATCTGACAAAACGCAAACTCTTGCCGGCGCTGTACCGCCTTGCTTACGAGCGGCGAATCCCTCAAAACTTTGCCATGGTCGGCAACTCGCGAACACCTATGTCCGACCAGGATTTTCGCCAAAAGATGAAGGAATCGGTACAGAAATTCATTGAAAATTCCCCGTTTGATGAATCTGTCTGGGAGTCGTTCGAACAGACGCTCTACTACGTTTCGGGCGATCTGAAGGATGCCAGGTGCTATCAGGACATCCAGAAGAAACTTGCCGAGGCGGAGCAGCAGAACCAGACCGGCGGCAACGTCTTGTTCTACCTCTCTACTCAGCCTAGTTATTACACGATCGTGATTGAGCAACTCGGTAAACAGGGCATGAATCGTGGCCAGGGGTGGCGCCGGATTGTCATCGAGAAGCCTTTTGGACATGATCTCGCGAGCGCCCACAAGCTCAACCAGCAGACTCATGAGGTTTTTCCGGAAGAGGACGTTTATCGCATCGATCATTACCTCGGCAAGGAAACGGTTCAAAATATACTTGCGTTCCGGTTCGGAAACGGAATCTTCGAGCCGCTTTGGAATCGCCGCTATGTAAATAACGTGCAGATTACGGCGGCCGAATCGATCGGCGTCGAAGGGCGCGGCGCGTACTACCAGGAAGCGGGCGCTCTCCGCGACATGATACAGAACCATCTGCTGCAGGTGATGGCGACCGTCACTATGGAGCCGCCCACTATTTTCGATGCCACGAACGTGCGCGACGAACGCGCCAAACTTCTTCGCGCCATCCGCGTGATGAAGCCGGAGCAGGTTCCGCTTTATGCGGTAGCGGGGCAGTACGGGCCTGCCAAGATTGGCGGCCAGCAAGTGCCGGGTTTTCGTCAGGAGGAAGGCGTCGATCCGGAATCGCAGACTGACACTTATGCGGCGGCGACATTCTTCGTCGACAACTGGCGCTGGGCCGAGGTGCCATTCTATATTCGAAGCGGCAAGCGGTTACCGAAGCGTGTGACGGATATCGCCATTCAGTTTAACGCTCCGCCGTTAGCGATGTTTCAACAGGAAACACGCATGGGCCCGCGCGCGCCGCGCCCCAATCTTCTGGTGTTGCGCATTCAGCCGGAAGAGGGCATTTCGCTGCGATTCCTTTCGAAGAGTCCTGGCAGCGGAATGCGTGTGCGTCCGGTCTCGATGGATTTCAACTACGGTTCCAGTTTCGGCGAACGCTCTCCGTCAGCCTATGAGACTCTTCTCGTAGACGTAATGACGGGCGACCCGACGCTCTACACACGGCAGGATATGGTGGAGGCGAGTTGGAAAGTGGTGCAGCCTATTCTCGACGTCTGGCAAAACCAGAAGTTTAGCTTTCCCAATTACGACGCCGGCACATGGGGACCGAAGGAATCGGATGAGATGCTGGCGCGCCAGGGCCATGTCTGGAGGACGCCATGAGTAGCGTTGCCCTTCCGGCGCAGCCGGAGCTCATTATGAAGGAACTCGCGCGCGTTTGGACTTCACTCGCTGAAGAAGAGCGCCATCAGGGGGGCCCCACCGTCCTGCGAGCATGCGCCATGACGCTCATTGTCGCGACGGACGATGAGGACGAGGACAGCTTGACGGCGTCGCAAACATTAGTAGAGCTGATGCATGCGCATCCTAGCCGCGCCATCGTATTGCGGTCGAACGGCCATGCCGATGAAGGAATTTCCGCGCACGTTTTTGCCCAGTGCTGGAAACCGTTCGGCAAAGCACAGCAGATTTGCTGTGAGCAGATCGAGATCGTCGCAAGGCCCGAACAGTGGCTCGACGTCGGACCCACGGTTCTGGGCATTATTGTTCCGGATCTTCCGGTAGTGGTGTGGTGCCGCCAGAAATCCGCGCTGCGGTCAAGCGCGAACGATCGCTCGCAGGCCGGCCTCGAGTCGGTGCTGTCGCTCGCGACCAAAACAATCGTCGATACGCGCGGCATTCCTGTGCCAAAGGCGTTAGCGAGAATGCGCGAATGGAAACAGCGAGGCCGTATTGTTGGAGACTTGGAATGGACGCGCCTGACTGCGTGGCGTCAGACGATCGCCCACGTTTTCGAAGCTGCCGATGCGTTGTCAGAACTGAAGGACATTCGCACTGTCGAAATTGCCTATACCGACGAAACGGCGCCTGCAAGCGCGCTCTACGCCGCGGCATGGCTTGAAAGCGGAATCGCGGCGAAAGCGGTGCTTAAACGTGAAGAAGGCTTCGGGGCGGGACTCCACCGAATCTCACTGAAGTCGGAAACTACGTCGATAGAACTCGAGCGTACCGGCCCAACCTGCATACGGCTGAATGTGGGCGACAAGGAACAGCAAATCAGCCTCGCGGGTTCGTCTCTCTATGAGTTGATGCACGAAGAGTTGACCGTGCTCGGCCCGGACGCCGTCTTCGACGCCGCCTTCGAAAAAGTAGGGGGGATCCGATCCTGATGACTCACGAAGCGCTGGAAATTGCGGAAAGCCCGGAAGCCGCTGCAAACGCATGTGCGGCCTGGATACTCGAGGAAGTACGGAATGTCGTCAGCGGAGCAGGGCGCGCCAGAATCGCGATTTCCGGCGGTGCGACGCCCAACGCAATGTTCGACACGCTTGGTAGGACCCCTTTCGATTGGTCGAATGTCCATATCTTTTGGGTTGACGAGCGTTGCGTTCCACCCGCCGATCCACGGAGCAATTTCAAAGCGGCCAGGGAACGTTTTCTTCAGCCGGCATCGATCCCCGCCGCGAACATTCACCGCATTCAGGGCGAACTTCCTCCCGCCGAGGGCGCCGCGCGATATCTCGAGGACATTGAGGCCCATTTTGAGAGTTCAACCGATTTGCCGGAGTTTGACATTGTGCATCGGGGCATGGGGCCCGACGCGCATACCGCAAGCCTGTTCCCCGGCGAGCCTCTGATTAACGATCGCGAGAATGCGGTCGCTGCCGTCTACGTGAAGAAGTTAGATATGCACCGGGTTACGCTACTGCCAGGAGTGCTGCTGGCCGCGAAAAAGACCGTCATGCTGGTCGCGGGAGACGATAAGGCCGAGGCGCTTCGGAACGTCCTCCGCGGTCCTGAGGACCCACTTCGGTTTCCGTGCCAATTGGCCGCGCGCAATTCGCCCCGCGCGTTGTGGTTTATCGATCGCGCGGCATCTGCCCGGCTGTGATCGCGGTTCGCATTTCAGCCGCCATCGTCCTGGTTTCGATGCTGAGTGCCTGCGCTTCGTGTTCGAGACCTGCCGCCTTGCCGCCGCGAATACAGACGATCCGTCCGCCTGTCGAGAATATACTTCTGTTCACGGGAGACGTGATGCTGACCCGAGATGTCGGCCGCAGAATCCGCGAAAAGAAAGATCCCGCGTGGCCTTTCCGGCAAATTGCTCCATTCCTGGCATCCGCGGATTTGACGGTCGTCAACCTCGAGTCGCCGTTCTCCGATAAGGGAAAGCGCACCGGGCACGGGCTGATCTTTAACGCAGATCCGGCGAACATCGCGGGACTACTCTTGGCCGGCGTCGACATTGCTTCCACGGCGAACAATCACTCGCGCGATTGCGGCTCCCACGGCGTCGAGTTCACCTGTCGCTGGCTCAAGCGCCACGGTATCGAGCCGGTCGGTACAGGCGAGTCGGCCGCGGAAGCCCATCGCGGCGTCGTCTTGACGCGCCACGGCATTCGCTTTGGGTTCCTCGCCTATACTTACGATCAAAAGAACGGAAACTGGCACGATACCGACGATCGCATCGCCGATATTGACGTTCCCACGTTGAAGCGGGATGCCCTCGATATGAACCGCCGCTGCGATGTGCTCATTGTTTCCATGCACGATGGCATCGAATATCAAAAAAGGCCCAACCGAAACCAGATTGATTTCGCTCACGCCGCGATCGATGCTGGGGCAACGCTTGTGATTGGTCATCATCCGCACGTAACGCAGCCGATGGAATGTTACCGCCAGGGAGTGATCTTCTATTCGTTAGGCAATTTTGTCTTCGACCAGTTTCAGCGGCAGGAAACACAGAAAGGCGCGATCGCGCGCGTTCAGTTTCTCGGACGGTATGTCGAATCGGCCGAAATGATTCCCGTGCAGATCACGCGCGATGGGCCTATTTTGGCGCAAAACCTACATCCGGCGTCCTTACGTGACTCGAGGGCAATGGACGACGCGACCAGCCGGTAGCCTTCTCGGCAAGATCTCGCTGTTCGGCGTATCGCGCGAATGAGAGGCCCGGCTGAGGAGCTGTGTTATTCTGTTGGACGCGGCGGAGAGCCGCGGGCCTGCCTTACCCTTGCACGCTGGGCGCGTAGCTCAACTGGCAGAGCAACTGACTCTTAATCAGTAGGTTGAAGGTTCGATTCCTTCCGCGCTCACCAACTAAATCAATAATCTGTAGATCATTGCGTGGCTCATGTGCCCCATGAGCGCCAGCATGGTTGATTTCGGTACGCCCCCTTGCTTTTATTTGGCAGCCCCGCCGCCCGCTCCCGTTCGGGCGTTCCGCTGTTTTTCGTGCTCCCTGGCAAGAGTCTTGGCGATAGCCCCGGGTGAGCCCTGGAATCGCTTTTTCTGATACACGAATCGATAGACGTTGTATTTCGATTCAACGCCTTGACCGAACGGGAACATGGTTTACAACTTAGACCGGATACATGGTTTACAGTTTTCGGCAGCCGCGGGTAGAGCAGTTGAGGAGTGAACGCCGGTTT
>JAICLJ010000156.1 GCA_025927575.1 Bryobacteraceae bacterium | reverse complement strand
GGCGCGTTGAGACAACCAGAAATGCTGCGCCATTCTGAGAATGAGATGATCCTCGGTCGGGGTGGCGGGATTGTACTCGACGCGGAGGCCTTCCACGAGTTCCTCGAAGTCGGCGGGGTCCTCTCCGGGAAGAATAAGGCGGCCGGATGCCAGCCCGTGGCGTAGATTATTGGGCGCAGACCGGGCTTTGCCGTCGGCAGTGCGCGGGCCTGTGGAAAGGCGCGCATTCGCGCGATTCGCTGCGATTTGGTGGTCGGTCGACATGTTGCGACTCCTTCAAAAAAGAAAAAGGCCGGAATACCCGGCCTAAGCGCAGGAGCCGCAACGGCGCCTGACGGAACCACGCTATCATACGAAATTGTGGGCCGTTGCGTAAGTTATTGAAAGAGCGTAGCTAAATTTCCGAACTGGCCGAAAGGCCACAGAGTAACCTGGCGGATGCGGCAAGGTGAATAGATAGAAAACGCAGGCCATGTATACGCGGCTCCGCTGAGTCCAATGGCTGCTACCATGTGAAACCGCACCTGCGTAACAGCGGAGGGTGTTGTACATACCTCGTTCAGAGTCGCGCCAATATCTGTTCCAAAACGTCTTCGGCATGCTCGACGTACCGGTCGATTGAGGTTAATGACTCGCTTCCCCGCGCGCGACGAAAATCGTTCGCCCGGCGTTTTCCGTGTACCGTTCAAACATTCGGCTGCTCCTCTCGTTACGGAGCCGACCCCTTGAATGTTAAAACAGTGATTAGGGCATGATCAAACGAGGTTTTTGGGCGGCCGGACTAGCCGCTTTACTGTTGATGCTGCCTGCGGCGGGCATGTGCCAGGTGGTGCCGAGACCGTATGGCGCTTCCCGATCGAATCAGCCTGCCCATCCGGCGCGGAGTTCCAAGGACGCGGACAAGCTGCTGGCGACCTTTACCGGCACTGTTGCGTCAATCACGAAGAAGGACCTATTCGTGAAAACGGGCGACGGAAACACGCTCCAGTTTTCGCGCTCCGGCAAGACGGAATTTACCGATGGCTCCAAAAATATGAAGGCTTCGAACCTCGAATCCGGCCAGCCGGTCTCAGTGAAAGCCAAAGTAAATATCGATGGATCGCTTGCTGCAGTTGCCGTTGCGCTTCAGCATCCAAAGAAGTGACTGCGGCGCCCCGCGCGTTGTATTTAGTACTTTCAGAGCATCTTCCGGACCGCTACATTCGGGCAACCGCACCCGTGCTGACGTGCGCATCGCATGATGCGTACGTATTCGAAAAGCTTAGTCGCGTCTGCTCGCCTTCTTGAATTCTTCCCGCATCGCGAAGAACGCCGGTTTGGGCTGCAGCCGATCGTCAAACGGCAGCGGCCGAGGGACGCCGGCGGCTCGGTTCTCCCGATGCCGCAGCCAGGAATCGCGGTCGCTCAATCCCCAGGTCAGCACAGCTTCGACGTACCGCTCTTCAAGCATCGTGTGCAGATAATCTCTATATACGCCGGCCACCATCCGATCCCGCGTTGCGATGTCCACGGGAAAAGGCTCGTCGTTGACGTCAAGCTCCGTCACGAAAACGCGAACGCCCAATTCACGCACTTCACCAAGAAAGTGCTGGAGCCCGGCGAAGGGCGATTTTCCTTTCAAGTGTGATTGGATGCCGAGCGCTTGGGCGGGGGCTTCATTCCTCTTCAGCCAGCGAAGCAGCGCCACGACAGCGCGCCGCTTGGCTTCGTTTTGCGAGCTGTCCGGGGCAAGGCCGTATTCGTTATATGTGAGTATGGCGTCCGGATCCGACTTGGCTGCTGCTCTAAACGCGATCACAAGGTATTCCGGGCCGATCAGGTTCAGCCAGGGAGATCTCCGCAGGCCGTCCGCGCGCATATCTTTCACATCGACGGCTTCATTCACGACATCCCATGAGTGGATCTTGCCCTTAAAATGGCGAACGACAGTATCGATGCGATTAGTCAGCAATTCGCGCGCATTGTCCGGGTTCGCGATTTTGCTGAACCAGTCCGGCAACGCTTCGTGCCAGCAGAGATTATGGCCGCGTACTTTGATGCCGTTCTTCTCTGCAAATGTGACCAGTGCGTCGGCCCGGGTGAAATCGAATTTATCAGGCGCCGGCCGCAACGCCTTCCACTTCATGTCGTTTTCGGACACAACGATGGAGCATTGCCGCGCGATCAACTGCGCGAAGGCGGCCTCATTGATTTCGCGATAACTGACGGCCGAACCCACTAACAAGCCGGATGGCGCCGCCGCTTGCTTCAGCGACTCCTCCGCTGGCGTGTCGGCAGGCTGCAAAGCTAGTGCGGCGAGACTGGCGGATAGAAACTCCCGGCGTAGCATACGAGCGCTGTTATATCAGACGCATGCAGTGTCCGGAACGTATGCCTGGCTGTTGAAACCACTAGCGATCTCAGGCGATGGCGCGTGCTTTTAGGGCCTGTTTAAGAAATTGGCCCGTGTATGAATCTTTCACGCCGGCGATTGCTTCGGGAGGGCCTTGGGCCACAATCCGGCCTCCCGCCGCCCCTCCCTCCGGTCCCAGATCGATGATCCAGTCGGCCGCTTTGATCAGCTCGAGATTGTGCTCGATCAGCAGAATGCTTCCACCGTTGTGAATCAACCGCTCGAACGATTCCAGCAGCTTGGCGATGTCGTCGAAGTGCAAGCCGGTGGTCGGCTCGTCGAACAGAAACAGCGTGCCCTCGCAAGAGGCCTGCGCGAGATGGCCGGCGAGTTTCACCCGCTGGGCTTCACCGCCCGACAGCGTAGTTGCGGATTGGCCAAGGCGCAGATAGCCGAGGCCCACATCCTGCAGCACTTTCAGCCGGTGCGCCAGCCGGGGAGTCTCCGCGAAGAATGAGATCGCCTCGCGCACCGTCAATTGCAGCACTTCGTGGATGTTCAAACCCTTGTAACGAATATCCAAAGTGCTCTGTTTGAATCGCGTTCCTTTGCATTCTTCGCAGACCAGTTCCACGTCCGCCAGGAACTGCATCTCGACCGTCACGGTGCCATCACCCTGGCAGGTATCGCATCGCCCGCCGGGAACGTTAAACGAGAAGTGGCCAGGTGTGTAGCCGCGGCGCTCTGCCTCTGGCGTTGACGCAAACAGATCGCGTATCTGATCGAATGCTTTGATATAGGTCACCGGGTTCGAACGCGGCGTGCGTCCGATCGGCGACTGATCGACCATCACAACGCTCGTCAGAAGATCGGCTTTCTCGATGCGTTTCAGCGCCGCTTTTCGCGCTTCCGTTTCGCTATTGCCCCCCAGGCCGCCGGTTCCCTTACGTTGCTCGTTCACTAGCGCATCGAGCGCTTTGAAAATAACATCGTGAACGAGCGACGATTTGCCCGAGCCGGACACGCCCGTCACGCACACCAGCATACCGAGCGGGATGTCCACGTCGATGTTCTTCAGATTATTCGCGCGCGCGCCTAAAATGCGGATCACGCGTTTCGGATTGACCTTGCGGCGATCGAGCACGCGGCAGACCGACAACTCGCCTCGCAGGTACCTTCCGGTCAGCGACTGTTCGGCTTTTGCGCTACGCACGGGTTCCAGAAGCTGCTGATACGAACCCGCGAAGATCATGCGGCCGCCATTTTCTCCGGCGCCGGGTCCCAGATCGATAATATGATCCGCCGAGGCCATCACGTCCGCGTCGTGTTCGACTACAACGATCGTGTTGCCGAGATCCCGCAGTTCTTCGAGGATGTGCACCAGACGAGCGGTATCGCGGCTGTGGAGCCCGATAGAAGGCTCGTCGAGAACGTACGTTGCGCCCACCAGCCTCGAACCAAGGCAGGTCGCCAATTGAATCCGCTGCGCTTCGCCCCCCGACAATGTCGACGAGAGCCGATCGAGCGTGAGGTACTCCAATCCGACGTCGTTCAGGAACTTTAATCGTTGACCAATTTCGACGCGCACACGCCCGGCGATTTCGGCTTCCTCCGGGCTGAGTTCCAGATGCTCGAAAAACTCCCGTGCCTGCGCGATGTTCATCTTCGAGACTTGCGCTATGTTCTTATCGCCCAATCGCACGTAAAGCGCTTCGGGCCTGAGGCGGCCGCCGCGGCAATCCGGACATTCCGTGTAAGCGCGATAGCGGCTCATGAACACGCGAACGTGTACTTTATATTTCTTGCGCTCTACCTCCTCGAAAAACGATTTGACGTGCGTGCGCACATATTCCCGTTCCTCGTCGCGCAAATCTGTCCAAGGCACGGAAAGGCGCACCTTGCCACGCGCCCGTGGTTTCACTTCCTCGTCGTAGTACCACGAATATTGCGGCTTCGTCCACGGATCGACTGCGCCTTCCTCCAGCGACAGCGTCGGGTCCGGCACAATCAGATCCATGTCGTAATCGACTGTGTTGCCGAATCCCTGGCATTTCGGGCACGCTCCAATCGGACTGTTGAAGCTGAAGAGCGTCGGTTCCGGCGGCATAACGGTCAGGCCGCAAACCTTGCAGATGAATTTTTCGCTGAAGTGGAGTATCTTCGGGTCCGCAACGCCGGCCTGCTCGAAGAAAGTCTCGCCGGCCTCCCTGTAGCAGATTTCGACGGTATCGACAATCCGTTGGTGCAGATCGGGGTGGATCACCAAGCGGTCCACCATCGCGTAGACAGGCTTCGAGAAATCGATGTCGAGCAGCGACTCCGGTGTCGAGAACTCAAAGATCTGCCCCGACTGAAACAGGCGATTAAACCCCTTCTTGCGCAACTCGAACAAGTGATCGCGGAGCGCCGAGGCGTTTTTCCCTGTGTTGGCGGGCACGTTCACCGGGAACAATGCATACCAGCGCGAACCCTCCGGCTCGCGAAGTATGGATTCGGCTACCTGGTCTACGGTATCTTTTTGAATCCGCGTGCCGTCCGCAGGGCAGTAGGTTCGCCCCGCGCGTGCAAACAGCAGTCGCATAAAATCGTAAAGCTCGGTTGCGGTGCCCACCGTCGACCGGGGATTGCGCGTCTGGTTTTTCTGCCGAATTGCGACGGGCGGCGTGATGCCAGTGATTTCATCGACTGCCGGTTTCTCCATCCGCTCCAGAAACTGACGCGCATACGCCGAGAGGGATTCGACGTACCGGCGCTGGCCTTCCGCATAGACGGTATCGAACACCAGCGACGACTTGCCCGATCCGGAGACGCCCGTCACGACGGTCAGTTTGTCGTGAGGAAGCGAGACATCGATATTCTTGAGGTTGTGCACGCGCGCGCCGTGAATCACAATGGCCGGTTCTCCGGCGTGCGGCGTCAAAGACGTTACCTTCGTTTCATCGGGCATGATGCGAGGGAGGCAGAATGGAAGGACCCCAGGCGGGCTTCTTTCCTAGTATAAGATGCAGTGATTGGCCATTTCGCCGCGGAGCGAACGGCCTTCGTTGTGATTCAGCAAGGCCTAATACCCGAATTCCAAGCTTCTCTTCTCACTTGGTATCGATCGGCGAAACGCGACCTTCCCTGGCGGCGATCGCGCGACCCTTATGCGATCTGGGTTTCGGAAATTATGCTGCAGCAGACGCGAGTGGCTGCCGCAATCCCCTACTACAAGCGCTTCCTCGCCCGTTTTCCCGATTTTGCCGCCCTCGCCGCCGCTCCCGAGAGCGACCTGCTCTCGCATTGGGCGGGGCTCGGCTATTACTACCGCGCGCGCAACCTGCAGAAGGCTGCCCGTCTAATGGTTGAAACGGGAGATTTCCCGCGTAGCTACGCGGCTATTCGATCTCTGCCCGGAGTTGGAGAGTACACGGCCGCCGCCGTAGCGAGCATCGGTTTCAATTTGCCGCATGCGGTGCTGGACGGGAACGTGTTCAGGGTGATCAGCCGTGTAATGAACGACGCGACCGACATTTCGTCACTGACCGGGAAACGGCGTTTCGCTGAGATTGCGGGCCGGCTTCTGAACCCGCATCATCCGGGTGAACACAACCAGGCGATCATGGAACTCGGCGCCACCGTTTGTCTGCCGCGAAGTCCGCAGTGCCTGGCTTGTCCCGTCAATAGCCTTTGCGCTGCCAGGGTGGCCGGTTCTCAAGCGAACTTGCCTGTAAAGAGGAAAACCGTTCGCACATTGGAGGCGCATCGAACGGTCTACTGGATCGAACAACAGGGCCAGGTCTTGTTGTGGCAGCGCAAAGCAGGCTCGCGCCTCATGCCGGGTTTTTGGGAATTGCCCGAAACCGAACAGATCGGCCAGGCCGAGGCGATAGCCAAGCTCGGATCCTTTCGCCACGGGATCACATTTCACGACTACCGTTTCGATGTGATTCACGCCGCCGCCCCGGCTGGAATCGGTCCGTGCCGCTGGGTCGGTCTGAGCGAATTAGCAAAGCTGCCGCTGAGCACGGTTGCGCGAAAAGCGTACAGCATTGTTGTAAAGGCAGGGGTTTTTCACGCGGCGGCAGCCGCCCGGTGAGCGAGGCCGCGCGATCCGCACCACGCTCGCGGGATACCATAAATCGTGCCCATCAAGTGCTTGATTCTTGTCCTATTCAGCGCGCTCCTCGCTCATGCCGAAGTGCACACACTCACTCTGCAGCAGGCCCTCGATCTCGCTTCCCGGCAAAGTCCAGACGTTGCTCTTGCACGCTTAGACGCTCAGCGCGCCGAGCAAAACATCAGCGTGGTGCGCAATCCTTTCTCGCCCAGGCTCTACGCGGGTAGCGGCGCCGCGTATACCTACGGCTATCCGAACGCAATCGGCGGCAATGCGCCCAGCATCTTTTCGATTCAGAGCAATATGGCGCTTTACAACCGGCCCGCCCAGTATCAGGTTGCAGCCGCCAAAGAAAATGCGAGGGGCACTCTGATCGACGCTCAAGCGCAGGCGGATGAAGTCGCTTACCGGACCGCTAATTATTTCCTCGACGCCCAACGCGCGGCGAAAGAACGCGAAGCCGTGGACGGGCAGCTTCCGTCGCTGCGGCAGGCCGTCGAGACGATGCAATCTCGCGTCAGCGAGGGCGCCGAACTGCCCGTCGAGAGCAAGCGTGCGGCCATCAATCTGGCTCAAGCCGAGCAGCAGCTCGATACTTTCAAAGCGGACGAAGATTACGCAGAAATGCTGCTCGCCGTCACGCTCGGTTTCCCGGCGAAGGACCGCGTCCATCCAGCCAGAGCGCAGGAAACGTTCAAGCTTCCAGATATGGAGTCAGAAGACGAATCGATCGATGTGGCGTTGAAAAATAGCAAGTCGCTGCGCCGCCTGCAGTCCGCCGTACTGGCCAAACAACTGGAGATCCGCTCTTATAAGGCCGCACGCCTTCCGCAGGTGGATCTGGTCGCACAGTATTCTCTCTTTGCGAAATACGCTTACACCAGTTATTTCCAAAAGTTCCAATACAACAACGCGCAGATCGGAGCCTCCTTCACTCTCCCGATCTTTGTCGGCTCGGGCATCAGCGGTCAATATGAGGAGGCCGCCACCGACATGGCGAAGCTGCGGCTGCAGATTAACCAGACGCGGAATCAGATTTCTGTCAACACGCGGCGCAGCTATCAGGAAATGCGCCGCGCCCAGGAGACGCGCGATCTTGCGCGCCAGCAGCTTGATCTGGCGCATGACGATCTTTCGGTGCTCCTGGCCCAGTACACGGAAGGGCGTGTCCGGTTGAGCGATGTTGAGAAAGCGCGAGCGGCTGAAAATGACCGCTGGCTCGCCTTATACGAAACCGAGAATCAATACGAGCGCGCGAAGCTCGGCGTGCTTCACGAGCTGGGAAATTTAATGGCGACGCTGCGTTCAGCAGCGGACGGGGGAGGAGCGGCCCCGGACGGGAAGCTCTCGCGTTAATGGAGCGTCCATCGGTTGATCGGCAACTCGGCGCTGAAGCCGTTGCGGCTCCTGCCGGGAGCGCGCCGGCCATTGAAATTTCCGATCTTCGCAAAGATTACAACGGATTTCTGGCTGTCGATGGCTTGAATCTAACGGTTCCGCAAGGCTGTTTCTTTGGGTTCCTTGGGCCGAATGGGGCAGGGAAGACCACCACCATCAGAATGCTGACCGGCTTGGCGATCCCAACCTCCGGAACTATCCGCATTCTTGGCTTGCCGATTGCCGAACAGGGCTTCGAAATAAGACGGCGGATTGGAATTGTTCCCGACGATTCGCTTCTGTTCGACCATCTCACAGGATTCGAGTATCTGCAATTCGTCGGGCGTATGTACGAACTGACGCGTTCGATCGCGAAAGAGCGGAGCCAGGAACTGATCGATTTATTCGAACTGGGTTCAGAGCCGCGAAAGCTTGTGGGCGAATATTCGAAAGGCATGCGTAAGCGCCTGGCTATGGGCGCGGCGCTGATTCATCGGCCCCAGCTCTTTTTGATGGACGAGCCGTTTGAAGGGGTGGACGCCGTAGGAGCGCGTTTGATGAAGGACATCCTGCTCGAGCAAGTTCGGCGTGGTGCAACCGTCTTCCTTACCTCGCACGTTCTCGAAGTGGTGGAACGCCTGTGCGATCGCCTCGCCATTATCCATCGAGGGAAGATTGTGCTTCAGGGGACCTTGCCTGAGCTGCGCGCCCAAGCGGAAGAAGGAGCGCGCTCGCTCGAAGATATTTTCGTGCACGTGGTTGGCGCTGAACGATCCACGCCTGAAACGCTCAGTTGGCTGGGATCTCCATGAGCGGGCAGATTCGCGCCATATTGTGGGCCCAATTCCGGACTATCCGGAACTATCTTCCGAGGTCCGGCTGGGGCACAATCCTGACGGCGCTTCTGTCAACGATTTGGTACAGCATCTTTACGGCAGCAGCCGTTTCGATCGCCCTGGAAATTCCCGGTGTTCCGGTCTCGACTCTGCGGGTAGTGTTGCCACTCGCGCTTCTGGCCGTTTTGTTGTTCTGGCAGATATTCCCGGTAATGACATTGAGCAGCGGTTGGTCGCTTGAACTAAGCAAGCTCCTGGTCTATCCCATCCGCGAAAACGCGCTCTTTGGAGTGGAAGTGCTGCTCCGCTTAACCACCGCGCCTGAAATGATCATTGTGCTGCTGGGCGCGCTGGTCGGGTTGGCGATGCATCCGGGCATTCCTTTTTCGTCGGCATTCTGGCTTCTGCTTTATCTGCCTTTCAATCTGCTCCTTTCGCTCGCCGTCCGCGAGTGGCTCCTCCGAATGTTCCGGCGCAAGCGGTTGCGTGAGCTGTTCGTTGCCGTGATCGTGATCCTGGCCGTTTTGCCGAACCTGCTGGTGAACACTAGCCTGGGGACGAAGTTGAAGCCGGTATTTTTCTCGATTGGTACGGGGCAGGGCGCTCCGTGGCACGAGCTTTCTGAGCTGGCGCTTGGCCGGTTCTCCTTTCAGGCGCTGGCGATATGGATTGTCTCGCTAGTGTTTGTCGACGCTCTCGCAAGACGGCAATTCGCAAAGATGTTGGACACGGACCGCGCCGCCGAGTTTGAAAGCGCGGGGCGCGGCAAGCACGGGACGCGGCGCTCCCGATTCGAATGGCTGCTGAATCTACCGAGCCGCTTGTTCGACGATCCCCTGGCTGCTCTCCTTGAAAAAGAAATTCGGATTCTTTCGCGGTCGCCGCGCTTCCGCGTCATTTTTGGCATGGCATGTATTTTTAGCGCGCTGGTCTTCTTCCCCCTCGCTTTTGGCCGGAACCACAGCCGTTTCATGGCGGGCAACTACCTGCCCGTTATCAATACCTATGGGCTGCTGATTCTTGGAGAACTTCTGCTGTGGAATGTTTTCGGATTCGATCGAAAGGCTGCGCAGATTTACTTTGTGGCTCCCGTGCGATTTGAAACGGTCCTGCGCGCCAAGAATCTAGCCGCGCTCGCCGCAATTGTGTTGATGACGCTATTCACAACCTTGTTCGGTTATGCCCTGCACGCGCCTATTACGCCCACCAGCGCCATAACCTCCATTTTCCTGACGTTGATTTTGGCTCTGTTCCTGCTTGCTTGCGGCAATCTGACGTCTGTCATCCTTCCGAGGGCGATCGACCCCAGCCAGGCGTTCCGTAATCAGAAAAGCGGCAAAGCGACGCTGTGGCTTATGCTCTGCTTTATCGCCATGGCCATTCCGGTTGGCCTCGCATTTCTAGCAAGGTGGGCGTTCGGCAGCGAATGGGCGTTCCTGCTGGTTCTGTGTTGCGATCTGGTTCTGGGGTTGATCGTGTACAAAATCACCACCGAGACCGCGGTTGCACGCGTAGAACGCGGGCGAGAACAGTTCTTAGACGCGCTCTCCAAAGGAAAAGAGCTGGTTGGGCAGTAATCCCACTGGAGGCGCCGAACTGCGGCGCTCCGGTTATGCTTAGTAACAGTGGATCTCGAAAAAGCAATATTGCGCAAAACAGGCGAAGCGATCGGACGTTATCGCATGATCCGCGATGGGGATCGTGTCGCCGTGGGGCTGTCCGGCGGCAAGGATTCCGTTACGTTGCTCGAAGCGCTGATTCGGCTGCAAAAGAAGGCTCCGATTGATTTTTCCGTGTGCGCGTTCACTGTGGAGCAGGGCAAGTTTCTTGCTCCGATTCACCCGTTTCGCGGCTACCTGGAACAGCGTGGCATTGATTGGACCTATGTCCAGGACGGGCCGTCGCTGCGGCTGCTTGAGGAGCAGCCCGATCACGGATGTGACCTGTGCAGCCGGTTCCGCCGTCGCGCGGTCTATCAGATTGCGCGAAATCTCGGCGCAAATGTCATCGCTTTCGGCCATACCGCGGACGATTTCTGCGAATCCTTTCTTCGCAATGCGATGTTTACTGGCCGCCTGAGCGCATTGCCGCCGGTCGCCTACTCGCGGAAACGCGATTTCCGCCTGATCCGCCCCCTCCTTTATGTGACCGAAGACCTGACGCGGGCCTTTGCCGAACGTCTCGGGGCGCCCGTCATCCCGTGCGGTTGTTCGCAGAAAACGGGGACAGTCCGCCGGACGCTGCGCGATATCTTTTCCGAATTGGAGCGCGATCATCCGCATCTGAAAGAGACGCTGCTTTCGGCAATGAGTAAAATCGAAACCGGACGTCTGCTCGATACGCGCTTTCTCGATCTGGATGGCGCAACGGAAGAAGCGGGTTTTTTTCCCGACACGGAACTGGTGCAACTCGGCGCTTAGGTCAGATTCCCGCGGCTCCCTCCAAACTTCGCCACAGGTACCACGTCGCAATCGAACAATATGGATGCCAGGGCTGGCTGATTCGCAACAGGTCTGCCGGCTTCGGCGTTTCGGATAAGTTGTACGCGCGGTGGATGGCGTTCCGCACGCCCAGATCGGCATGTGGAAACACATTCGGCCGCTCCAGCGCAAACATCAGAAACATTTGCACAGTCCACACGCCAACGCCTTTCACCTGTGTCAGATGCTCAATCACTTCTTCATCGCTGAGCAAGGCGAGCTTGCGAAAGTTGACTTGCCGCAGAGCGACCTTTTCAGCCAGATCTAGGATGTAGCCAGTCTTCTGCTTGGACAGTCCGCACGAGCGCAGTTCTTCGGGCGTCAACCGAAGGACGGCCCTGGCTGTGAATCGGGAGCCTACCGCCTGCTGTACTCGCGCGAGAATACTTGCGGCCGCCTTCCCGCTGACTTGCTGATAGACGATGGAGCGCGCCAGCGTTTCAAACGT
>JAICLJ010000199.1 GCA_025927575.1 Bryobacteraceae bacterium | reverse complement strand
TCTCAGCCGACGCCACCGTGACAAGGCCGGCGCCGATTCGGAGAGCGGCAAGGCCTGTCATTGCTGGGGCTCCGGTCTTGCCGACCGATCCCGCGACAACCAGCACATGACCGTACATGCCCTGGTTTGAATTACGCGTTCGAGGGCCGAATAATGGGGCGATATCTCCTGGGGTCGTCAGCCGTAGTTTGTATTGGTCGTTCTCCTCGCACAATTCGTCGGGGGTCCCAATCGGGAAAGCCGCCAGGCATCCCATGGCTTCGTAGGATGGCGATAGTGCCTGGCTACGCTTCATGGCTGTGAAGGTGACAGTGTGTCCGGCGTGTACATATTCCCCTTCGACTGTTAGTTCGTCAGTCGGGAATCCGGATGGGATATCAACCGCCACCTTCAAGGCGTGTGGGAACCGAGTGTTGACGGCGCGGATGGCGTCGAGCGCTGCGCCCTGGGCCGCCCCTTTGATGCCGGTTCCGAGCACCGCGTCAACGACCAGCGTCGCTTGTAAAGCCTGTTCCGGAATGTTCGGGAACGTAGCGCATCCGGCGGCCCGTAACATGGATCGCGCTCGTGCCGCATCGCCGCTCAGCGATTCGGCTGGGAACGCTTCAACAACGGTGAGTTCCGCGCATAGGCGGCGCTGAAATAGTTGCCGTGCGATCACAAAACCGTCGCCGCCGTTGTTTCCTTTGCCGCAGAACACGACGATCCGATGTCGTGCGAGAGGAGCGAACGTCTCGCGGAGATAGTCAACGGCGCGGCTTCCGGCGTTTTCCATCAGGATGGATCCCGGAATTCCGCGCTCCATCGTGAGCCTGTCCACTTCACCCATTTGGGCAGCCGTAAGAATCTTCATGCGGCCTCCACGCGGCGCGCAATCAGCAGGGTCATGTCATCCGGCATTTCGTCGGCCGTATGCCAGTTGCGCACGGCGTCGATGATGCCCCTGATGATCGCCGAGTCCTCCTGGTTGCGGCAGCGCTTCACAATCTCGATCAATTGATCCTCTCCAAACATTTCGCCGTAGGCGTTTTCCGGCTCCGTGATTCCATCCGTGTAGCAAATCAGAAGATCGCCCGGCTCCAGCACTACCGTACTTTCGTCATACACCGAAAACGGAAATGCGCCCACGACCGTGCCGTTAATGTCAAGCAGCGATGCTGTGTCGTTGCGGATCAAAATCGGCGGCAGGTGTCCGGCATTCGTGTACGTCAAGGTTCCGGTGATCTCATCGAACAGGCCGAAAAAGAAAGTCGTATATTTCTCAGGCGCGGTATGAGCATAAACCTGCTTGTTGAGTTCGGAGACTACTCTCGCGGCGTTCAGCGAACGAGCGCTGCCGTGCTCGAATCTTTCGGTGGCCGCGCTGGTCTGCGCCCGCAGGGCGGCTTGCACCGTCGCCATCAACAGCGCGGCTGAGATGCCCTTGCCGGCGACATCGCCGATGCAGAACGCGAGTTTATCCGTGTGTACCGGCTCGTAATCGTAATAATCGCCTGAAACCACCCGCGCCGGATCGCAGCAGACCGTCAGGCGCAATCCACGCTCGGGCGGCGCGATCTTCGGATAAAGCTGCATCTGCACTTCACGGGCAATCTCGAGTTCGGCTTGCAACCGCTCTTTTTCTTTTTCGACCGACAAAAGACGCTCCAGGTTGCCCGTCATCTGATTGAACGATGTCGTCAGCTCCCCGATTTGATCGCTTCCGCGGACCGGAATCCGATAGCGGAAATCGCCGTAAATGACTCGCCGTGTGCCTTCGTACAACTCATTCACAGCGCGCATGATTCTGCGCGACAGCGACACTCCGATGACCAGCGCGACGATTTCCACCAGGAGGAACAGGATCGCCACTGCGATCATGGCGCCCACCAGCGTCGATCGCAATTGATCCGTTCCCGTAAAGATCGCGGAGAGCACCGCCGACGGGCGGCTTCTGACCAGCAGCACCGCCGAGTGTTTTATGTTGGGATCGCGCCAATCGTAATGCGGATAGAACGCCACCCAGGGCACATCGATATCGAAGCGATTGATTGGCGGAGGAATGACACCGGCATTATGGATCGCTAGCGGATGCTGAGGCGGAGTGTCATCCGTTTTCGTCTTATGCGCGGGTGGCGCGCCGCTCTGCTTGTCAAAGGAAAAGCTTTCGAAAGCCCCACCCCGATGGGGCGTTTCCGTAAGAACAATCTGTCCAAGATTGGGCACCAGGTCGGCGATTAGCGCATCGGTTAATGGCGCGAGAGCCGTAATGTTCTCGTCCGGCTTGACTATATGGCACCAACCATAAAACTTGCCGTCGCGTTCGAGCAAACCGTGCGCCGTCTTCCAGCCGGGAGGCAGGTTCAATGGCGGGCTGTCCGGCGGATATGCTCGCTCTCCATTCGCGTTAGTTGTATAGAGAGCGATTCCGGGAAAGCGCACCTTAAAGTAAGCGAGGATGCTTGGCGCCGCCTCCTTGCGATCCTCCTTAGGCGTTTTCTCCAGCGCTTCCGCGGCCGCCTGAATCGTGCCCAAGCGCCGGTCCAGTTCGGAACTGGCCAGGTGGATCGCCAACTCGCTTGTCAGTGCCCATCCGCACAATCCGACCAGTACCAGGATCAGCAGAATAGGCAACACGCCGGTCAAGGCATAGACCGCGAGCAGCCGGTTTCTCAGGCTCCAGAGGGATCGATTCATCAGGTGGCGCAGAGATCGGATGGCGAGCCAGATCCCGGTAATCGCAAGAACAACGATGTCGAGCGCCAGGAAAGCGCCCGCGCTCTTTGCGAGCAGCATTCCGATGAACAACGCCAAGGCGATCGCAAAAATCAGGCCAACACGCCCCACCTTGCGGTAGAGATTCCGCACTGAGGCCCGTATGCGGTTCAAATCGGCCATATTTTACTGCTTTCGCGGCAGTTGCATTCTCAGGATAGCCGCGAGCGTGCAATCTCGGGAGCTTCCTCGCTCTTCGGCAACGCTTCTTCCGGTTCCAGGTAGTACTTCGTCAAGCCATCCTTCAGTATTCGCAGTGCCGTCGCCGGATCGTCCGCGAATTGGAAAAGGTCCAGATCCGATTCCGCGATCATGCCGTGGTCCACCAGGGCTTGCCAGTTGATCACCTCATTCCAGAACTTCGAGCCGTACAGGACGATCAGGATTTTCCCCTCTAATTTCTTGGTTTGAGCCAGCGTCAGGATTTCGCCCATTTCGTCCAATGTTCCGAAGCCGCCCGGAAAGACAACGAGCGCCTTCGCTAAATAGGCAAACCAGAACTTACGCATGAAAAAATAGTGAAACTCGAACGATAGCTCGGGCGTGATGTAAGGATTCGGGCGCTGTTCGAAAGGCAAACCAATGTTGAGGCCGACCGTCTTGCCGCCAGCATCGTAGGCTCCTCGATTGGCCGCTTCCATGATGCCCTCACCGCCCCCGGAGCAAACGACGAACCGGTTCATGCTCTCGTTTAAACTCGCCGACCATTCCGTGACGAGCCGTGCGAGTTCCCGAGCCTCTTCGTAATATTTGCCCAGCGGGCCGTCTTCTTTCAGACGTGCCGAACCGAAAAATACGATGGTGTCCTGGATCTTTTCTTCCTCGAGATGCACTAAGGGCCAGAGGTATTCGGACAGGATCCGCAGTGGGCGCGCCTCATTGCTTTCGATAAAGGCGTCATCTTTGTATGCAACCGGGCGATGGAAATAGTCTGGTGGGACTTTGGCCATAGAATAAAAGCGTTCACTCAATCGCTGAGTACACGTCCCAGAATACTGGACCGACTGGATTTACTCGGGTTCGCCGTTTGTCTTTGTGTCGTTCTGGTCGCGGATCTGGCGATCCAGTTGACGCACCAGCTTCCACATCTCGGGCAATTTGGTGAACGCCGTGCAAGCTCGAAGCCAATCGCGGACCTCAAACGCGGGTGAGCCGCCGACCACCGTGTTCTCCGGAACATCGTGCCCTACTCCAGCCTGTGCATACACAGTTGCGCCTTTGTGGATGGTGAGGTGCCCGGCTGATCCGGATTGGCCGGCCATGATGACGTTCGCCTCCAGGATCGTGCTGCCGGCCAGTCCGGCCTGTGCGCAAATAATGTTGTCTTCGCCGACGACGCACCCGTGGCCGATCTGAACCAGGCTGTCGATCTTAGCTCCCCGCTTCACCCTTGTTTCGCCCATGCTGGCGCGATCCACGGAGGTGAGGGTCTGTATCTCGACGTCGTCCTCAATTACTGTCACGCCAGACTGGACAATTTTAAATTGGGACCCATCCACGTGCTTGGCGAATCCAAATCCGTCCCCTCCCACGACCACGCCGTTGTGCAGGATGACTCGATCGCCAATCCGGCAGAACTCGCGAACGGAGACGTGCGAATGAGCCGTGAAATCGTCTCCGATCGTGCAGCCGTCGTAAATCACGGCATGAGGGTAGATCGCCGCGTTCGCACCGATAGTGACGTTCTCGCCGATCACGGCATAAGCGGCGATGGAAGCTCCCGGACCGATGCGAGAGGAGGCTGAAACGACCGCCGTCGGATGAATACCTGGTTTTGGCTTGGGAGCCTGATAGAAAAGCGCGATCGTACGGGCAAAGTCGTAGTACGGATTCTTCGAGATGAGCGTAGCGGCGGCAATCCCGGCCAGCCGCTCGGTTGCAAACACGGCAGCAGCGCGAGTTTGCTTTACCTTCGGGGCATACTTCAGATTTGCGAGGAACGTCACCTCGCCGGGCCCGGCTTTTTCGAGAGTCGAAACACCGGCAATTTGAACGCTGGGATCGCCGGCTAGTTCGCAGCCGAGTTGTTCCGCGAGAGCGCCTAGAGAAATGGAGCGCATACAACTAGATTAGAGAACGAGTCGTCTACGTGCTCCTGGAGGCTGCGCTCTACTTTGCGACCAACGCATGCTTTTCGCGGCAGGCGTCTGAGCAGTAGTAGAACGTTTGGGCGCCTAGCCGCCGCTGGAAAGCGGTGCTTTCAGCCACGAAGGTGCCGCAAACCGGGTCCCGGTGTAGA
Source organism: Bryobacteraceae bacterium (assembly GCA_025927575.1). GTDB lineage: Bacteria > Acidobacteriota > Terriglobia > Bryobacterales > Bryobacteraceae > KBS-96. The sequence goes on along the minus strand of JAICLJ010000199.1, from coordinate 3,710 downwards.
TCGCCGCCGATCCGAGCGCTCGATTTGCCGCCTTTCGCCCGTGGCGGCGCGTCGGGACGCCCCGCAAAATCGCCGAAACTCTTCATCACCACGCCGATCACCGATTTCACGATCGAGATCACGATGATCAGGAGGAGCGTATACAGAATAAAGCGAAACATCTGGAGCTACTACCACAATACAAAGAAAGGTGAGGCAGCCGCGACTGCCTCACCTTTTTTTGATGCAACTTGTGCGTGAACTACTACTTCTTCTTAGACTTGGACGTGCCGGGGGCCTTGTACGTTGTGTTAACGGTGGACCCGAGCTGGGTCAGCATGTCCTTTGAGGATTGTGCGAACGGGCCATCCGGTTTCAACTCCAGGTATTTCTGAAATTGGTCGGCCGTGCCTTCGGGCGGCGTGATCTTCCCGCCGGAATCGACCTGCGCCTTTGCCATCAGGCAGATCCCGTATTGATAGTGGGCGTCCGCATAATTCGGGTCGGCTTCAATCGCTTTCTTGAAGAAATCGGCAGCCTCATCCGATTTGCCTGTGTTCACCAGGTTGGCCCCGAGGTTGTAATAGGCTTTCGCCGCCATCTGCGGATCGAGTTGCGCCGCTTTCGTGAGGGCCTCCGTGGCTTCCGGAATCTTGCCTTCGGCGCCATAAACGTTGCCGAGCTGGTTATACAGCGCCGCATCATCCGGCTTTAATGCGAGAGCTTTTTTATACGCCTCGGCAGCCTTGTCGAATGTGGCGTTGCGCTGTGTCGCGGGCTGCGACATGGCCCATTGGTACTCCAGGTCGCCCAAGCCGGCCCAGATCGCGATCTGGTTTGGATCGATCTCGCCGGCCTTCTGGAAATGTTGTTCAGCGGTTGGGTAATCCTTAGCCTGCGCAGCCGTTTTTGCCGCATTGAATTCGTCATTCAACGCTTTGTTCTTCTTCATTGCCTCCGACTGCTCTTTCATCTGCTTTTCGAGGGCAGCCTTTTGTTCGGCGGTCAGACCGCGCTCCTGCTCTTTTGTCAACGTGCCGCTTTGGGCCGCCTGCTGCATCGCAGCCTGCTGTTGTTGAGCTTTCTGCGCGTCAAAATCCACTACGGTCGTGTCGCCGTATTTGGAGCGGACGCCCTTAACCGTGTCAACGACTTTGCCGTCGATCTCGCAATTAATGTCATATGTTCCGAGCGGCAGGCCGGTATAGAACCAATGGCCTTTCTTGTCGGACTTCACTTGATAATGGCCTTTGATGTCCGTGCGCGTCAGCTTGATGAGAGCGCCTTTCACCGGGTTGCCATCAGTTCCTTTGACGTGTCCTTCGAGTGTCGTTACCTGAGCCCACGCTGCGCTGGTGCAAAGCAGAATGAGGCTGGCGAACAGAAGGAGACGTCTCAATTGGACGAGCATATCAATCCACCTCTAATACGTATTCTCGAATAAGAATACTACACAAAGAGACGGGCGCTGGAGCGCGTCTGTTACCCGCGCCGAAATTTTGCCGGAACCTACAAAGCAGTTGGCCGTATCCTTAGCGGGGCGCGACACATCACACCTACTGAGCATTTTCTCAGTTTCGGGTGCAGAGAGTATGATTGGACTATCCAAGGGCGCTGTCTTTTTGAAGGATTTGCGGGTTCTTGCGGTGCTGTTTCCGCTTTGTTTTTCGGTATTTAGCACGCCGGCGCGCGCGCAAGCGAATCGAAAAGCCGAGGAACTTTATAGCAAGACCGAGTACAAAGCGTCGCTCGAGCTTTTGGATAAGGACAGCCGGGATGCCGGGGTGGAGAACCTGATCGGCCGCAATTACTTCATGATGGGCGATTTTAAAAAGGCAGTCGATTTCTTCTGCAGCGCCGCAACTATCGATCCATCGAACAGCGATTATGCTCTCTGGCTCGGCCGCGCCTGGGGCCGGCGGGCGGAAACGTCCAATTCTTTACTGGCGCCGGGTTATGCATCGAAGGCGCGGCGCTGGTTTGAAGAAGCAGTCCGGCGAAACAGCCGCAACCAGGAAGCGCTCAGCGATTTATTCGATTACTACCTGGAGGCGCCCGGGTTTCTTGGCGGCGGCTTTGACAAGGCTCAACGCGTAGCTTCGCAGATTGCAAGTGTCGACCCGGCCGAAGGTTTTTTTGCGCGGGCCCGGCTCGCGGAGCACCAGCGTGAATATGGGACTGCCGAGGCGCAGTTGCGCCATGCCATCGAACTCGCTCCGCTACAGATAGGCCGCGTGCTGGATCTTGCAAAGTTCCTGGCAAAAGAGGGCCGGACGCAGGAGAGCGACGCTCTGTTCAGCAGGGCGGAGAAGATGGCCCCCAACACTCCCAAGGTGTGGTATGCTCGCGCGGAGACGTTGATTAAGCAAAACCGGAATCTGCCGGAAGCAAGAGAACTTTTGCAAAAATACTTGCAATCTCAAGTGACGCCGAACGACCCTTCGAAGCAGGATGCGGAACGGCTTCTGAAGCGGGCCAACGGGGCGTAATGGCGTCTGCGCGGCTGAAGCAGAACCGCCCCGTATTGGCGGCCGGCGTGACTCAGCATACGCTGCCCCGACAATAGCTATGGAATACGGTGAGGCTTTCCGGTTCAGTCTTCAATCGCTTAGGGCAAACCCGCTTCGCACTTTCCTGACCGCGCTTGGACTCATCATCGGCAATGCGTCGGTCATTCTGGTTGTGACAATTTCACTGGTCGGCAAAGACTTCATCCTCGATCAGATTCGCGGCATCGGCTCCAACCTGATCTATGCCAACTACGAGATGTCAGGCTCGAACTACGCGGCGGCGGAAGCCGATTTCATTAAAATCGCCGACATCAACGCGATTCGCGATGCTCTGGGTTCGGAGATTGTCGCCGCCACGGGCGTGATGCAGACGAGCAGCCGCATTGTGATCAACGGCCGCGAGCGGGATGTCACCATCAATGGCACAGACGACCAGTACGCAAGAGTCCGCAATATCGTGCTAGTGGCCGGGCGCACTTTCGATCCGAGCGACATCCAGCTACGTGAGCGGGTCGCCCTGATCACTGAAAAGCTTGCGCTTCGCTTATTCCCGTCGGCTGGTGCGGCCATCGGTCAGGACGTACGGCTTTTTCAACTGAAGTTCACCATTGTGGGAGTCTTCAAGGAAAAGACAAGCACGTTCGGCATTTCCGAGATTACAGACGACACAGTGATGATTCCGATCACGGTCGCGAAATATTTCCTGCCTTATGAGCGTGTGGACCCGCTGTATGTTCAGGCGCGTTATGCGGACGCCGTGCCGCGCGTCACCAACGAAGTGAAGGAGATCCTCGAAGCTCGCCATCGTCCCAGCGCCCGGTACAGTGTCGCGAATCTTTCGGCAATTTTGGACGCCGCCAAATCGATTGCGCTGATTCTCGAGATTGTGCTGATTATCGTCTCGGCTCTCGCTCTCATCATTTCGGGCATTGGCATCATGAACATCATGCTTGTGACTGTGACCGAGCGAACGCGGGAAATCGGCTTGCGCAAAGCCGTCGGTGCATCGAGGAAGGAAGTTCTGGGGCAGTTTCTGATCGAGTCGATTCTGATGAGTGTCGGCGGTGGGTTCATCGGCATTCTCATCGGCATCGCCATCCCGCTCAGCGTCAGCCTCCTGACAAGCGTCAAGATTCCGATCTCGATTCTCTCCATCGTAATTGCGTTTGCCGCCTCGATCTCTGTGGGCATCGGGTTCGGCATGCTTCCGGCAAACCGGGC
>JAICLJ010000296.1 GCA_025927575.1 Bryobacteraceae bacterium | reverse complement strand
TGGGAAGATGTCGCGGAATCCACGCGCGCCTTCATTCTGGGCAACGTAGTGTTGGGAATCCTGCTCAGCATTGTGAGCGCGATAGTTTTCTTCTTCTTGGGAGTGCCGTACTGGCCGCTGATCGGCATCATCAGCGGGTTCCTGAGCCTGATGCCGTACGTCGGCTTTCCCTTGGCGATCTTACCGCCCGTTCTCGCGGCCCTTGCCATACCAAACAAGTTCACTGTGATTCTGACCATTGCCGCTGTTACCGGAGCCCTGCATCTCCTCGCCTCCAACTTCCTCTATCCAAAGATCGTCGGCCGGCACGTGCATTTGAACCCGTTGATAATCACGCTCGCGCTGATGTTCTGGACATTACTCTGGGGGGGCGTCGGCCTTGTGCTGGCTGTGCCGATCACCGCGGCGATTAAAGCCGTCTGCGAGAACGTGGAATCCCTGCAACCTGTGGCGAAGATTCTGGGAGACTAGTGAGTGAAGCGGGCGGCCACCCGGTGCGGCGCCCCCAAAGCACATGAAAGTACCCCCGGGACCGCGCGGCTTCGAAGTGTTCCAATTCCTCGGGGGCGGTAACGTCGGCCGCACACTGAAGTTCCTGGAAAGCTCGGCCCGGCGCTACGGTCCGATTTCCTCGTTTCGCATTCTGACCAAACGCATTTATCTGGTGGACGACCCGGATCTCATTGAGGAGATCCTGGTAAAGCGCCAGCACAGCTTTGTTCGCGATACCGGGGCGGTGCTTCTACGTGAACTGATCGGCGACGGTCTCTTGACGCGAGAGGAGCCGGAGCACCGCGAAAGGCGGCGGATCTTGCAGCCTGCATTTCACCGCGATCAGATTGCATCGTATGCGGATAGCATGAGCAGCGAGGCCGAGCGGACCGCGAGCGAGTGGCAGCCCGACGCCACGATCGATCTCGCGGCCGAGATGCGCCGGCTCACCCTGGCGATTGTCGGCGAGTGCCTCTTTGGCGCGGATTTCCGCGGCAGCGCGAAAGGCATTGCCGCCGCCCTCCAGCGTGTGGGCAAGCGTTCGCAGTGGCTCGTCCCCGGATTCGCCTTTTTAGAGCCGCTGGTACTCGCCTACCGGCGGACATTCCCGCGTGCCCCCAGTTTGTTCTTCCGCTCTGAACGCGCGGAACTCGAACGAATTATCACGCCGATTATCGAACGGCGCAGGCAGTCACAGACGCGCGATGTCATTTCCCTTCTGATGGCCCAACGGGACGATGCAGGCGGCCGGCTTTCGGACGAGGACATACGAAATGAGATTGTCACGTTCGTGCTGGCCGGACACGAAACCACGGCGACCGCGCTTACGTGGACCGGGTATCTGTTGGCGCAACATCCGGATGTCGAGCGGAAATTGCACGCAGAGATCGACTTGGCCGTCGGCGAGCGTACCGCGACCTTCGACGACATTCCGCAACTCCGCTATACATCGGCGGTATTTGCTGAAGCGATGCGGCTCTATCCGCCGGCGCTCCTCTTTGGACGGCGCCCGAAGGAGACGATAACGCTTGGCGGCTACACGATTCGCCGCGGCTCGACCATTTTCCTGAGTCCCTACATCACCCAGCGGAACGAGCGCTTCTTTGACCGCCCAACGGCCTTCGATCCGGAACGATGGGAGGCAGGTTCACCTCCGAAGTTGGCTTACTTTCCGTTCGGCGGCGGAGCCAAGATGTGCATTGGCGAACCATTCGCGCGCATGGAGGGAGTTCTCGTGCTGGCGGCGCTCGCTCGGCGCTGGCGGTTGAGGCTCGCGGATGAGAAAGCTGTCGGCGTCGGATCGGGCATGATTCTCCGGCCGGACCGGCCCATCGTCATGCGGCTCGATCTTCGCCAGCCCGCGTCAAGCGTGCCGCAACCGGCGAACGCCGCCGCATCTTCATAAATTACGCGGGGCATGTTTGCCTTCAGCAAAGAGCTAAACCAATTTACGAATCGGCAATCAGGGATACCGGACAAAGCCGGTAGCGGCTTCTGCAAGCCTATCCCACGGGGCCGGCCGCTGCCCGGCGCGGCACTGCAAATAACGCGGCTGCTCCCAAAAGCGTCAGTATCGCTCCATATAAAAACCCGGCGCCATCCGACACGTTTGTCCAAAGAAGGCCCACGACAACGCTGGATGCAAGATCGCCAAAGGAATTCGCCGTCGCGAGCGCTCCATAGCCAATGCCCCGCATATCCGCCGGTAAATAGCCGGCCGCGAGCGACCGTTCCATGGCGTCCACGATACCTACGTAAACCCCGGCAAGAATAAACAGAAATGCGAGATACGGAATACTGGGCGTGCTCACGAGAAACAAGAAGCACATGATGCCGAACAGCGCGTATCCTACCGAGAGGAACCGGCGCTTATCCACCCTATCGCCAATTGAGCCGGCGGGATAGGAAACCGCCGCATAGACGACGTTGTGCAGGATGTACAGCCCGATGCCGTACCGGCCGGCTTTTGCCGCGCCATAAACAGGCGTCAGCAGTTGCACGGCGCGGAGCACCAGCAGGGTATGCGCAAAGTTGCCCAACCCGAAAATGCCGACGGCGGCGACATAGCGCCAGTAAACTCGCGGCAAAGAGCGAAGCGAAGACCACATCGTCCGTTGCGGCTGTGGTTTTAACGGAAGATCTCGAACGGCGAAGATCACGATCAAAACCGTGATGGCGCCAGGGATAAACGAGATGAGGAAAATGTGCCGCAGCGCGATTACGCCTACCAGCGACAATGCGATCCCAGGTCCGATGATTGCGCCCAGCGTATCCATCGCTCCTTCGAATCCAAAGGCTCGCCCGTGCGCTGCGGGAGGCACGCTTTCGGAGAGCAGTGCGTTCTTTACCGGACCGCGCGCTCCGCGCCCGATCCAGGCAACAGTGCGAATCGCCAGCAGTTGCCACCAGGCCGTCACAAACGCGAACGTGCCCATCATTGCCGTGACGAGGTAGCCGGCAATCAGGATCGGCTTGCGCTTGCCGATCCGATCTGAATAATGAGACATCCATAGCTTTACGAGGCTGGAAGCCGCGTCCGATACGCCTTCGATTGTGCCGAGAGCAACAGCGCCTCCGCCGAATGAGGCAAGAAATAGCGGGAGTACGGCAGTCGCCAGCTCATGCCCCATGTCGGAAAACAGGCTGAGCATGCCGATCGCGAAGACGTTCCGGCTCAACCAGCGGATGGCCCCGGGTTCGATGGCAGGTTTATTGATCACCGGCGCACTTTCAGCCTTCACCGCGGAGGGATGGCCTCACACGGTCTTTTGGACGCGGACCATGCCGACATCCGAGACCGCAATCACTCCGTTAGGAAGCATTTTGCGCAGCTCCGGCAGGATGCGCGCCGCATTCTCCGGCGTTTCAACGATCGTGACCACGACCGGCTGATCCTTCGCAAGCAAATGCGATCGCAGGATCTCCGATGATCCTCCGTAGCCTTCGAGCGCCCGGAAGACGGTTGCTCCGGCGATGCCGAGCTCGCGGCAGCGATCCACGATGGCCTCGTACAGACGTCGATCCTCATACCGGTCGTCCTCGCTGAGATGAACTCGCAAGAGCTTCCCGGGCGTCAGCTCAGTCATTGCCATCTCCCGCGTGCGCCAGGACCCGATACATCTCCACGTCCGAAACAACAACAAGGCCGTCCAGCAGCATATCCGTGACGACACTGACAAGTTCGTCAAGCCGCTCCGCCCGCTCCACAACCGAAATCATAATGGGCAGATCCCGCGAGAAATGGAGCCGTCCGCTCTTGTGCGTATGCCTCTTCACGCCATAACCAAGAATGCCCCGGTAAACGGTAGCTCCGGCGAAATCCAGCATCCGCAGCTTCTTCACAATCGCCTCATAGAGCGGCTCGCCATCGAGCTTGTCGGATTCACCCAGATA
>JAICLJ010000208.1 GCA_025927575.1 Bryobacteraceae bacterium | reverse complement strand
GCCGTTGACGTATCGCCGGGCTTGGCGACGCGCGCGCCGGCTTCTGCACCCGGTGCCGATCGCGCCTTTGCTGGCGAAGATCGATCAGGAGCGGCTGCGCGATTTGCGGGCGCAATACGGTACGCTGCCATCCGATTCTCCGGGGTTGTGGCGTCATTATGCAAAGTATCTTGATGTGGAGAAGCATGTGCGCCAGAACGTGCGCCGCGCGCAGGATCTGGATCTGCATCGTCGGCCGCGGCAAAGAATTTTGGATCTCGGCTGTGGCGGCGGTTTTTTTCTCTTCGTCACCCAGTCGTTAGGCCACGACGGGCTTGGCCTCGATGTCGCCGGGATTCCAATTTTCGACAGCCTGGTGGAGATGCTCCGCGTCGATCGCCGCATTTGCAAGATCACCGGCTTCGAACCGTTGCCCGAGCTGGATGGGAAATTCGACCTTGTTACCGCCTTTGCGACGGCCTTCCAGGGTGGACGCGAAGACTCCTGGCGTTGGGGCGCAGCGGAGTGGGATTTCTTGCTCACCGACCTGAAAAGGCAGCTCAACCCAGGCGGCCGAATTTTCTTCGAGCTGAATGCCGCATATGGCGGGCAATATTATACCCCGCAAATTCTCGAAGTGTTTTTAAAGCACGGAGGAGTGATGGAACGCGAACGCGTACTTTTCACAAAGGAGAGCGCGCGGGGTTAAAGCGTTCTCGGCGCTTGCGTCTGGTGGAAGCGATATCTTAAGACGAGAATGAGTCGATGTCTCAATCAACGCGCGACCGGATAGAACGCCTCGACTTCATTATTGCCGGCACTCAGAAGGGCGGGACGAGCGCGCTGCATTATCACCTCGACCAACATCCGAACATCACCTTCGCGCATCCCGAGGAGGCGCACATGATCGATCATCCGCGGCGGCACTTCTTCGATGATGAAAAACGCTACGCTGCCGGCGACGTGAACTACGACATCTTGCACGAAGGGATCAAGCTAAAGCCGAAGTCGCTTATCATTGGCTCCTGCACGCCCATCTATACCTATTGGAAGCCGGCGATGAAACGCATCCGGGACTATCATCCTGGCATCAAATTGATCATTCTCCTGCGCAACCCAATCGATCGCGCTTTTTCGCAGTGGAACATGAACTGGGACCGGCAACGTGAACCGCTTGGCTTTCTGGAAGCGGTGGCCGCCGAGATGAAAGAAAGAGAGGAATCGCCGGGGTCGCAATCACGTCGCAGGTCTTACGTTGATCGCGGTTTTTACTTCGAGCAGATCGAGCGCGTTTTCCGGTGCTTTCCGCGCGAGCAGGTGCACGTGATCAAGTTCGAGGAGTTCCGGCAACGAACCGTCAACGTTGTGGGCGATGTCTTCCGTTTCCTCGGGGTGAAGCCGCTGGGCAGAATCAAAAATCGCGAACAAAACCTGATCCCGTACGAACGAGAGATTACACCCGAGGAAAGGCAGCATCTTTACGCTCTCTACAAGGAGGAGGTTGCTCGACTCGAGCAGTTGCTGGGCTGGGATTGCTCTGATTGGAAAGCAATCTGAATCCCAGCGATCTTTTAGCTGGCTGCGGTTCCGACGAAGCAAGCTTTTCGCAATTTGAGGTACTTCGCCCGAAACCTGATCGGCACTAAGTAACGCCAATCCCACGGAAGAGGCTCGCTTTTCGAAAAGAAGGTTGGTTTTCGCAAACTCAGGCCTGTTCGTGAAAAGGAAGGTTTGGTTTCGCAAAAGTTACGTTGTCGCGGAAGGCGTAGGCCGCGTTGGGGCCGTCCGGCGATGGATAAGCTTCCCTAAAAACAAGAGAGGCAGCGGTTGTCCGCTGCCTCTCCGTTAATCTTCTTTGCTAACTTGGCTTAGAACTTCTTCGTCAGCTGGACGTAGACGAAGCGGCCCGTCGCATCATAAAGGAAGCCGGGATACTTCGTGGCGTTTCCGCCGAAGCCATAGGATTTCGGAGGATCGATGCCGAAGATGTTGTCGCATCCAAGAGTGATGGTCGTGCCATTCAGAACTCGCTGCCATACTGGCATGCCGGCGTTCGCGGTCTGTGAAGCAGCCATTTCGGTCTGCTTACCATCCTTACCCTTCATCATGTCTTTGGCATCCTTCGAGTATCCGGCGACTGGCTGGTTCTCGACCGGAGCAACGAAGGTGAAGTCGTAGGAAGCCTGGCCATCGATGAACCAAGTCTGCCTCACCCAATGGTTGCGGCCAAATCCTGTCAACTCGTGGAACCCGTCATAGAACCGGGCTGTGCCAATCAGGTCAAAGCCATTCCAGTTCCAGTCGAGCCGCGAGATTCCGCGCCACCGGAGGTAGCCATCGTCGGATGTCGAGAGCAGGCCCCCGACCGGCAGGCCAGCGGCCTGTAGTGTCGGTGTACCTTCCGTCGACTTGATTTTGAACGAGTTCAGATACGAAGCCTGCGTCAGAGTTGTGAACGTGCCCCATGGCGATGCATACACATACTGCAGACCGAAGTCGATACCGTTAGCTCGGATTGATCCGCTGTTGATGAACGGAACAAAGATCCGGCTAATAAAGCCGGAGCTGTCACGTTGGACGATTTCGCCTGGGAGCAATCCGCCCGTCGCTTCACGCTGCAGGATACCTCCGATGCTCGATTGAATGACTTGACCGGTCCGCTCAGTATCCCAAAGATCAACCGTGGCGGTAAAGCCGGGGACGAACTTCGGTGACCAGACAACGCCTGCGGTCCACGAGACAGAGTCTTCCGGTTGCAGGAACGGACTGCTGGTGAAGACGACGTTCTGCTCAGGCTCATTGCGGAGCGGATTCTTTGAGCCATCCGGCAAGAAGAGAGGAACGTTCGGCCCTCCCAAAGAGGTGGGCAGAGTGTCGAAGACTGGCGTGAGCGCCGAAGTCGGGCTGCCGAAAAGTTCGATCAGCGACGGCTCGAGGAAGCCCTTGCCGATTGTAGAACGAATCGTGAGCGTTTCGTCGAACGGCTGCCAGCGGATGCCGAATTTTGGCACCGTGACGTTGGTGTTGTTGTTTTTGAACTCTTCATATCGCACCGCAGCCGACAATTCCAGGGAGTAGAAGCCCGGGAAGTTGAAGGTCGGGCTGGTGATCGGGATGTTCGATTCCGCGTAGATGGCCCAATCCCGCCGACCCGCATTGGTATTCGCACCAGTGGAGCTGCCAGCGATATCACCTTCAAGTGAGAGTTCATCGACTTGCTGTTCCAACTGCTCACGCCGGAACTGGCCACCGAAGGCGAAGCCGACTCCGCCGGCGGGCAACTTGAAGAGCGAGGTTGTATAGATGTTCAGGTCAAGCGTGGCCAATGTAGAGGTATCAACATCTTTCGGGTGAATCGTCGCAAAAGCGACATCCGCAACGTTGCCCGGGATCACCGGACCCTTCAGGGCGTCGCCAAACGGATTGAACGCAATCCCACCCGCGAGCGCCCCGCCGGTTTGAAAGATCGGCGAGTTTTGATTCAGGACCTCCGACAGCCGCGAGTTGGAGACGAGCGTGCCAAACGAAGTAACCTTAACCTTACTGTAGCGGAAGCCGCCATCATAACCCCAGGTACCGTCGAACAGCTTGTCTCCCTTCAGGCCGATCGTGGCCAGGAAGTTGTCCGTCGTGTTGTCAAACAGACGGTTGCCGAATTCCAGGAAACGAGCACGGCTGCCTCCCGAGATGATCTGATTGAACGGATTGAATGGGTTGAATGCATCCGCCGGCAAACCGGTCTCCGCAAAAGTCGGCGTATCCGGCGGTGAGACGCCGTTCAGATTGGTTCCCGGCGGGATCGCGATCGTCACTGCGCCAGGAGTTTCAAAGTTGCCCGTGGCTGTCGGGGCCAATTCGTCATGTGATTTGCTGTACTCGTAGAACATGTCGCCAAACAGCACCATCTGATCGCCAAAGATTTTGTGCGTGAAGTTGACGAATCCGCCGTAATTCTCGAGCCGCGGGAATGAGCTTGAGAACAGGTTGAAGTCGAACCCAGGCAGGATCGAGAATGGTGCTCTTGGTCTCGCAGCCGAATAGATATACTGCGAAGCCGGCGCAAGACCGTTCGAACCCGTCGGCGCGGTGCCGAAGAAGACGCTTGGCAAACCGTCCAGATTGCCAACAGGGCCAAAGCCCGGGGGTGGCGTCCCGCCAGCCGCGACCACCTGGTCAAAAGTGAGCTGCAGGTTATACGGAGTGGCGTTGCTGCTCAGGAATGGCGGCTTCAGAGAGAAACCACGATCGTGGTTAAAGATCGAATTGCGATGATAGTAGTTCATCGAACCGGTGATGCTCGTATTCTCATCGCCGACACCGAACACGGTCGAAGCTCGGAATTCACCGGAATCCTTGTCCAGCGTATTGCCGTATTCGACCGAGACCTCGGCGCCCTTGTAGTCGTGACGCAGCTTGATGTTAACCACGCCCGCGACCGCGTCAGCGCCGTAAGTAGTGGAGGCGCCGTCCTTCAGAATTTCGATGCTCTCGATCGCCGATTCGGGAATCGAACGCAGGTCGAAGAAGGCTGCGGTGCCACCGGCGCCGATTGGATAGGGAGCAAGGCGTCGTCCATCAATCAGGACGAGCGTCGCTTCCGGGCCCAGGCCGCGCAGCGAGATTGACGAAGCACCCGGAGTAAATCCGGTGCCGTTGTTCGAAATCGGAATGCCGCCGCCGTTGGCGACCGGGAGGTCCTTGATCAGTTCTTCGGCGGTGCGCTGCGGCGATTTGTTGATCAGGTCCCGATTGATGTTTAGGACTGGGTTCGGCCCGACTTCCTGTGCCGTCGGGATGTTCGAACCAGTCACGATGATGCGCTCGGTTTCGGCAACCCCGCCCGTCGCATTCTGCGGCGGCTGGTTCGTGCCACTGACCGGAGCGGCGCCGGTCGCTTCCGGCGCATTTAACGGTTGGGCCGCACTCTGCGCCGCGGGCGAAGGCTGCTGCGCGAACAACGAGCCTGCAAGAATTGGAATCGCTGCGCCGACCGCGAGGGCCGTACGGAGTGATGCCAACTTTCTGACTGTAGTTGTGATCATTAGTTTCTCCATTGGTGTTTGGTTAGGTTTGGCGGTGAGAATTCAGGAAGAATTCCACCGTGACAAGCGTTTTTTTCATTTTTTTTAATTTTTTTTTGAACGCAGTTCCAAGCCCGCTTGTCGCGTCCTCTGCTTTGGAGCAGGCTCTGTGCCTCCAACCGCATGGACGCTCTCGCTCGGTGTTCGCGGCTTGAGAAATCCAATTGACCTTTGCTGCGGCTCCGGCAATCTATCGCCGTTTTTATGCAATTGGTCAGTGCATTTTCCCGCCCGCAGTTCGTGCCCAAAGTCCCGGTCCGCGCCCCAGGCAAAAACCTCTGGATTCTGAACAGTTGGCGCGACCTGATTCTTTACGTCGGCACGCCGCTCCTGCTCATCCCGCTGTTTGCAGTCGCGCAAACCCGTTGGAGTGCGCAGGACATTTACCTCTTTGTCGGCGCGTTTGGCGCGGTCGGACATCACCTTCCCGGAATGATCCGGGCGTACGGCGACCGCGCCTTGTTCGAGCGGTTTCGCTGGCGCTTTATCATTGCTCCTATTTTTCTCCTCCTCGTCTGCGTCAGCTTCACGGTTTGGGATTTGCAGGGCATCGTGCTGATGGCCTTTTTCTGGGGCGTCTGGCATGGGATGATGCAGACCTACGGGTTCTGTCGCATCTACTACGCGAAAGTCGGGTCCTTCGCCGCTCTCACCCGGCGGCTGGATTTCGCGCTTTGTGCCAGTTGGTTTGCCGCGGCGGTCTTGCTATCGCCTTCGCGGATGAACGACACGCTCAAGACCTATTACGCCAGTGGCGCTCCTTTCATCCCGCCGCACGTTTTTCACACGCTTCAGCAGACGGTCCTGTGGGTCGCAATCGCAATCGCGATTCTCTTCGTGCTCAATTTTGCGCGCGGCTGGCTCGCCGGACAACGGCCTAACCCAGTTAAACTCGCCCTTCTCGGCACGACCATCGCCTTCTGGTGGTTCTGCAACAATGGCGTGAGAAATATCCTCGCCGGCATTGCCCTCTTCGAGGTTTTCCACGACGTGCAGTACCTCTCGATCGTTTGGATCTATAACCGTAACCGCGTGGAAAAGGACCGTTCTATCGGCGGCTTCATGCGCTTTCTCTTCCGCCGCAGTGGTTCCCTTCTTGGTCTTTATATCGGGCTCGTACTTGCCTACGGCGCGTTCGGCTACTTCAACAACCTGATGGAGACGAGCTTTAAACAGTTTCTCACCGGAGTCGTCGCGGCTTCGGGCATGCTCCATTTTTACTATGACGGTTTTATCTGGAAAGTGCGCGAACGTTCCACGCGCGAATCCCTCGGCCTGAGCGGCAGCGCCAGCGCAGCCGCGACAAGCCAAAGCTTCAGTCCCGGTCCGCTGCTCCACGTCCTAAAATGGGTGGCGGCATTCGTCATCCCGCTCGGAGCACTTTGGATTGCCCAGGAGCGTGGGCCGGCCTCAACTCTGCAACAACAGTCCTGGATCGTCGCTGATGTCCCGATTGGTGAAAGGCCGCATTACGTCTATGCCGTGCTCTTGCGAGACAGCGGCCGCTTTGAGGAAGCAGCCGAGCAATTCCGTGTGGCAGTGCGGTTCACGCCTAACGACGAGGCGGCTCATTACAGCCTGGCTAACGTTCTCATGCGTCTAGGGAAAACCGACGAAGCCGCAGAGCACATCGACGCGGCGCTTCGGCTCAAACCGCGCGTCGGAGACTTCCATTCCGACCACGGATATGTGATGGAACTGCGGGGCCACAAAGATGAAGCGCTGGCGGAATACAAACTGGGGCTGCAATTGAGCCCGAGATCGGCTCTCGCTCATTATGATTACGCGATGTATCTCTGGCGGGCCGGCGATTCGGCTCGCGCCGAGGCCGAGTTTCAGAACGCGCTGCGCTTCGATCGAACCTACGTCGATGCGCACTACGATTTCGGCAATCTCCTCTACCAGAGAGGGCGGCTGGAGGAGGCCGAAACCCACTATCTGGAGGCGTGCCGGCTGGCGCCGCGTCGTGCCGACGTTCACAACAAACTCGGCGTCCTTTACGTCCGACAAGGTCACATTTCGCAGGCCCTCCTGCAATTTGCGCAAGCCGTCGAGATCGATCCGAATGACACTCTCGCGATGGAAAATCTTCGCCGCGCCCAGGCGATGGATTTGCGAGTCGATTCTCGCCTGGTGGCGCCTTAATGGAGTGATCGCGCGAGCCGGCCAGCCTGCGGCTCTCCTGTTACTGCGCGGCTGATGTTCACCGGATTGATTGAACAGGTCGCGCCCGCGCACCTGCTCGGGAATATCGGGAAAGCGCGGCAGCTCGCAATCAGCGCTCCCGCCGGCTGGCGTGATCTTCAGGCTGGCGAAAGCATAGCGATCAATGGCTGCTGCCTAACGATCGCAATGCTCAGTGCAGACAAAATTATTTTCGTTCTGCTCGAAGAAACACTCGCGCGGACGAATCTCGGCACGCTCGATGGCGGCAGCCTTGTTAATCTCGAGCGCGCACTTCCAGCGAATGGCCGCCTCGGCGGACACTTCGTCCAGGGACACATCGACTGCGCCGCGCGTGTTCTCCGTCTCGAGCAAGCGAGCGCGGATTTTCGGCTCGAGATCGATTTGCCTAACGAGTTCGCGCGCTACGTCGCGCCCAAAGGTTCGATCGCAGTCAACGGCGTCAGCCTGACGATCGCGGAGCGGACGCGACAGAGTTTCGTCGTCTGGATCATTCCTCACACCTGGGAAAAGACGAACCTGCGGCTCCTCGAGGCGGGCGCTCTCGTCAATCTCGAGTTCGATATTCTCGCCAAATACGTCGAGCAATTCCTGCATCGTTAGGTGAATTACTTCGCCCGACGACCAAAGGGGAAGACATGAGACCCGAAGATTCTCTTTCACGGCCCAGCGCTTTTCCCCGCCTTGTCGGCGTGATTGCCTCGCCGGCCGGGCTGGCCGAAGCGGTTCGGCTCGCGGAACCG
>JAICLJ010000060.1 GCA_025927575.1 Bryobacteraceae bacterium | reverse complement strand
GTATCGCGAGCCGCCGCTCCTCTTTCATAACGATGGTAAAGGCAAGTTCACGAACGTCAGCACGTCTGCTGGCTCGGACTTCCAGAAGCCGATGGTGGCTCGGGGCGCGGCTTATGGCGACCTTGATGGCGATGGCGATCTGGACGTCGTGATCAATAACAATAACGGCCCTGCGTGCGTGTTCCGCAACGACGGTGGGAACAAGAACCACTGGATCACCATCAAGACCGTGGGCACGAAATCCAGTCGCGACGGCTTGGGAGCCGTTGTGACGGTCAAATCCGCGTCCGGAAGCCAGACGCAAATGGTGCGCAGCGGCTCAAGTTACTGTTCGCAATCGCAGCTTGCGCTGACATTCGGGCTGGGAAAAGATGCGCGCGTGGATGCTATCGAAATCCGATGGCCGAGCGGCATTAGTCAGAAGCTTAGGCCACAGTCAATCGATCGGGTGCTGACAATCACGGAAAAATAGGCTGGGCGCTTCGCGCCGGAGGTCTGCGCCTTTACCGTCGTGATTCGGTGGAGGCGGTCTTGTCTTCTATAGCAGGCGGAAGTTTACCTCGACCGTGGCTTCCACATTGACGGGGTGGCCGTCTTTCATGGCTGGGCGGAAACGCCACTTCTGGACCGCTGCAATGGCCTTTTCATCCAGGCCCAGGCCCAACGGCTTAACGACGCGAATGTCGCGCGGCATACCGTGGGAGTCAACCACAATCATCAAAACCACGGTGCCCTGGTATTTCGCCTTGCGAGCTTCTTCCGAATACTCAGGCTCTATTTTGCTCAGAACGACGGGAGCGGAAACGCCCCCGCCGATTTTGTAGAGGCCGCCACCCATTCCCCCGCCGGAGCCGCTGCCATAGCCATCGCCGTGGCCACTGCCAACGCCGCCTCCGGAGCCATCACCCAGCCCATACTGCCCTTGCCCGAGTGAACTGATGACGTTCTTAGCAAGCGGATCGCCATATTGAGGTGCATCCAGTTTGGGTGCTTCAGCCGTGATGGTGGGAGGCACGGGCAATTTCGGCACCGGGACGGCCAGAGCCGGGGGCGTGAACTGTTTCGGAGCAAATTTGGGAGGCGCTCCTTTACTGGCCGGTATCGGAGCCTTGTTTCCGCCGCCCCCTCCCCCGCCGGCGATCTCTTTTTTCGGGGGTAGATCGTACGGCTTCAGATCAACATAAAGATGGGTGTATTCCAGGATCTTCTTGCCCGCCGGGGTTGCGCGGAAGATCACAAACAGCAGCAGGATGGCGAGAACATGAATGGAAATCGTCGATATGATCGAGATCGTGCCGGCGCGCTTCGGCCCTGGATTGTAGCTTTTCCAGATGTCCTGGACATCTACTGGCTTCGACGTCAGCTCCAGAGGAGGTAGCTTCGGTGGATTGAAGTAGTCTTTAAAGTTTTGAATGGTGGCTTTGAACCAGGGCTCTTCGAGTTTGGGTTCTAATAGCCGCTGCAAATGGACATCAGGATCGAGGTGCTGGGTCACTTCTTCTACGCCTCTATCTTCTGTAGTCACAGCCCAACCCGCCTTAAAACAAAGAATTTCGTCGGACAACTTACCGAAAACCGGCCAGATCGCACTTGTGGACTAGTGGATCTGTAACCGATTGGACGCGACGTCAAATGAGGTCGTTGCAAACAAATCATCGGCGGTCTGCGCCAGTTATCCACAGTCTAGCTCATTCTATTGGGCCGCGCCTCCCAGCAGAAAATTTGCAGAGGTTTCCCAGATTGCTTCGAGCACATCGGTCAGCTCATGGCCGGAATCAAAGGCTACGAGCCGGGCCGAAGGATGGGTGTCTACAAAATGTTGCGAGAAACCAATCGGCACTACGGAATCCCTGGTTCCATGGCAAATCAGGCAGGCCTGGCCCGCATCGGGATAAGCGGGATACGCCCGAGCATCATCCATCAACTGATAGCCGATAGTTTCCGGGCGTCCCGTGGAGTAGTGAAAGACCGGAATTTCGCCCTGCTGGCGCCAGCGCGCCAAATTTTCGGGCCCGAGTGTCTCTGCCCAGCGCTGGTAGAAATTGAAAGCCGGGGCCAGCAAAACCATCCGTTCGACCTGAGCGGGATGTGCCGCCGCATACAGAGCCGCGAGGTAGCCTCCCATGCTTGAGCCGATAAGCGCGAGCGCATGCCCCTGCTCCAGCCGCTCGATGACCCGGAGCTGAGCGGTGACCGTAAGATGCCGGAAATCGCCTTCCGCCAAGTCCGGTATTTCGAGGGTAACACCGCGGCTGGCGAGCCTTTCCTGGAAAAAGGACGCCTTGCGCGAAGCCGGTCCCGATGCGAAGCCGTGCAGGTAGACAAAGCGCGACATGGTAGAGTGTGATTCCGATGGTCGCACACCGAAATAGACGGGCCTGCCGAAGGCGTCGCCGCCGGGCCGGACCCTTTGCCGTACTGGTGCCGAATAGCCGGGCGCCTCGCGGTCGTATGCCTGAAGGGCCGCAAATAATGACTTGCGGCAATCGCGCAACATCGCTAAAATCAATCATTTTGAAGCATCTCAGAACCGCACAACATCTTCCGTATACGCTCCCTTTTCAAACCGGTAGGTATCGTTAGACTTGGAGCCAAGAGCTTGAACTGGACGGATATGTGCGCGTGCTGACAGGAGGACATGAATGTCGGTTGAGCAAAAGGTAAAGCAGATTATTGTCGAGCAGTTGGGAGTGGACGAGGCCCAGGTCGACCCCGGCGCCTCATTTGTGGACGACCTCGGTGCCGACTCGCTGGACATTGTCGAGCTTGTCATGGCATTCGAGGAGGCGTTCGGAATCGACATTCCGGACGAAGATGCTGAAAAAATTACGACGGTGAAGCAGGCGATTGACTACATCGAGGCCAAGAAGAAATAAGCGCGCTCAGGCGCTTTCCCCATTACGCCGACAGCGGAACGGGAAGAGGAGAACTACGTGCCGCGAAGAGTAGCAGTCACGGGTGTCGGCTTGCTGTGCTCCGTTGGCGCCGGGACTGAGGAGTGTTGGACGGCGATCCTTGCCGGTACGGGCGGCATCGGCCCAATCACGCAATTCGACCCCACGAAATTCAGTTGCCGCATTGCCGGCGAGGTGAAGAATTTCGATCCGCTGACCTACGTCGAAAAAAAAGACGTAAAAAAGATGGGTCGCTTCATCCAGTTTGCGATTGCCGCGAGCGATTTCGCGATGAATGGCGCTGGTCTGAAGATCGGCGAAGCCGATGCCGAGATGACCGGCGTGTATATCGGCAGCGGAATCGGCGGGTTCGAAGTGATCGAGCGCGAACACCAGATCCTGATGGAGCGCGGACCCAGCCGGCTGTCCCCATTCTTTATTCCATCGTGCATCATCAATTTGGCGAGCGGTTACGTATCGATCCGCTACGGAGCCAAAGGCCCGAACTCCGCGACAGCCACGGCCTGCACCACGAGCGCGCATTCAGTGGGCGATTCATACCGGCTGATTCAACACGGCTACGCGGACACGATGATTTGCGGCGGCAGCGAGGCCTGTGTCACTCCCATGGGCGTCGGCGGATTCGCAGCAATGCGCGCCCTCTCAACCCGGAACGATGAACCCGGACGGGCAAGCCGTCCTTGGGATCTGGGGCGCGACGGTTTCATCGTCGGCGAAGGGGCCGGCATTCTGGTGCTGGAGGAATTGGAACGCGCAAAGGCGCGCGGCGCTCGGATTCTGGCCGAAGTGGTTGGTTACGGAATGAGCAGCGATGCCCACCACATCACATCGCCCCCGGATAACGGCGACGGCGCCTTCCGCGTGATGCGTAACGCGATGAAAGATGCTCGAATTGAGCCTTCACAGGTGCAATACGTTAACGCGCACGGCACTTCGACGCCGGTTGGCGACATGGCCGAGACAATTGCGCTGAAGCGAGCGTTTGGCGATCACGCTCCCAAATTAGCGGTGAGTTCCACTAAATCCATGACCGGACATCTGCTGGGCGGTGCTGGAGGCTTCGAAGCGGGGCTCTGCGTGTTGGCTTTGCGCGACCAGATCGCGCCGCCGACGATCAATTACGAAGTCCCTGACCCAGCTTGCGATCTGGACTACGTCCCCAACAAGGCTCGGCCGTTAGCAATCGAATACGCTCTTTCGAACAGCTTCGGTTTCGGAGGCACGAACGGCTGTTTGCTCTTTAAGAAGTACGAATCGTGACCTGTCCCGGCGATTTCGTTACTAGAAGACGGCGCCTGATCGCGCTCGAAATTTGGCGCCCGTCCAGATCCGGTCTGGGGGCAAGGACGCCGGAATCCCGGCGCCGAACCGCGATCATAAGAGAGAGGCATTCCTGGCGCGATACGCCGCGCTAGCTCGGTCCCGGCAGCGTGACTCTTATGAAGATTCTGGTTTGTGTCAAACAAGTCCCCGCGCGCGATTCGAATCTGCGCGTGGACACAAGCGGCAAGTGGCTCGACGAATCCGACCTGACCTACGAGATCAATGAGCCGGACGCTTACGCGCTCGAGGAAGCGCTGCAACTCAGAGAGAAGGTCGGCGGAGAGGTTATCGTGCTATCCTCTGGCCCCGAGCGCGTCACGCAGACGCTCCGCGAGGCTTTGGCCAAGGGCGCGGACCGCGCGATTCATATTCGAATTGGAGAACGTCCCGCGCTTGATCCCTTCGCCAACGCAAATCTGCTTGCGCAGGCGGTTCGGACAGAATCTCCGGACTTAGTACTCACGGGTCTTCAGTCCGATGACCTCGGCTACGGCGAAACCGGCGTGATCCTCGCCGAGCTTTTAGGCATGACCCACGCCACCATCGTTATGGAGGTGATGCCTGAAGAGAACCGCATCAAGGTAAAAAGGGAGCTGGAGGACGGCTGGTTCCAAAACGTGGAAATGCCCCTTCCGGCGGTGCTCGCCATTCAAAGCGGGATCAAGAAACTACGCTACGCGACGTTGATGGGCATCAAGAAGGCGAAATCGAAAGAGATCAGAGCCATCGACGGGGAGAGTTTGAGCCCAGGGGAGCCCGGATCGGCTGTCATCGAACGAGTCTACCCGCCGCTGCGTACAAAGCAGATGCAGCTTATGACCGGAGATGCCCGCCAGATGGCGGCGCAACTGGTCGAAAAGTTGAAGTTTGAAGCGAGGGCATTGTGAGCGTCGCCGTCATTCTAGAGCGGCGCGGTGGCGCGTGGAATCGCATGTCGTTCGAGACTCTGGCGGCCGGCCAGAAGATCGGGCAGGAGTTGGGCGTTCCGGTCTACGCGGTCGTGGCGGGCGGCGATGCATTGGCCGCTGCGTCTGAGCTGACGGCGTACGCTGTCGACAAGGTTTACTGCCTCCAGCACGAACTGTTGGCCCAGTACACCGCCGATGGATTCACAACCGCGTTCGAGCAATTTCTCAAAAGCGTTTCGCCGAAGATTGTCCTTTTCCCCCACACGTACCAGGCCCGCGACTTCGCGCCGAAGCTGGCGGCGCGTTTCGGGAAGCCCCTGATCAGCGACGTGATTTCGTTGCGAGTCGAGAACGGCAGAGTGATTTTTGCGAGGCAATTATTTCAAGGAAAACTCCACGCGGACGTAACAGCCGGCGGCGAGGGCCCCGCGTTTGCCTCGGTCCAGGCCGGAGCATTCCACGCCGCTGAAGCCGGCGGCGGTTTGGCGGCTATTGCGAATTTCCCTGTATCGATCGACGCGGCCCAGATCCGCACCAAACCAGGCGATCTGTTTCGCGAATCGCAGCGGTCCGTCGATTTGTCGAATGCGGAGTTGATCGTCTCGGTAGGCCGCGGGATTAAAGAAAAGGACAATTTACCCGTTATCGAGGAGCTTGCTCAGGCGCTCGGTGCGGAACTCGCAGCTTCGCGGCCGATTTGCGACAACGGGTGGTTGCCCATGGAGCGGCAGGTCGGCAGTTCTGGGCAAACCGTCTCTCCCAAGGTTTACTTCGCCATTGGAATTTCCGGCGCAATCCAACATCTTGTCGGTATGAAGGGGGCGAAAACCATCGTGGCGATCAATAAAGACGAGAACGCTCCTATTTTCGACATTGCCGATTATGGAGTTGTCGGCGATTTATTTGAAGTGGTTCCGGCGCTGGTGGAAGAAATTAAAAAGGCGAAAAGTTGAAGAGCTCGTTCAGGAATACTGTCATCCGCCACTCGAAACGCTCCATGTTCTCCGCTGCCGCGTGCGGGGTAGCCGTGCTCGCGTTGGGTGGGTGTACACGAGCTGTATCGCCTGACGTGGCGGCTACTGTCAACGGCAGGCCAATCACCTACGCCGAAATGGATCGGCAACTGGTGACGCAGGTGCCGAGCGCGAAACCGAGCTCCAGCGACGATCAGGTTCGTGAGCTGAAGCTCGAGACGCTCCGATCCTTAATTGACGCGGAGATCATGCTACAAAGGGCGGAGAAGCAGGGTTTGCTTGCTTCCGATTCCGATGTTGATGCGCGGTTTAACGAATTGAAAGCGCCGTATACCGAGGAAGAGTTCAAGCGGCAGCTTCAGGCGCGTAAGATGAGCGCTACTGATTTTAAAGCGCAGCTTCGGCGCGAACTCAGTATCCAGAAGCTGATCAACAAGGAGATCGGTTCGCACATAAGCATTACCGATGCCGAAGTTAAGCAGTTCTATAACGCGAACAAGAGCAGCTTCAACCTGGTCGAGCCCCAGATTCACCTCTCGCAAATTTTGGTGACTCCCACGCCGGATCCGAACGTTCGCAACCTCAAAAACGACAAAGCGCAGACCGACGTCCAGGCCAAAGAAAAAATCGAGATGATCGAGAACCGGCTGAAGCAGGGCGAAGACTTCGGCATGCTTGCGCAGAGCTACTCGGAAGATCCCAATTCCGCTCCGAATGGCGGCGACCTCGGCTTAATTCCCGAATCCGCCCTCGACAAAGCGAATCCGGAGTTGCGCAAAGTCATCATGAATATGACTCCCGGGCAAATATCGCATGTGATCCACACACCCGAGGGTTATCGAATTTTGAAGGTCATCTCCAAGGAGCCGGCCGGCCAGCGTAGTCTGGACGATCCGCGCGTCCAGGAGAGCATCCGCATGCAATTGTTCAACAAAAAAGACCAATTGCTGCGAGCAGCTTTTTATGAAGTAGCTCGAGACGACGCAAAAGTTGTGAATCACTACGCGGAATCCATTCTCGCGAGCCGCGATAAAAAATAAAATAAGAGATAAAGCAGAGACGCGCTCGGACCCGTGTCGCTTTCCCTGCGTTATTCCGGCGGCTGGCGATGCACCCGCTCCATGTACTCACGGACATATTGTTGGAACAGGAGCGGCACTTCATCGCGATTGATCTCCCCGCCGGTATCCGAGTGCCGTCCGACCCGGTCCGAGTAAGCCGTGCGCAACTGTTGCCTGCCTGCAGGAACCTCAACCATCATCTCGCCGGTCACGTCCTGCGCACGCTTTCCGATGATCTCGGCCAGCTTGCCCATGGCTTGCAACTCTTCGGCTTCTTTGAGGGCTTTGATTCCGTTCTGACTTCCGACGCCGGATTTTGACTGGTTGCCGCCTTCGCGATTTGATGCGCGGGAACTCTGGCTATGCGGTGATTGAGACATCTCTGTGGCCTGCCCTTGTTTGCCGTTCTTCGATTCGGCACTGGCATCGCTTCGCGAGGTCTTCGAAGACGAGGCCTGCATTTGCGACTTTTCTCCCTGCGATGGATTTCGATCCGCGTCCGGCGCCTCCGAATTATGCGCGTTCGCCTGCTGTGCATTCCGCGATGAATTGGAGGGATTCATTTTGGCCATCAAGCTGGACATGGCATCCTTCATCCGATTCATCAGCCCGGGACTGGTTTGGTTACTCGCCGGCTGCGACTGGTTCTGGTTCGCTCCCTGTTGCGGGGATTTGGGCTGCTCATTCCCCGTCGCCCCTTGAGCATTTGGCTTGCCGGTCGCGGACTTGCCTTTCTCTCCTTTCGAAGACTCCACGCTATCGGGTGGAATCTGGCCGGTAGCGGGAGACTTGGGCGCTTGCGCTTCCTGATCCGGTGCCGACGTCGGATTCTTGACGTCCACCACGTCGTTCATTCGCGGGTCGTCAGGCTCTGTGAGAGCGGCTTGTTGCGAATTGCCGGTCTGCTGCTCCATCGAATCCTTCGCCCGTGCGCTGTGGCCGTTCGTGGTTAGTTCGTCGCGCATCATAGCCGCCAGCCGATCTAAATGGAGCGGCACTAGAGATTGCCGCAGATCCAGATCGTGCCGCACAAGATAGCGGACGGTGAACAAGCCGAATGCGAGTGCGCCTAACGCAAATGCGAGACCCCATGCGCGTCTGCCACGAAATGGGAAAACGCGAGCTGTGTCCACCGTGGCCGCTAGACCTTCTGCTTGGGATCGCTGGGTCCGGCCTGCCGGGGTGGCAGCCATCTCAGACCGGCCACTGACATACCAGGCAGTCGAGATCGTGTCGCACAGCGCTAGCTTTTGATCCAGCGCCTGTGCGACCTCGTACGTTGTGAGCGCCCGCTTCCGGAGCCGGACGAAGCCTATGGCCAAGCCGGCCGATGCAAGCGCCACGAGCCAGTACCAGTCCAGGATCTGGGTGCCCGTCACGAGCATCAACGCGGCCCCTGCGCAAACAAGTGAAACGGCAAGTGCCGCCTGTTCAATGCCGAGTACCACTAAGCTGCGGCGGCGCGCGCTTCGTACCAGCGTATCTATTGGATTGGATTGATCGGGCAAAGGCTCCCCGCTTGCCTCATTATCCCATGCGAAAGCGAACCCGGTTCCGGAGTCGAAATGGCAAAGCCGCTTTCGTCGCGTGCGCTGTCGATATCCGCGTTTTGGTGGAACTGTTATAGTGGCCGCGCAACGGAAACGGTCAATAATATGACTTATTGCCCGCCTAAGCGCACGTCGCGGGCGCTGGTTTCCGACGAGGCGGCGCTTGCTCCATCCTGGTTTTCGGCGATGCCGTAAGCCGTGTGAACGTCGTCCAGCGTTAGAGTCCCAATTACCTCCTCCGTGTTCATCCGGCTCACTACCTGGATGCGGGGGCGAACTGCGAGCAACCGCAACGCGGCATCCAAGGGTTCGTCAGGGAAAAGCCGCATGCCGCCTTCGGCCGGAACATGGGACGAGAGCGTATGCATCGCGTCTTCCACCCGGAGTGGCTGAAAATTACGCTTTTCTTCCGCGGAAGGCAGCGCAACGCCCTCGACTTTCGCAAGCATCTTATAGAACGGCATTGCATACAGCCTACGCGAAAGGAGATAGGCGGTGATATTGGCGATCATCACCGGAAGAATGATGACGTAACTTGCGCTAAGCTCGAAGACCAGAAAAATCGACGTAATGGGCGCGCGAAAAACCCCCGCAAAAAAGGTCCCCATTCCGACGAGCATATAGGCTTCGGGCGAAGCGGCCGGGAAAGGCCACCAGCGATGCGCAGCGCCGCCGAAAGCGCCGCCGAACATTCCTCCAATGAACAGAATCGGGGCGAACATGCCGCCGGGAGTGCCTGCGCTGAAGCAGATCAGCGTGACAATCAGTTTTGCAATCGCCAGATAGAGCAATATGGACCACGTAAACTGGCCATGTAAAGCAGAGTTGATGGCGTCGTACCCGGCGCCCATTACCTCGGGGAACCACAACCCCACCAAGCCGGTGAGGAAGCCGCCGGTCGCAGGCAGGGCGTAGATCGTCCAGTGCGGAAGCTTTTCCAAACGCGTCTCCAGCGCTTCTACCGCCGCGATGAATAGCGCCGAGATGAGCCCTCCGACCACTCCAATGGCGGCGTAGAGCAGCAGTTCCGAAGCGTGCGTGAGCTCGAATGTGGGGATGCGGAACAAGGGTGCGTTCCCCAGAAACGCGCGCATGGTGACCACCGCCGACACCGCGGCGAGGACGATAGAGCCTACCGTTGTCGCGCTCCAATCTGCCAGAACCTCTTCCATCACAAACAGTACGCCCGAAATCGGGGTGTTGAATGCAGCCGCAAGGCCCGCCGCGGCGCCCACCGGGGCGATCAGCCGCATCGTACTGCGCTCCAGTTGAAAAAGCCGGCCCAGGCGCGAAGCGACGCCCGCACCCATTTGCAGCGCGGGGTCCTCCGGACCAAGGGAATTGCCGGTTCCAATAGCGATCGAGCACGCGAGAAACTTGCCGATGATCGTGCTGGATGGTACGTATCCGTTCGATGTGTAAATGGCGGCCTTGGTGTTGTTGACGCCGCTCCCCTTCGCTTTCGGGAAGACGCGCAACACCAAAAAACCCGCGGCGAGAGCACCTAACGCAGGGCTAAGAAGGCGCGCAAAACGGAACGGGCCGGAAAGAGCCCCGAGAGTAGTCCAACTGATCCAACTGATCGCGATATGGAAGCAGACCACGAGCAAGCCGGAAAAAATGCCGATGAACAGAGCCAGCAGGAGGAAGCGCTGCGCTTCGCTCAACCCGATTTGCGCGGGCCATATCTGCGCCGGCCACAAGATTCGCCTTGCCCAGGTAGGACCAGTCCAGGTAGGAGCGCGGGCATTCTGTCTCGCGCTCACTGCCCTAACCTCGTCAAAACGATATCGAGCGCTTCGTCCGGCTCGACGTTTGAGCAAAAATCGTTCTTATCTTTCCAGAGCTGTTGTGCTGTGTCCTGCAGTTGAAACAGGTAGTCATCGGCGGCCTTTGCCTTGCTCGTCAGCAGGACGTTGGCGCCGTCAATTCTCTGCTGCAACGGAGCCGCAAGCTGGCCGCCGTTCGCCAGAATACATTTACCGAGATTTCGGAGAACTCGTTCGAGCAGCGCACGGCTGCGGGCCAGCCGGTTGGCCGTACTCAATCGCGGCAGCGCCGGATCGATTGCGATGACGGCGTTCGCCAGCGCTAATAATTGCACGTTTTCCTTATCGCGCGGGTCGAGATGGATGGCTTGCTGCACTTCACGGCGAGCGGCCAGATAGTCACCTGAATCGAAGTAAGCCTTTCCCAGGCCGTGATGCGCCTCGACGTATTTCGGATTTTCGCGCGCCAGATCGCGAAAAACCTCGATCGCATTCGATGTGGCTCCGTATTGCAAGAGCATGAAGCCGATCTTCGATCTTTCTTTCGGGTCGTCCGGCGCATTCGCGTACAACTGCATTAACTCGCCCACCAGCTCGCTACGGCGGTTTTGCATTTGAAGCAAGTCCACTAATTCCCAACGTGCCGCGCGACGCCCGCTCAGATTCGATTGCGGCCAGTAGCCATACACGGCGCGTTGGTAATAATCGACCGCTTGATTCGGCTTGTTCTGCTTGGCGGCGACACGCGCCAGCATAAGATTAATAACGCCGTTTGTGGGATTGCCTTCGAGCAGTTCCTGGAGATGCGATTCTGCCTCGGCGAGTCGTCCCGAGTCTACCAGCGCGATCGCCAGCGAAAGACTGTAGTCGGAATTATCGGGCAAAAATAGGATCGCCTTACGGTATTCTTCAATCGCCTGCTGCAGATCGCCAGCGCCGAGAGCCGCCTGGCCGAGATCGTAGTGTTCACGGCCTCTGGACTCTTTCTGCCTGGTGTACGCGGAGGAGAGAAATCCCGTAAACGTAAAGGACAGGATAAGAACCAGCGTGACGAGGATGGTCAACCGCAAATTGTTGCCGACTGCCAGTGCCGCGAGGATTCTCAATAAATCCAGGATACTTCAGCACGCCTTCAATAGGCTTCGGTTAGTAAGACGGAGCCGCTATTGACGGGGATCTTCAAAACCGAGCCTTCTGTATCCTGAAACAAGTGACTTTCCCCCCCATTGATCAACAGGTTAGCTATTTAAAGAAGGGGCTGGCCGAACTCATTCGCGAGGAAGATTTGCGCGAGCGCCTGGCGCAATCCGCCAAAGAGGGACGTCCGCTGCGTGTGAAGGCGGGCTTCGACCCCACCGCTCCCGATCTGCACCTCGGACACACAGTCTTGATTCGCAAGCTAAAACATTTTCAGGATCTGGGCCACGAAGTTATCTTTTTGATTGGTGACATGACTGGGTTGATCGGCGATCCTTCGGGACGTAATGTCACCCGTCCCCCCATGACGCGCGCGGAAATCGAACAGAACGCCGAAAGTTACAAACAGCAGGTGTTCAAGATCCTCGATCCTCAAAAAACGCAGGTTGCTTTCAATAGCGCCTGGCTGGAATCGATGAAGTTCGAGGATGTGATCCGGCTGTGCTCGAAGTACACAGTAGCCCGCCTGCTCGAGCGCGATTATTTCTCGAAGCGTTACAAGGAGGGAGTTCCTATTTCCGTTCATGAGCTGCTGTATCCGCTGGCGCAGGGCTATGATTCCGTCGCCTTGAAGTGCGATGTGGAAATGGGTGGGACGGACCAAAAGTTCAACTTGATGGTCGGCCGGGAGTTACAGCGCGATTATGGCCAGCAGCCGCAAATCGTCGCGACTGTCCCGATCCTCGAAGGGCTGGACGGCGTCGAGAAAATGTCGAAATCTAAGGGCAATTACATCGGCATTATGGAGTCGCCTAAGGTCATGTTCCGCAAAGTCATGCAGATCGGCGACGAACTGATGTACCGGTATTACGAACTGCTGACCGACATGCAGGAGAGTGAGATTTCCGCGCTTCGCCACGCTGTCGCAACGGGCGAGCGGGATCCGATGATCGCCAAGATGGATCTCGGCCGCCGCATTGTCGCCGATTTTCATTCACCTGCGGATGCCGAGGCGGCCTTCGGCGCGTTTGACCGCGAGGTGCGGCAAGGGCTGGAACCCATCGACACCGAGACTGTGGATCTGCCCGCTGAAGCCAGGACGGCCAAGGGAATTCGCGTAGACAAACTAGTGGCAAAGGTTGGTTTGGCCCCAAGCATCAGCGAAGCGGTGCGCAAGCTAAAAGAAGGAGCCGTAGAAGTGAACGGCGAGCGAGTCACGGAACTTGTTTTAACGGAGAAGCCGGGTGTTCTGGTCATTCGAGTTGGGAAGAAGTGGAAGCGCGTGCGAGTTGGTTAGGCGTGAAGGCGATACGTCTGTGTTACGTCTGCTGGCTACCGGACTGTGCCCGATAATGAGCGGGGCGTTGAGAGTCCTTGATAGAAGGGACATCCAATGGATGCAAGCAGCGCCTAGGTCCCAAGGGGCGAGCTTCTTTTCATCGTCACATCCTGACTCCGGCTTCAACATGACTAAAGAGGAGAAAAGGAACATTGACGACACCACTCAATCTCGGCTTCGCTCGCATCGGAGCAAAGCGCGAGTTAAAAAAAGCAGTAGAAGCATATTGGGCGTCCAAGATTTCTGCGGAGCAGTTGCTCTCGACTGCCCGCGAAATCAGAAAGCTGCATTGGTCCTGGCAGTCCGAAGCGGGCATCCCCGAAGTGCCCTCAGGTGACTTCTCGCTTTACGATCACGTTCTTGACACGGCATGGATGGTCGACGCCATTCCATCGCGGTTTCGCGAACTGAACCTGAGCGGCGATCTCGATCTGTATTTCGCCATGGCCCGCGGCATCGCTGGACAAACGGCAACACAGGCGTTGGAGATGACGAAGTGGTTCGACACGAACTACCACTATCTTGTTCCGGAATTTACAGGCGCCGAAGACTTCCGGCTCAGACGGAACCCACAGCTCGATGCCTATCGAGAAGCGAAAGCCTTCGGTTTCGCGGCGCGTCCCGTGATCCTTGGTCCGGTGTCATTTCTGCTCCTCGGGAAGTCAAGGCAGGCTCATGCCAGTACTGCTGCTTTGCTCGATCGTCTGCTTCCCGCCTATGAAGAACTGTTGCGTACCCTGGCAGATGAAGGTGCGGCGTCCGTGCAGATCGACGAACCAGTCCTTGCCACCGACTTGGCCGACGAGGAGCGCGGCTTGCTGACCAAAGCGTTTACCCGCATCTCGAAGGCCGCTCCGCTGAAGATATTGCTGGCTACCTATTTTGCGCCTCTGCGCGACAATCTCGAGCATGCTTTGCAACTTCCCGTTCACGCGGTACATCTCGATCTCGTACGCGGCTTGGAGCAATTCGACGGAGCGCTGCGGCTTGCGCCAAAGAATCTGACGCTTTCGCTCGGCCTGGTGGATGGCCGAAATATCTGGAAGGCGGATCTCACGCAGGCTGTGGAACTCGCCGAAAAGGCGATTGATCGCTTGTCCGGCGATCGAATTATGGTGGGGCCTTCGTGCTCGCTGCTGCACGTTCCAATCGATCTCTCTAACGAAACCGCGCTGGCTCCCGAGATCAAGGACTGGCTGTCGTTCGGGCGCCAGAAACTGGCGGAAATTGTCACCATCACTCGCGCGCTCAATGAAGGGCGAGACGCAGTGCGAGCGGAATTGGAAGCGAATCGTGAATCATTAGCGAAACGGCGGCGCTCGGAGTCGGTTCACAATGCGGGCGTCGGTCGTCGTTTGCGGGCGATTCGGAATTCAGATTTCGTTCGCACGAAAGCCTTTGATGAGAGAAAGCCATTGCAACAGGCTGCGCTTGGTCTTTCGCTGTTGCCTACGACCACCATTGGCTCGTTTCCGCAAACGGAAGAGCTGCGAAGGCAGCGCGCGCGCAGGCGGAGAAACGGTATCAGCGCCGAGGAATATGACGGCTACATCCGCCAGGAGATCACCCACGTCATTCGAGAACAGGAAAAACTAGGACTCGACGTTTTGGTGCACGGTGAAGCGGAACGCAACGACATGGTCGAGTATTTCGGCGAGTTGTTGAATGGTTTTACCTTCACCCAAAACGGCTGGGTGCAGAGTTATGGTTCGCGTTGCGTAAAGCCGCCGGTCATCTACGGCGATGTCACGAGACGCGGCCCCATGACGGTCCGGTGGTGGCAGTTTGCCCAAAACCTGACAACCCTGCCAATGAAGGGCATGCTTACTGGTCCCGTGACGGTTCTGCAGTGGTCATTTGTTCGCGACGATCAGCCTCGCCGCGACACTTGCTTCCAACTGGCGCTGGCAATCCGCGACGAAATACTTGATCTCGAATCCGCCGGCTGCAGAGTCATTCAACTCGATGAGCCGGCGCTTCGTGAAGGATTGCCACTGCACAAAGCCGATGGATCGGACTATCTCCATTGGGCCGTTGACGCGTTTCGCTTGGCGACCGCCGGTGTCCGTGATTCGACACAGATCCATACGCACATGTGCTACGCCGAATTCAACGATATCGTCGATTCCATCGCGGCCATGGACGCCGATGTAATCTCGCTCGAAAGCGCCCGCTCGCAGATGGAATTGTTGGATGCCTTCGCCGGCGATAGGTATCGTAACGACCTGGGGCCGGGTGTCTACGACATTCATTCTCCGCGTGTTCCCTCGTCAGACGAGATGCTTGAGCTTCTCAAAAAAGCTCTTGCATTCATACCTGCCGTTCGCCTATGGGTCAACCCCGATTGTGGTCTCAAGACCCGCACCTGGCAGGAAGTAACGCCCGCTCTTCAGCATCTCGTTACGGCCGCGCGTACCTTGCGTCAGATCCTCTCAGACGGTGGCGGCCCACTCTCCTGATAGCAACTTGTTCGTTGCCAATGGCATCCTAAGCGGAGAAAGCACCTGAGGAAGAAAGCGTATGAGCACCATTGGGCTATTCGGCGCCGCCGGCGCGATCGGTAAAAGTATCGGAGTGGCTCTCCGGGCCGACTCCAGGCCATACCGCGTTGTAGGGCGTTCGCGAGCGGGGCTCGAACAAGCTTTCGGTGGCGATCCTCTCGCGCATATTGCCACGTGGGATCTTAACGATCCTGCATCGATTCGCAACGCGATGCGCGGCGTGGACACGCTCGTCTATCTTGTGGGCGTGCCGTATAACCATTTCGAACTTCATCCGCAACTGACCCGGAAGACGCTTGCCGGCGCAATCGATGAGGGTGTGAAGCGGCTGATTCTGATCGGCACTGTGTATCCGTTCGGGCGTGCTAGAACGGCGCGTGTGAGCGAAGACCATCCGCGCGAGCCGCACACGTTCAAGGGCCGTATGCGGAAGGAACAGGAGGATCTTGTGATGGAAGCCGGAACCAGCGGAAAAATTCAGACGACCATTCTGCGGCTGCCGGATTTCTACGGACCCGGAGTGGAAAACAGTTTCCTGTTTCGCGTATTTAACGCTGCTGCTTCCGGCAGAACGGCCGATCTGATTGGCCCAATTGACGTTCCGCACGAGTTCGTATTTGTTCCGGATGTCGGACCTGTTGTGCTGAAGCTGGGCGAATCCGACGGCGCGTTCGGCCGGACTTGGAATCTCGCGGGAGCCGGCACAATCACGCAGCGCGAATTTGCCGAACGCGTGTTTCGCGCTGTCGGGCGCAAGCCGAAGCTGCGCGTCGCCGGCAAAAATATGCTGAGAGTGATGGGTTTGTTCAATCCATTCATGAGAGAACTGGTTGAGATGCACTACCTGTTCAGCGGCTCCGTTGTTATGGACGATTCAGCGCTTACGGAGCTCTTAGGCGGTATCGCAAAAACGTCCTACGACGAGGGCATTCGGCGCACGTTGCAAGAGATGCGATAAAGAATGCCCCAGGCGCGCAGCACAGTAATGCCCGCGCCTGACCGCCGGCTGCTTTGAGAGCGTGTACTATGCTTTCCGGATTAATTCGACTTCAAGCGTAATATCGACCTCATTGCCTACCAAAACTCCGCCGTTGTCGAGGGGCATATTGAAATTTAGATCGAACTGCCGGCGATCGACTTTCCCCGTTGCTGTCGCGCCGATCCGCTGATTGCCCCATGGATCCTTCGCCTCGTCCGTCGTCTCTACAGAGAGAGTGACCGGCTTCGTTACACCGCGAATCGTTAAATCTCCATTCACCTGAAATTCATGGCCGCCTTTGTGCTTGACTTTATTCGAGCGAAACGTCATCACCGGATGTTTCTCCACATGGAAGAAATCCTCACTCCGCAGATGGGCGTCGCGCTTCTCGTCGTTCGTGTTCACGCTGGTGACATCGATCTCTGCAACGACGCTCGAATGTTCCGGATTGGAAGGATCGGTCATTACAGTTCCGGATACCCTGGCGAATGCCCCGCGCACATTCGAAATCATCATGTGCCGGATTTTGAATTGAGCGCTCGAGTGCGCCGGGTCGATTTCATAGGTTACGGCAGCGCCTGTGGTGGATGCTGTACTGCTCATTGAATCGGAATCTCCTCTCGCTTATTTAGCACTATACTTACTTTAAGCAGTTAATTCTCTTCGGTAAAGTAGGCACTTAAAGGTAACCATGGACCTTCAAGAGCCAATCGTCCATTCGAATACTCTCGAGAGCTGCCCGATGCAGAAATTTCTAAGCATACTAGCCGGCCCGTGGACGTTCTATATGCTGCATGTGCTCCGGACAGAGGGGCCAGCCCGCTTCGGCGCTCTCCGCAGGCGCATTCCCGGCATCTCGTCGAAAGTATTAACCGAACGGCTGCGGCTTTTGGAGCAGGAGAAATTCATCTATCGTCACTATGAGCCGACAGTGCCGCCAAAAGTTACATACGGACCGGGTGAACGGTTCGATGAGCTGAGCCTGGTGCTTTGCACGCTCGCACGATTGGCGGAGGTTTGGTACGGCGGAGAGAACCTCAAGATGAAGGCGCAGGCCGTCGGTTCCGAAGCGGCCAATTCGCAAACCCAGTAGAGGAAACAGAAACCATGGATTGGAAAGAACACGGCGTAAAAATCGTCCGCGCGGGCGAATTGGATCCGAATACCCCACAGACCCCGGGAATGTCGCGTGCCGCGGCAATCACTCACGCTCGAACGGGAGCCAGCCGGCTATGGGCGGGAACGGTCATCGTTCAGCCGGACGCGAAGACTGGGCCTCATCATCACGGCGAACTGGAAACCGTGCTGTATATAGTGCGGGGGCGAGCGCGGATGCGTTGGGGGCAGCATCTCGAGTTCAGTGACGAAGCGGGCCCGGGCGACTTCATTTACGTTCCTCCCTATGTGCCGCATCAGGAAATCAACGCAAGTCCGAACGAGACGTGTGAAGCTGTCGTTGTCCGAAGCGGTCAGGACCCGGTGGTGGTGAACCTGAATCTGGAAACCCCGGAACCCGCCGGCGCCGGTAAACCCGGTGCGCCGTTCCACCCCGACATGTAACTTTAATAGATCGCGTGGCTCGTCAGCCGTCGCTTTCCGAACCACGCCAATCGGCTGCCGTCAACGTGCGAGGTTGGGCGTCAACCGGCGCGAGCGGTTCAATTTCTCGCGCCGCCGACCCTTGCAAATCGCGGAATTTCCGCGCGGAGACGAGCACTCGATTCTCCAGATTCCAGACAGCGCTGTTGTACGCTTCCACGGCGCTGTTCAACTCCTTACCTATCGTCGAAATGCCGCCGTGGATCTGAACGATGCGCTCGTAAAGCTCTTTTCCCAAATCCCGAATACGCTCCGCGTTTTCAGTGAACTCCCGCTCGCGCCAGCCGTGCGCGACAGCGTAGAGCAGGGCGATCAGCGTCGTTGGCGTAGCCAATAGCACGCGCTTCTCAACGCTATAGCTCAGCAACGCTCCATCTTTCTGCAAGGCCGCGCTGTAGAGCGATTCGAGCGGAAGGAAAGCGATCACGAAATCGGGCGAACCCGGCAACCGCTCCCAATATGCCTTCTCGCCCAGCGCTTTCACATGCGTCCTTACCTGGCGCGCATGATCCGCCAAATATTGTTCCCGTTCGAGGTCGTTCTGGCATTCGACGGCGCGCAGGTAGGCATCAAGCGAGACTTTGGCGTCGACAACAATGTCGCGCCCGTTCGGTAAATGCACGATCATGTCCGGCCGGAGATTGCGCTCTCCGAACAGCGTCTGTTGCTCGTCGAAATCGCAGTAGGCAAGCATGCCGGCCATCTCCACTGCGCGGCGGAGCTGAAGTTCGCCCCAACGGCCGCGCTGATGTGGAGTACGCAAGGCTGTCTTAAGCTGGTCGGCGGCATCGCGCAATTGCGCCTCCGATTGCATCAAACTCTGAATCTGCTGCGTAAGGCTTCCGTAGGCTTCGGCGCGTGAAGTTTCCAGTTGCCGCACGTTTTGGTCGAAGCGCAGCAGCGTATCGCGAACCGGAGCAACCACGCCTTCCATTTGTTCGCGCGACCGGTCGAGAAACATCTGGCTATTGGTCTGCAAAGCGTCGGAAGCCAGGGCCTGAAAACTCTGCTCCAGCTTTTGCTGCGCACTCTGCAGCAACTGGACACGCTCCTCTGCGGCCTTTCGCTCCGCTTCGGCGGCTCCTGTTAGTTTCGCGCCTTGAATTTGTGAATCCTGCGCCACCCGCCGCCAGCGCTCTGCCTGTTGCCACTGCCACGCAGCTGCAGCCAGTAGGACTAGCAACCCCGCCAAACATACCAGCGCCAGAAGGGTCACTTCTTAAAACCGGTCTCCTGTTTGAATGTTTCCAGCGTATTAAACACGATAGGACAATAAACCGCGCGATCCGGCATGTGCCACATGCGGCTTAAAAGTGATCCGTTCCCCTTCACCAGGTGGGGGAAATGCTGGCATGTCTCGGGGCGGCCCTCATAAACGGAGCACAGCATCCCATCGAGAAAGATACATCCATCTCCGGTCCGGCGCAAAATTATGCCCTCGTCTTCGGATTGCTCCGTGTAATCGCGAAGAAACTGTTGCGGTTTCACCCCGAGGAAGCGCGCCAGCCGCTCAATATCTCGCTGATTTATTTGAGTGGTCGCGACACGGCAGCAATTGGCGCACGTTGTGCAGTCTACCCGGTCCTCTGTTTCTTGCGCAATTGCCTTGAAACGCCGCTCGACAAAATTGTGCCGTTTCAACCAGGTACGGAAACGCAGATTCTCATCGCGCTGCTTTTCCCCCATGCGCTGGATCTGCACCAAGTCGGTCACCACGCCTCCAGTATCGCAACTAACAGAAGCGAAACCGCATGTTCGCGAGGAGCCGCGTTGATAATCGAAGTGTGACCGATCAACTCTATCTGTCCATATGGCTTCCCGGTACGCTGTCCAACTGGCGAACGCGCTATTTCGAAAAAGTGCTATCCCTGATTCCATTTTCTCAGCGCGAGCAGCCCCCTTCGACATTGATAATCCAGGGTGTCGGCGTCATTGAGCCTCCATTGCTGGAAAAGCCGATGAATGGCCCGGTACGGCTTTCGGAGGTGAGCGAAATACTGCTGGACTTCCAAGGGGCCGACATCGCCTACCGCCTCGAAAGCTGGTGGGACTTGTGGCGATTCACGGGTGCAGATTGGGAGATTGGGCCGGTTCGCGTGGCGGTCTGTTGCTTTGGAAGTGAGTTCGACAATGGCGGATCGCTCTCGATCAATCACCAGGAAGATCTCCGCGTTGACTTCGGCGTGGATACGCTGTTTCTGCCGGATCCCTCATTGACCGGCAGTGGTCGGCTCGTGGAATCGAACGTCAAAAGCCTGCTCAAGCTCGTGCACGATATCGAGGATGAACTGCCGCTCGAACGCCGTGCGCTTGAAACCGAATCGGGCGAAAATTTTGCCGATAAACTGGCGCGCCGGATGGGCGGAGATGACCGCCCCCAGTAGCGCAGCTTCCCGTTGTTCCTCGCCTTTCGAATGTGGCTAAAAACCGCCGATCGCATACGGCTTGGACGTGAAAGTAACGCCCGCGGAGAGGCGATTCGCATACGTCCTGTCAAGATCGCCGAACTTCGGATACTGCCAACCTGAGTAAGTGAAATTCAAAAAGCATCGCTCGCTTATTTGGTAGGCGGCGTTTATGCTGAATGTCGCCGAGGTGTAACCTGATGTGGCATTGGCCACGCTGCTCAAACGATTCACGCCACCGGCGCCCCCCACCCTCAATCGCCGTGAAAGCTGGAGCGCAACGTTTGCCGTGCCGTAAACGTTTTTGGATGTCAGATAGATGCCGTTTCCACCGATAATGCTTTCGCCGCCCGTAAACGTCACCGTTGAATGCTTGAAGTTCCGCGAAACGAACCCGCTATAGAGCGGCGCTGTGGTCGTTCTGGAAAATCGCCCCGTCTGGAACTCATCGCTGGGGATTCCGCTGAAATCCAGGCTGGCGGTTCCCGAGGCCGATACCCGCGCTACTCCCGCGCTGGCTCCGGCCGACCAGTATGGATTGAAAACGTGTGTCCAGGCGCCGCTGGCCGATCCGATATCCGAACCGCCGGCATTGTTCGAATAGCCGAAGCGCGTGTATGTAGCGCTGCCCGTCAGAGAATCGCGCTCTGTTGCCTGGTATGTAAAGCCAACCGTACCGTCGCCTCCCACATAGCTGGTGAATTGCCCGGGATGGTAGTGGGATGTGTAGAAATCGCCGCCGACGAAATACGTGACGTGCCGCAACGCATGCCAGCTTAATGTCATTGATGTCGTGTTGACGAAAACGCTGGCGCTGTAGGGCTGAACGGAGGGAAACAAACCTCCTGAAGGATAGAAGTAGTTTTGCCCGTTGTTATCGGAGTAGTTGATGCTTTCAGTCGCCGTAAAGTTGATTTGGCGGCTCAACTGGCGGGCAAAGCTGAGTCCCAGAAGCTGTTGGAATGCGTTCGTGTATTGTGAACGGCTGTAGCGTGTATACGAGCCGTTATAAAACGCGCTGATTTCTCCGCCGCGGATCCGGTGCACAAAATCCACTCCTCCCCCCACTTGCGCTCCCGCCCCGCCGTAACCGGTCACGGCGCCGCCCGTCCGGCTGGTGGTTTGATACGGTATGCCGGAGTCGTAGATCCCGTTCAGCATTCCGTAGAAGTTAAAGTAATCGAGGATCGGGTGAGAAGTCGAAGCCTGCGATGCCGGTTGGCCCCGAGCTGCGTCTGTCTGTTGGCCAATGATCGCGGCTCCCGGCGGTTCTCCGAGTCCCGTATAGCCGGGTGACTGCTGCGCCGGCAGCAGCGAACATGAAAATAATGCTATAGCGAGCGCCAAGCCAATTTTCAACAAATTCCTCCGATATTACGGCAAAATAAGAGTTTGACTTAATGATAAAGGGGCTGTCAAGCCGGCGGGCGATTGCGAAAAAAACAGACGCAAGCCGTTGCCGCATCGGCGTTTTGTGATCGTTCGCTCGTCGATGAGCGCAGCGAAAGCCGATTGATTGTGACAATACCAGAAAATCGGCGGTAGCACAATGCGATAAATCTCTTTTGATTTCATGCAGCATAGGCAAAATTCGACCTGGAGCCAAGCCGCCGGGAAAGAAATGATTCGAGGGGGCGATAACCTGGGATCTGTCTACTCCAATGGAGCCCATCAAGACCGTCGGCATCATCTCGAAACCGAACATTAGCCACGCCCCCGAAATTGTCCGGGGCCTGCTCGAATGGCTCAGGAACCGCGGCGTCGAGTATCGCTGCGATGAAGAAACGGCGAGATACGCCGACCAGGCCCTGTTCTTCCCTCGCGACGAGGTCCCCGATGGCGCCCAGTTCGTGATTGTTTTGGGTGGAGATGGAACGCTCCTCTCGGCGGCAAGAGCCATCGGAGGCCGGGACATTCCGCTGTTTGCGGTGAATCTGGGTGGCCTCGGCTTTCTTACCGCCATTACGCTCGAGGAGCTTTACCCCGAACTGGAGCGAGCCTTCCGTGGAGAGGCACGCATCGGTCGCCGCCGCATGCTCGATTGCGAGTTAATCCGCAACGGCCGCACAATCGGTTCTTATTCCGCTCTGAACGACGTCGTGGTCACGAAATCAATGATTGCCCGCATGATCGACCTGGACACCTACGTCGACGATCATTTCGTTGCCGCGTACAAGGCGGATGGGCTCGTCATCGCCACGCCCACGGGCTCAACGGCGTATTCACTTTCGGCTGGCGGACCTGTGATCTTCCCCTCGGTCGCCTGTATCTGTATTACGCCGATTTGCCCGCACACTTTGACGAATCGCCCGGTGATCGTCTCCGATAGCAGTACCATTCATATACTTTCGAGGAGCGAAGACGGCACGTTCCTGACCATCGACGGGCAGACCGGTGAGCCTCTTTCGAAAGGCGACCACGTGGTTTGCCGCTCCTCTTCCAAAACCATCAACCTGATCCGGCCGCCCAAAATGCTGTACTTCGATGTGCTGCGCGAAAAGCTCAAATGGGGCGAGCGGTAAACACATGGCAAGAGAGATTGGTTCTCGGCCAGGATTATGCCTCGGATAAAGCAATGATCGCGATCGAGATTTCTACTTATGGATCGCCGGATGTGTTGAGGCCAGTGGAGCGCCCTAAGCCGACGGCGGCCGCGGGAGAAGTGTTGATTGAGGTAGAAGCCTCCGGAGTCAGTCGCGCCGATGTGTTCCAGCGGAAAGGTAAATATCCGCCCCCGGCCGGTGCATCCGACATCCCCGGCCTAGACGTAGCGGGAGTTATCGCCGCCGTCGGCTCGGGAGTCGGTGAGTGGCAGGTGGGCGATCGTGTCTGCGCCCTATTGACCGGGGGCGGCTACGCGGAATCCTGTGTGGCCCAGGCAGTGCAGGTGCTCCCGATTCCTGAAGGCTGGACCGCCGTCGAAGCAGCAACCTTGCCGGAAAACCTATTCACCGTGTATGACAATCTGATTACGCGTGCCCGCTTGCAAGAAGCCGAAACCGTCCTGATCCATGGCGGCACGAGTGGCATTGGCAGCACGGCCATCATGCTCGCGCGCGCAATCGGCGCCATTCCCTACGCGACCGCGGGCAGCGACGAGAAGCGCCGGGCGTGCGAAGAAATCGGCGCGGAGCAGGCGATCAACTACAAGACGGAGGATTTCGTCGAAGCCGTGCAGCGCATCACCGCAAACCGCGGAGTCGACGTCATCGCCGACATTGTCGGAGGCGCCTACCTGGAAAGAAACATCGAAGCGCTTGCCCTCGAGGGGAGGCTTTCGCTGATTGCGACTCTCGGAGGAGCTGTGGGAACGCTGCCCATCGGCAAATTGATGTCAAAGCGCGGGACGATCGTCGGGTCAACTATGCGCGCCCGAACTCCTGTCCAGAAGGGTGAAATTGCGGACCGGCTGCGGCGCCACGTCTGGCCTCTGCTCCCCGAGAAGAAAACGATCCGGCCGCTGGTGGATTCCACGTTCCCCCTGGCCGAAGCGGCGATGGCTCACAAGCGGATGGAGAGCGGCGACCATATCGGAAAGATTGTGCTGACGAGGGAAATGTCGTGACATCCGTGTGCGTAGCCCGGCATTCACGACATTATGGTGGGGCAGACGCTCCGTTTGCGCGCGGCTCCCAGCCGCGCTCTTCGGATCTTGCAGAATTGTCGAGGAGCCGGGCGGGGCGCCCGCCGCAGGCCAAGGGGCCGCCCCACAAGCAAATGCCAGAATCTGGGAAAACTAAGTGGCATTGGCTCGGGGACCTGCCCCACAAATCCCCGAATTCTAATACGCGCGGCGATGAGGGCTCGCCGTGAAGCCCCTGTTCGGTCTTCTCACCGCTTTGACTGGCTTGCTGGCGCTCCATGCGGCCACGCCGGTATCGCCGATCCGTTTTGAGAACATTGCGAAGCAGTCCGGCGTCGACTTCGTTCTCCACAACTGCCCGACTCCTGAAAAACACATGATCGAAACCATGGCGGGCGGCATCGCTGTGTTCGATTACGATGGCGATGGGCGGCCGGATATCTTCTTTACCAATGGCGCCGCCATTCCGTCGCTCGCGAAGACCGGCGCGCAATACTGGAACCGGCTCTATCGGAACCAGGGCAATCTCAAGTTTCGTGACGTCACCGAGCAAGCCGGAGTTGCCGGCGCCGGGTACTCGATGGGCGCCGCTGCCGGGGATTACGATAATGACGGGCACGCCGATCTTTTTGTGGCCGGAGTGAATCGCAATATCCTCTATCACAACCTCGGCAATGGCCATTTCGAGGATGTGACCGAAAAAGCGGGCATCAAAAGCGGCAAATGGGCAGTAGCCGCCGGATGGTTCGATTACGACAACGACGGGAAACTCGACCTGTGGATCGTGCACTACGCCAAGTGGACCCTCGCGACGGACCGTTACTGCGGCGATCCGGCCAGAGGCATTCGCATCTAC
Organism: Bryobacteraceae bacterium; assembly: GCA_025927575.1. Lineage (GTDB taxonomy): Bacteria > Acidobacteriota > Terriglobia > Bryobacterales > Bryobacteraceae > KBS-96. Next base: position 1,803 of record JAICLJ010000060.1, on the reverse strand, counting down.
TGCCATCCGAAATATTATGAAGGCCTGGCCAGCACGCTCTATCGCAATAGGGGGGACGGCACGTTTGAAGATGTGTCCGCGAAGGCTGGCATCGCGGCGTTTCCCGGCCGCGGCATGAGTCTCGCTTTCGCCGATTACGACCACGATGGCTATCAAGATGTTTTCGTCACCAACGACAACATGCCGAATTTTCTTTTCCATAATCGAGGGGACGGTACGTTCGAGGAGGTGGCCCTGCTCGCCGGTGTGGCGCTTCGCAGCGACGGAAAGCCCGTGGCCAGCATGGGCACGGATTTTCGCGACTACGACAACGACGGCCTGCCGGACATTTCCTTCACCGCGCTGGCGGGCGAGACGTTCCCCCTGTTTCGCAATGCCGGCAAGGGAGAATTCGTCGATGCCACCTACCCGAGCAAAATGGGCGCGCTCAGCCTTCATCACAGCGGCTGGGGCGAGGGGCTCTACGATTTCAACAATGATGGCTGGAAGGACTTGTTTACCGCCAATTCGCATGTAAACGATCGCGTCGAATTGTTCGAGCCCGCCGTTTACAAGGAACCGGATACGGTCTTTGTGAATTTGGGCAATGGCACGTTCGCCGATGCCTCGTCTGCGGCGGGGCTGAACGAAGTCGCCGCCCATCGGGGCTGCGCGTTCGGCGATTTCGATGGGGACGGAAAGATCGACATCGTAGTTGCCGCTCTCGAAGGACCTACGGAGTTGTGGCACAACATCAGCCCGGAACCGAATCACTGGATCGCGCTGAAGCTGATCGGCACGAAGAGCAATCGCGACGGTATCGGCGCGCATGTTCGCATCGGCAGCCAATACAACGATATGACGACAGCCGTGAGCTACGCATCTTCGAGTGACGGCAGCGTCCATTTCGGATTCGGCAAGGCTGACAAAATCGATCGGATCGAAATCGTTTGGCCGAGCGGCGCGCATCAAGTGTTGCAGAACGTAAAGCCCGATCAGGTACTCACGGTCCGGGAATCGCCTTCTGCCGGCGGGAACGGCGGACGACGCTAATATCCTGACCTTCGTAGCCATTGTGGCGCAGGCGCTTTGAGACTCACCTCGGCGAGTTGCACGGTGTCAACGCACTGCAATGGCAATGAAGGAGCTTTGCATCTGAGCCGGAAGCGTAAGCGCAATGTCGCTTAGTTTACCCAGATGCGGGCATTTGCTTGTGGGGCGGGCCCTTGGCCTGCGCCGGGCGCCCCGCCCGGCTCCTCGACAATTCTGCAAGATCCGAAGAGCGCGGCTGGGAGCCACGCGCAGACGGAGCGTCTGCCCCACCAAAACTAAGTGACATTGAGCGTAAGCGGCCATAACTTTCGGGTCAGGCTGGCCGAAAACGATAGCTTCAGAAGGTTTTAACTGGTGTTGATGCAGAAACCCTATTCGAACGCCGCTATGGAGTATCAACGTGCGCGGAGTGAGCTGCCGCAACGCCGACCCGAGAAGCGCAAAAAAAGGCGGCCCAGGAACTGGGTCGCCTTAGGAACTAAGTTAACTTCTAAAAGCTTGGTCGGGCATGCCGGCCCCTCGTGTGGGGTCCAGCATGCCTCGCCCGTTAAAACTGCAAGCGCAAGCCGAACCGGATTTGGCGCTCATTCGAACTGCTGAGGATTCTCATGAAATTCCCCGAACTCGAATCTCCATTCGGATTACTCAGGTGTACGGAGTTGGGCATGTTGTACCATTCCGTGCGGAATTGAATGTTCATCCGCTCCTTAATGGGAAACGTGCGAGCCAGCGTCAAATCGGTATTGAAAACACCCGGGCCGCGCATGACAT
>JAICLJ010000263.1 GCA_025927575.1 Bryobacteraceae bacterium | reverse complement strand
TTTCCGATGGCCCGCAGTTGACCCAGGAACGCATCGGGCAGAGTGCCATTCAACTGCACCGGGACATCCCAGGTGACCGCTCCGCCGTCATCCCAGATCTGTTTGCTGAAACTAACCGCTTGTTCGTTCGTCAAGCGAGGCGTTCCCCGTCCCCACTTCTGTCCGAGATAGCTGAGCATGTGAATCTGAACACCATCCATTTTGCCATCGGTAGATCGGCCGAGTTCCACCAGTTCCGGTTTATCGATTTCGCCGGCCATGAAATCCTGATATGGGCTCATCCCGAAAATCTTGTAATATACCCCCGGGTTGAAAGCGACGACTGCATCTGGGTTTCCAGCCCGCGCCGCCGCCGCTAAACTGGCGAAATTGGGAGCTTTCGCAGAGCGATACATCGAGTTCGGGTAATAGCAGCCGTCGAACCACCATCCGGAGACCTTGTTGCCCCAATGCTCCGACCAGTAGCGAACGATTTGCTGCCACTTAAGCTGAAACTCGCGGTTCGGGTACGGGCCCTTGCGCCATTCGAGAGCGGTCTCCGCTGCCTGATCCTCGTCCGGAGCTCCCGATGGCAGATAGACCATCAGTCGAATCCCTCGTTTCTGCAACGATTCATATAGGTCGGCGATCAAATCACGGCGCGAGCACTTACTCGGCCGGATACCGGTCAGTTTGTCGTAAACCCGATTCGGCGACAGATAATAGCCCGAATTTTGGCCGATGCTGATCTGATAATAAGCCGCGTGCACGGAGTGCAACTGTTCCGCCAGCGCTTCCGTATCGAAATTGTCGATGAGCTTATTCCATTCGTCGACACTCATCGTCAAATTGTGTACTTTGCCCTGCAACTCGGCGAGGTAATGATTCATCACTCCCCATTTGGCCTGTTTCATCCAGGCGGCGCGATCTCCGGCGTGCAACAAGGAGGCGGCGGCCACGAATAGAGCCACCGCTAAAACGCCAGTCTTCGTTTTGGGCAGGATGCGAGCTGACATGCTTACGACGACTGTATCGTAGGCACGGCACAAACGCGCAACCGGGCTTCAAGGTAGGCTGAATAGAGATGGTTAAAAACGTTCTGGGAACTGCCCTGCAGACTTGCTGCACTAATCCGCTAACCGGTTTCTACCGGGACGGGAAATGCAATACGGGTCCGGATGACATGGGGAAGCACACGATCTGCGTGCAAGTGACCGATGAATTTCTACGCCATCAAGCCTCAATCGGCAACAATTTGATCACGCCGCATCCGGAACTCGGCTTTCCCGGTTTGAAGGCAGGCGATCATTGGTGCGTTTGCATCGAGTTATGGAAAGCGTCTTATGACGCGGGCGTCATTGGGCCAGTCCGCCTGGAGGCGACGCACGAGCAAGCGCTCGAAGTAGTGTCGCTTGCCATGTTGTTGAGAGGCGCGAGCCTGGACCATTCGCGAGCGAACTAGGGCGGGTCTCCCACCCCGGCCATTTCAAGGGTAATCCTTGCGCCTTTCGGCTGCCCGGCGCAAACCAAAATGCAAATTCTGGCGCGTGGCGGAAATCTTCACCTGTGGCAGAACCACATAACAGCTGCTACTCTAATGTGGTAATCACACAGGAGGAAGCTTGGCAGACTCGAAGCTCGATTTATTGCAGGGCACTTTAGACGTTATGGTGCTGCAGACGCTGGCGGCGTTGGGGCAACAGCACGGATATGGAATCGCTCGCCGGATCGAACAGGTCAGCGGCGACCAAGTACTGCTGAATCAGGGGACGATTTATGCTTCGCTTGTAAGGCTGCAGCAGCGCGGCTGGATTGCGGCAAAGTGGGGTATCTCGGACAACAACCGGAAAGCGAAGTTTTACTCGATCACTGTTCGCGGGCGTGCGCGGCTGGCCGACGACATGGCGTATTGGGAGCGGCTGTCGAACGTGATGGCGCGCGTGCTTGCGATTACACCAGAGGCGGAACCCCATGCGTGAACTCTTTCACCGGTTCGCTTCATTTTTCCGGCAGTCGAGGGATGACCGCGAACTCGATGCGGAAGTGGAATCGCACATCGCGTTCGCCACTGACGAATACACTCACGGGGGGATGACTCCCGAAGAAGCGCGGCGGCAGGCGATGATTCGGTTCGGCGGACGCGAGGCCGCGAAGGAACTTCAGCGTGACGTCCGTTCCCTGCCCTGGCTCGAATGCCTGGCGCAAGACTTACGTTATGCGCTACGCACCATGAAGCGCGAGCCGGGATTTACCGCATTCGCGATCCTGATTGTCGGTCTTGGCATTGGCGCGAGTGCAACCGTGTTCAGCGTGTTGAACACGGTGCTGGTGCAGCCACTGCCCTTTCATGAGCCCGATCGCCTTGTTTGGATTGCAAACGCGGAGCCAAACGAAGGACTATCCGGCCAAACATTGCAGGTATTGCCGTTTCTTGCCTATAAAAAGCAAAATCAGTCGTTTTCGGATATGGCGGCGTACTTTGCGTTCTACGGTAAAGGCGATAGCAAACTGACTGTGCATGGAGAGGCTGAGCGACTGAACGCATTGCCGGTATCGCAGAACTTTTTTCCATTGCTTGGCGTGCAGCCTCAGCTGGGCCGCTTGTTTAAGGCGAATGAATGCAAATGGAACGCGCCTAAAACCGTTTTGTTGAGCGATGGACTCTGGAAACAACGCTTTGCTGCCGATCCGAACATTGTCGGACGAGCCATTACTCTCGACGATGCACCCGCAACTGTCGTGGGTGTGATGCCGGCGTCGTTCGATTTTGGATCAGTGTTTGCGCCGGGCACGCATATGGATCTGTATTTTCCATTTCCATTGACGCCGGAAACCGACCGGTGGGGGAATACCCTTTCGGTCGTGGGGCGATTAAAGCCTGGCGTAACGGTTGCCAGCGCGCAAGCTGAGGCAACCATCTTAGGCGATCACATTTCGAAAGAACAGCCGAACCGGAATGGATTGACACCGCATCTGAACCTGCTCAAGGAGCACGTCAGCGGCAAACTACGGCCCGCACTGACGGTGCTGGCGCTTGCCGTGGGCGTTGTGATGCTCATCGTCTGCGCGAATCTCTCTAATCTATTGCTCGCGCGCAGCACGACGCGGCAGAAGGAACTCGCGATCCGCAGCGCATTAGGGGCAGGCAGAGGCCGGCTCGTGCGCCAGATTCTCACGGAAAGCATTCTGCTCTCCTTCTGCGGCGCGCTCTTGGGTGTGATTCTTGCGCTCGCTGGCGTCCAAACCCTTTCGCACCTGACGACCTTTAACATTCCGCTGCTTTCGAATGTTCATCTGGACAGCGTCGCGTTGCTTTTAACATTGCTGCTGGCGGTACTGACCGGCGTTCTGTTTGGATTGGCGCCGGCCATCCAGGCACCCAAAGCGGTCAACGACGCGCTCAAAGAGCAGCATCGCGGCTCCACGAACTCGCGCAAGCACGCCTGGATCCGCGGAGCGCTGGTGGTGTCGGAAATCGTGTTTGCCTGCGTATTGATAACTAGCACGGGATTGCTTCTTCGGAGCTTTTTGCGCGTACTGGATGTGAACCTCGGGTTTCAGCCAGCACACGCCGCGGCCATGCGTATCGACCCCAGCGCGCGATTCTCTACTGCGCAGCAGGTCACCACGTATCTAAGTCAAGCTCTGCGCCGGGTACGCGAACTCAATGGAGTTGAAGCTGCCGGGGTCACCGACGCACTCCCCCTTGGGCGCAACCGCACATGGGGCGCCGCCGCCAAAGGGGTGGTCTACAAGCGCGGCGAATATCCATTGGCGTTTGTGCACATCGTGTCCGATGGATACCTGAAAGCGATGAACATCCCTCTCATTGCCGGACGCGATTTCAGCGAGCGCGATACGACGGCTACCGAGTCCGTCATCCTGATCAATGAGACGCTCGCCCGACGTTTGTTCCCGGGCCAAAACGCGCTTGGACGCCTGATGAAAGCCGGCGACGATAAAGACAAGCGCATTGTCGGCGTCGTCAGCGACGTGCGGCACCTGGCGCTCGAACAGGCATCCGGCCCCGAGATGTATTTCCCCATCCGCCAGACCCAGGACTTTGCTTCGATTGACCTGGTTGTCCGATCGAAAATGAACCGGAACGATCTTGACGCGAGCATACGGGCGGCGCTGCTGCCGTTGGATCCGGGACTGCCTTATGAGAAGTTCAGGCCGTTGCAGCAGATTGTGGATCAGTCTGTTTCGCCACGAAGATTCATTGTATTGCTGCTGTCGGGGTTTGCATCCTTCGCTTTGATCCTGGCTTCCCTGGGCATCTACGCGGTGATTTCTTACTCCGTAGGGCAGCGGACGCAGGAAATTGGCATCCGCATGGCCCTTGGCGCCACACCCGGCAAATTACAGAAGAACATTCTGCGACAGACACTGAGCCTGGCGGCCATTGGGCTTCTGCTGGGCACGGCCGCATCGGGTCTGATAACGCAGGCCATGAAGGGAATGTTGTTCGGCATTACGCCAAGCGACCCGATCACATTCGCCGGTACGTTGATTGTGCTGGCGGCCGTCGCGGCAGCGGCCGGTTATTTGCCGGCGCGACGCGCATCACGAATCGATCCAATGACTGCGCTGCGAGCAGAGTAACCTGAACAGAGCCATTGGCACGGATACCGCCAATCTAACAATCCACGTCTCCTTCTTCAGGTAGATAGCCTTCGATTGAAGCAAATGATCCCGAGTCGGAAGCGTGGAGCGCAATGTCATTTACTTAAAGATCACGCTTAGGGCTTGCATGTGGCGCTTCAGCATGCGGCCCTGCGCTTCAGCTCACGGTTAAGCGGGCAGTGAAACTGCCCGCCGGCACGATAAGATCGTGCGCCACAAGTTCCCAAAATCCAACATTCTACAAGCGAGCACCGGTGCTTAAGTTAATGAGATTGCGCGTGACCGACCCACTAGAAGAATCGTTCTGACGTTGAGCCGCTTTCTGATCACTGCGATGACCGCGGTTCAGCTAGTCAGCGGCGTTGCTTTCGCTGATAGATCGATGAAGACCCTGGCCAACTCGTCGAGTCCGAACTCGCCGGCGGCGTGGCGATTGAGCAGCGCCACGACATCGGATTCCGGGGCCGACACCTGCATTTTCTGGAGCATGCGTCCTAGTCGCCCACGCTCATACAAAACAGGCCGGTGATCTCGGTCAAAATGTTCCCGGACAAGGCTGCCGGCATTGGCAAACAGGGAGACATGCAGGAGGTCGTGTACGGTAACGCGCGAATTTTGCGGCGCTGTCTCAAGGGATCGAAACAGGACTGCGATTCCCGACCGATCGAGGCCAACGCTGCGATCAAGCATCTCGTGGCCGATTTCATGGAATAGAACTTCGATGAGACTGGCGCCGGAAAATCGGCT
>JAICLJ010000163.1 GCA_025927575.1 Bryobacteraceae bacterium | reverse complement strand
CTTAATGAAATCGGATAAGCTCATCCCCTCGCGAGCAGCACGGGCCTTAAGAGTGCTGTGTATCTCTTCTGGAACATCTCTAATTTGTATCATTTTTGACATGCTTTAAGCATACAAACATGTGCAGCACATGTCCACCGAAAGCGGCGCTATACCGGAGTCCAAGCTTCCGGACGGATCTGAACGTTGCCTGCCTACGCGTAACTCGTGACGGAGGAAAGGTTCTTTACGCCTCTCTCAGTTTCTATTCTGCTTTGATAGCCGCTTCGCCGATACTCCGCGAGGGGAGATTCCGGTAAGCCTTTGGACCGCCGCCAGGCGCGGATCGCGCGGCGCACATCGGTGTGGAACGCCGCTTTCAGGCGTTCTTCGGCTGCAACAATATCGGTCGAGGCCTGCTCCTTCGAAAGTTCCGCGTGATCGACGAGGGCTGCTTTGACGTACAACTCCTGCGCAGTTTCGACAGTTTGGATCATCGCCTCAATTTTCAGCTTCAAATTGTGGCTCTGATCGATCATGTAAGCAATATCCGCGGGTTGCCCCGTCTCCCATTCATAGGAGCGGATTTCATGAAAAATACGAAACACCTGATACGGGTCGATGGAGCCGATGGTGAGGTCGTCATCCGCATAGCGGCGATCGTTGAAGTGAAAACCTCCAAGCATGTTCTCGCTTAAGAGCCACGCGACAATCTGCTCGATATTCTGTGCTTGATAATGATGCCCGGTATCGACCAGGACCTTGCCTTGCGATCCCGCACACCTGGCAAACAGGAGAGCCATGCCCCAATCGGCAATATCCGTGTGATAAAAGGCCGGTTCGAACGGCTTGTATTCGACGAGCAACCGCTGTGCCGGTGACAGTTCGGTATGAGTCGCGCGCAGTCCTTCGATGAACCATTCCTTGCGATGCCTTATGTTCGCGCTGCCGGGGTAGTTCGACCCATCCGCAAACCAAAGCGAAATATCGCGCGAGTTGAGCCGGCGCGCGATTTCCACGCTATCAACAAGATGCCGCAGCGCCTGCTTTCGTATGTCCGGATCGAGATTGCCGAGCGAGCCATATTTGTATTGCTGATCCTGGAAGAGGTTCGGGTTGATTGCGCCGGCGCGTATGGCGTACTTGTTCGCCAGCCGCTCAATTTCAGTAACGCTTCGAACACCGTCCGAAAAATCCCAAAGCACGTGGAGCGCCAGCGAAGGGCAGGCTCCAGTGAACTGCTGCACTTGGGCCGCATCGGCGAACTTTTCTTCTATTGAGGTGGCCGCGCCAGCCTGGAGGAACTTGCCGAACCGCGTGCCTGTGTTCGCAAATCCCCACGAAGGAAGTTCGATCTGAAACCGATCGAGCGCCTGCCAAACAGCCTTTTCAGTATTCTCTGCCATGGTTTCGTACACCCTTTCAATGCACTTCCGGGCCGGCCGGCGCCAGTTCCAGGTGATTGCGCCCCGGTTGTAACGGATGAGTTATGCCATCCCAAACAAATTGACCGCCGACGCCCGCGGGCAGATCGACGTCGACACTCGATTGGTGGCCCTGCCGCAAGTCGACACGAATTTCGCCTGCCGGGTGTGGCATTGAGGCGAGCACATGCCGAAGGGTCCCAGGATTCGGCGCAATTCGCACTTTCGAAAAGCCCGGAGCCGCCGGTTCAATGCCGGCAACTGTCCGGAAGAGATCGATATTTGGGCTAGCGCCCCAGGCGTGACAATCCGATCTTGTATCGGAGTCGCTCCACTCCGCCCACGTGGTCAGTCCGTCTCCCAGCATTTCTCGCCAGGGCCCCAGCATCTGAAGATACTCGCCGCCCAGACCCACTTCCCGAAGCGTCGCGTTCATGTACGAGCGGAAATAAATGGAGGCCTGCGCGAGAGAGTTGTCGCTGACAATCTTCTGCACAATTCCGCGCGCCTGTTCCGCAGGAACAAGATGCGCAAGCACGGCAAGCGTGTTGACTTGCTGCGAGTAGGTTTTATGAGAAGGCTGATCGGCGAAGATGCCACGCGACGCATCCCAATCCGAGACCAGAATAGTGGATTTCAGTTTCTCCGCTGCAGCGCCGTACTCGCTGGCACGAGCCGGACTCGCTATCGCTTTTTCCAGATCCGCAGCCCATTGGTAGGCGAGCACAAGTTGCAGGTCGAGCGCAGCCGACGACGACCCATCGGCTTCGGCGGGCGGCACTCCATTCGGCCATTGCTTCACCCAATCGACGAAGTTCCACCAGGGCATGCGGCGCAGTGACCCGTCCGGCTTTTGATAGCGGCCGTAGAAGGAAAGCACCGCTTCCACTCCGGGCAGCATTTCTTTTACGAAAGCGGGATCGTCCACATACATCCAGTAGTCGTGCACCATCCCGATCCACCACAGGGAAAACGGCGGAATGTATTGCTGCAAATGGGAAGGAGCGCGGCTATACGTCGCACCTTCGGCGGTGCGCGAAGAATTCAGCAGCGCGATCCCGTTGCGCATCAGGCGAGGATCGCCCGTCATATAGAGCGAAATCATCATTTGGATGCGCGCATCGCCGGCGTATTGCAGCTGCTCGTAGTAGGGGCAGTCCATGTATGTTTCGTGCGCGCAGAGGCGGGCCGTGCGCCATCCGGTGTCGAGAATCTTCTGAATTTCAGCGTTGGTCTTTGGATCGTCCACTTTGATCGATGCTTTGCGCACGAATGGGTATGCCGAAAACACTCCGTGAAAATCGTCGATGGTCAGTGGCTGGGCTTCGGTCGTGATGTCGAGTTTGATGTACCGCCAAGTTCGCCAATACAACGGACGATACACACGCCTATTGCCGCCATCGGAGATATAGGTATCGAAATATCCATAAAATTTCTTGCCTTCGATATTGTTCCGATTGCCCTTATCAATTGGATTCGTTCCGATATAGAGACTTTCGGCATAACGAATCGTGACCGTGGAATCTTTACCTCCGCTGATGGTCAACTCCGGATAGCCAGTGGTCAGATAGGTTTGATCGAGCAGCAGGGATGCTGTTGTGTGTGCCGGAACGGTGACCGGGGCATCTCTATCAGGAAAACCATCCGGGGGCTTGATGCCTTCTGCCAACCGAACACTGTCGATGCGCTCGGGTTTCAACTCTTCGAGCGGGATGGGGCGCTCCACCAGCATCCAGCGATTGGGAGAATCGCGGCTGTCGCGCGGCGCGCCGGGGCTGATCTCCAAAGCGTTCAACCAGGAGGAGTCGTCATAATCCACCTGCTTCCAGCCCCAGGGATAGCGGTAGGCGTCAAACCGTTCATTGGCGCCAAGGGCGTAATACCCAATGATCTGGTTTCTGGGAATTACCTGCGGCGAATATGCCTTGTCCTGAACGCACTTCCAGGATTCGTTGGTGTTCACGGCCGAATTTTCCGGAAGGTCGGCTTGCAGCAGAAAGCCTGTTTGATTCGTGTTTTGGGCCACGGCTCTGTACTGCCCACCGTTCCAGCCCACCGCCGCGAGGACATTTTTGCCGGCAGTCAGTTTTGGAGCGATGTCCACTGTTTCGTAGTACCAATGAGTCAGATCGCTGCGCGCCGGCCCCCATGAAATCAAGGCCCCATTTACATACAACTGGTAGCGGTTGTCGCCGGTGACGTGAATAACAAAATGTTCGGGTTTCGATGCGAGTTGGATTGATCGCCGGAAATGGTAAACGCCGTAGCTCTGGCCGAATACACCTGGCACAGCAATCCAATGAGCTTGCCATTGATCACGCGTCAGATCGTACGATTCGGCTCCGAAAGCGCGATTCGCTGCCGGCATAAACATTCCGGCGCAGACGAACAAGCCAATCAGGGCGGTGCGAATGGATATAGGCAACAGGCTTCTCCCGGAAACAGGATGTTACTACATTGTGCCTTTCGGGAGGGCAACTAACGCCAAGCGACCGGCTTCCAGGGAAATGATTGGAATGGGCCCGTCGTTTAGAGAGGAAACTTGTCGGGTTTGAGTAGAAAGGCGGCACGGGCTCCGCCTTTCTACTACGCCAACCTAAGCACAGACGCGCTTGATTGGAGAGATCCCATAAACGCCCGTAATGATGGCGTCGGCAGCCACCGCTGTCAGAACCCCCTTCCATTTGTAACTGAGTGGAGCGAAGATCGCCGCTGCCGCTGCCGCCGAACCGACAGCAAGCCGGATCTTTTGTTCTAGGTCGCTAATCGTATTCTCTTTATCAACAATGTCTACCATCGTATTCGTCATTCCTTTTTGCCGGCAGACCGGCACAATAGATTGCATTTGCCAGGAGGAGGCTGCCGTTCATCTCTCCTCCCTTGCTGTCAGATGCCCATAGCCACCTGAGTATTTCGCTTCGAACGGAGAACTGCGATTCTTGCGAGGGGCAAACTGACGAAGAGAAATGTATTGCTAGCGATTAATGCTTGCGCCTGAACGTTCGCATTCTAGGTCCATCCGTCACCGTATAGTCGGCTGGCAATTGGAACAGATCTGCCGAGGGCTCGCCGCGCTGAATGTTTTCGATTTGAAATGTGGTATCCCCAAATCGTGGATCGGTGCGCTTGCTCATGACGATCATGTGTAAATCCGGCGAGTACCAAGTTTCGGTGATAGTTGTAATTGGAAGTTGGTTGCCCATCTTTCCCGCGGCGATAGTGCGGGTTGTCCTCTTTCCTTGAGCGAGTACGCCATTCACTTCCTGCGTTCCCAACGAGTCCGATTTCGCATCGCCGGGCTCGCCGTGTCCGATAATTTCGACTTTCATCGGACCACCTGGCCCGACTGACGCCACCGCTCCAGCCGCGCCGGCGAAAGTGTCGACTTCAACGTCGGTGGTTCCGGCATCCGGGGGTGGGGGCGGGGGCAAAGCAGGGCCCGGCCTAGTGGAGGGAACCTGCTGGCCGGAAGTGGCGACAATCTTCGGCATGGGCCGGCGGCTGGCGGTCCTTTCGTCGGGATGAAGCACGTAGGAATAGCCCGCTACGGGATCGGTGATGAACACAACCGTCGTTGGGCCGGAACTGGTGGACCAGGGGCCGACGCGATCTAGGGTCTCTTCCCGCCATGTGCGGCCTTGGCTGTCGCGAGCCACTTTGCTTGTGTGGCTGTTTTGGATGGTGTTGCCGTCCGCGAGATGTTGGACGGTCTCGTTCTTCATCGTTCCCTGGTAAGGAGCGTTCGCAACCGGCTTCGCGCCGCGATGCAGGACTTCCGCCTTTTCGAGAGGTTGATAAAAGAAAACGTTATCGGGCGGAGGCGGCGGTTCCGGGGGAGCGGGCGGCGGCGTTTGAGCGGCGGCCGCGATGCTCGAAAGAAGCACCGTAGCCGGCACAAAAAGATTTTTCATCATAGGTTTCATCTCCGTAAAAGCTTCAGACTAGGTTATTGAATTGCGGATGCTTGCAACAGACGGATGCCACGAGGTTCGCCATCGGCGCCCAGCAAAACATCCGCCTGTACCCAGGGATCGTCGGTGGCCGGCGACGCAGTCACGACGCCGGCTTCCGTTAGCGCGGACAGACGCACGCGAACGCGCAGCACATCGGCGGAATCCACAGGCAGGCCCGGATTCGAATAAGGCAAGGGCCAGAAGCCATCAGCGGCGGTCGACCCAGCCGCGGAATTAGACTGCGCCGGCGCAGTATTCCGGGCGAGAATGGCATGACGCTTTACCGGTTGATCCGGAATAACGCGTGCGATAGCGGCGGGCGAGGAGTGCCGACCGTTATCGGTCTGGATCGCAGCCGGCCTTTCGTTCTGTTTTGCGGAATGCCTGGCGATGCGAATCGAGAACAACGTCGCAATTGCCAGGCAGGCGGCTAATGCGGCCACCCACGCCAGCGTTCGCCCCTGCCGAGCGCGAGTTCGTAAGGCGACGCCAGAGACCGGGATAGCGGCCATGGTACGAATCAACCGTTCGCGCGAGTGGCGCGCGATTGGCGCGGGCACCGCTTCCACAACGCGGGCGATCTCGGTTGAAAGATCCGCCCAACGGTCAAGCCTGTCGAGACACTCCGCGCAACCCGCCAGATGTATTTCGACCTCAATCTTTTCGGCTCCGGTCAACTCTCCATCGAGAACCTTGACCAGCAAGCTATCGCTGAGATGCGACTCTTCTCTCATAACAATCCCTTCAGCTTTTCCAGACCACGCTGCACATTCTCGGCGACCGCCGAAATCGACAGGTCGAGAACAGCGGCGATTTCTCGATATTTCATTCCTTGGGCACGCAGCACGAGGCACTCGCGTTGGGGTCCGCTCAACGCGCCAATGGCGAGCCTTAACTTTTCATTGCGCTCGCGGTTCAGAACGAACGACTCGGGCGAGTGCCCGTTCTGGGTGGAAGCACCACTCAGGAGGGCTTCGTCACTCATGGGCCCGCATAAGCGATTGCGCGCGGACATCTGTTCGTTGCGCGCCAGATTGTGAGCCACTCGGTACAGCCAGGCCCGCAGGTTCGTACGGTCTCCGCCACTTCTGAGGTGGCCATGGAGCCGAAGGAACGTTTCCTGCACGATCTCTTCGGCTGTATCGGTGTCAATCCCGAGGAAGACGAGATAGCGGCGCAGCGGCGCCTGCTCGCGGTGATACTGGTCGAGCACAACACAATCAGAAGCGGGATCAGCCGGCGGCATCTCTTCTGAGCGGGTTTCGCTCAGGCACGGCATAAACGTGTCGGATTGAATCATCGACCAATCCGTCCGCAGCTGGAAATTCGGCTCACGCGGGCTTCCCGGTTTAGTTCGGCGCCTGGAAGCGGTCGGCCTGAATGTGGCAGATCTCCGTGCATGCGTTCGTCTTGTAAACAGACGAACCCGGCGAATTTCCGGGTATGGTTCCGTGAGAAACCTCTGTTTTTCAGAAAAATAACAAAATTAGCTCCGCCAACGTAATCCATGTTATACAGCGCCGGATGGTTGTTTCCGTTAAGGAGGAGAAACCACGCTTTTGTTCCAGCAAGCGGCCGGCGGCGACTTTTCAGGGTGCAAGCTTGAAATTGACTTGACGCTCGCTTTGGTAAAGAATGTGGGAGCATTAGCAGACGTGATTGGGGATCTTACGCCAATCGCCACAATCGAGTTGCGCGTTACCGCCAGTATGGAGGTCAGCCATGACACCGGAACTGAACTCGACCGATTGGTCGACGTCGTACTCCCAATATCTGGCGCGATCAGCCGCGCTCTCGGCACGAACCCTGAATCTCTATCAGTTGGCATTGGAGCGCGTGTCCCAAGGCAAGTTGCCGGCGACGATTTTTCAGGATCATTTTCCGGCCTTCGCGGTTGCCCACGGCGCCGTGTTTGCGAATCGGTTCGCGGAGGTTGGCTCACGGTTTCTGAGCGACCTGGTACGGCTCGGCTCCAGCTTTTCGCGGCCGGCAGAGGCTGGTGCCGCGGCGGAACCTGAGAGTATCCCGCCGCAATTTGACGCTTCGAACCCGGCCCGCTGGTACGAGCAGCTTGCCGAGTACGCAGGACAATTAAATGCCCGCGCTGTCAAAGCCTACCGGGCACAGCTTGATCGAGTTGCCGCGGGGGAGACGACGCCAAGCGAAGTTCAGCAGCAAACCGCGGAGCAGATGGCGCAACAACTGCCAGGGTACATGCAGTTGACAACCCAGCTCTACTTCGATCTGCTGAACGGATTGAATGACGTCCGCTCGGCTTACGAGGAGACGTATTTTCACGGCCTGCTCGCTACCGCCGAAGCCAATAACAAGGACGCGACTGTCGCGCTCACACTCGCCGGACCGGCAGGCACGACTGCAGCCGCATCGTTATCCATTACGAATACGACCGGACAACGAACCCGTATCAGTCATCGGGTCCTCGACGTCCGAAGGGTGGATGGCGCGGGGCCAAGTCTCGTTCCCGCTATCGCGTTTGTGCCCGAGACGCTCGAACTCGGGCCGGATGAAGAAGGAACACTTACCATCTCATTACAGCTCGATCCGGAACAGTACGATTCGGACGCGTTATATACCGGTGTGCTGTACCTCACAGGCGGGTCGGACGTGCCCCTTGAAGTGGATTTGAGAATTCTCGCCACACCCGTCGCGTCAAAACGTTCCAACGGCCAAGGTTGAGGATGGCGCCGCGCAAGACTACTCGGGCGGCGGAGACGCTCAGGCCCGCCGAGGCGCGCATGGAGCCGATCGCCATTGTAGGAATGTCCGGGCGATTTCCCGGCGCCAACGACGTGGATCAACTCTGGACGAACGTGGCGCATGGCGTGGAATCCATCGCGATCCTGACTCAGGAGGAGATGCGCGCAGCCGGAATTCCGGAAGCCATTTCGAAGCTGCCCGGATACGTAAACGCGTCACCCGTACTGGATGGAATCGATCAGTTCGACGCCCATTTCTTCGGCTTCTCCGCACGCGACGCGGCACTCACCGATCCGCAGCACCGCCTATTTCTCGAGACCGCGTGGCACGCGTTGGAGGACGCAGGCTATGACCCTGGGCGCTATCCGGGCGCAATCGGCGTATTCGGAGGGTGCGAGTTGAGCAGTTACCTCGGTCACCTCTATCAGAATCTCGAATCTTTGAAGTACATCGATGGCATGCAGTTGATGGTGACGAACGACAAAGACCATCTCTGCACCCAGGTATCGTACCGGCTAAATCTGCGGGGGCCGAGCGTCGCCGTGCAGACCACTTGCTCCACGTCGTTGGTAGCGGTGGCGCTGGCGTGTGAGAGCTTGCAGCATGGCCGCTGCGATATGGCGCTGGCGGGCGGCGTGACGGTGAAGGTGCCGCAGCGGGGCGGATACTATTACACAGCCGGATCGATCCTGTCGCCCGATGGGCATTGCCGGCCTTTCGACGCGCAGGCGCAAGGCACCATCGTCGGTAGCGGCGTCGGGCTTGTAGTGCTGAAGCGCCTGGCTGACGCGGTTGAGACTGGCGATCACATCCGGGCTGTGATTCTCGGCGTTGGGATCAATAACGACGGCAACGATAAGGTGGGATACACGGCACCGAGCACGCGCGGCCAGGCGGGCGCCATTCGGGCTGCTCACCGGAGCGCGGGAGTGGAGGCTGAGTCAATCGGGTACGTGGAAGCGCACGGAACGGGGACGATTCTCGGCGACCCGATTGAGTTGTCGGCGCTGACGGAGGTTTTCCGGGAGTCCACAACCCGGCGCGGCTTCTGCGGGATTGGGTCGGCAAAATCGAACTTCGGACACCTTTCGTGCGCGGCGGGCGTCACCGGGCTCATCAAGACAGTGCTTGCACTCGAGAAGCAGGCGATCCCGCCGACAGTGCATTACACAGCCCCGAATCCGGCCATTGACCTGGCGTCGAGCCCTTTTTATGTCACGACGCGCTTGCGGCCATGGGATCGCAACGGAACACCGCGGCGCGCCGGAATCAGTTCGTTCGGAGTGGGCGGAACCAATGCTCACGTCATTGTCGAAGAGGCGCCGCAACGCGCCGGGCAAAGTAGCAAGCGTACGCATCAGGCGTTCACGATCAGCGCCCGGAGCGAAGCAGCGCTCAACGAAGCATCGAAGCGGCTCGCGGCGCACTTAAGAGCGCACACGGAAATTGATCTCGCCGATGCGGCGTTCACGCTGCACTTGGGCCGGCGCTTTTTCAAACATCGCCGCGCGATCACGGTAGGTAGTGAGGAGCGCGAACGCCTGGCGGATACTCTCGAGGCCGCGGACAAGCTTCCTGCGTTTACAGCGGCGGACGGCCGCCCACTGGTGTTTCTGTTTCCGGGACAGGGCTCGCAATATCCGGGAATGGCGGCGGGACTGTACAAGAGCGAGCCCGTCGTGCGGCGCGCCATCGATCGCTGCGCGCGGTTGTTGAAACCCACGCTTAGTGCCGATCTGAAGACGTTGCTGTTTCCGGCAAGCCGCAATCGTAAGGACGCGGCGGAGGCGCTGAAGGATACCAAGTGGGCCCAACCCGCGCTGTTTACGGTGGGATATGCGCTCGCCGAGTTATGGGCTTCCTGGGGCGTGAAGCCATCGGCCATGATCGGACACAGCGTGGGCGAATACGTGGCTGCCACACTCGCGGGCGTGATGAGCCTTGAGGACGCGCTGGCAGTGATCGCGAAGCGCGGTCAGTTGATCTCAGCGCTACCGCGAGGCT
This sequence comes from Bryobacteraceae bacterium, assembly GCA_025927575.1. Classification (GTDB taxonomy): domain Bacteria; phylum Acidobacteriota; class Terriglobia; order Bryobacterales; family Bryobacteraceae; genus KBS-96. The sequence goes on along the minus strand of JAICLJ010000163.1, from coordinate 1,204 downwards.
CGATGCTGGCCGTGATGAGTTCCACGGAAAGCGTCGAGCGTTTTGTAACCGGAAAGATTTCTCTCGCGGCCGTCAACGCGCCCGGCTTCGTCGTCTTGTCGGGGCCGGATACGGCGATGGAACACCTCGAAAAGAAACTTGAAAGGGAACACATACCGGCGCGCCGTCTGCACACGTCGCATGCATTTCACTCGAGCATGATGAATCCGGTTCTCGAAAAGTTCGAAGATGCATTGTCGCGAATTAAGCTGTCAAAGCCAGCCGTGCCGTTCCTTTCGACTCTTACAGGCAACTGGGCCGGAGAGGACGTCACCCAGCCCAGCTATTGGAGCCGGCAGTTGCGACAAACGGTGCGCTTCGCGGATGGAATGCGGACGCTAATGAGTTCCGGTGATCTCGCTTTGAAAAATCCGATCTGTATCGAAGCCGGTCCGGGAAACACGCTCTCCACGTTCGCAAGGGCGATTGCTAATGGGAAAGCCTCACTGTGCTTGCAGTCACTACCGGGCCCGGACGCGCGGCGCGGCGATACGGAAGAAATGCTAAACTCGCTCGGCCAGTTGTGGGCGAACGGCGTGGACGTGGATTGGGATGTTTTCCACAGCACGGAACGGCGGTCGCGCGTCAGCTTGCCGGCGTATCCTTTCGAGCGGCAGACCTACTGGGTTGGAACGAACGCTTCGGCGAACAGCGAGGAAACACGTGATCCGTTCAACTGGTTTTACCGGGCGGTATGGCGCGAGGAGCCGCTCGGCGCGGGCAAAACGTCAACTCTCGCGGGCCGCCGGATACTCGTCCTGGATCGCGAAACGTCGCCAGGCGCGGCTATTGCCGAAAGCCTGCGGCAACTTGGCTGCGATGTCATTACGGCGCGGCCCGGCGACGCGTACGCGCACTTAAACGAGCGCGAGTGGGTTCTGAATCCCGATCAAGAGCGCGACTTCCACGAACTGGCGGCCTCCGTTTGCGACAGTGAAACACGATTGTCGGGCGTGATCGACTGCTGGAGCGCAACGTCGCTGGCTTCAGGCGAAGCTGCGGGTACGGATCTCGACACCGCCGCCGTGATGAGCCTGCTTGCGCCGATGCGCCTGGCTCATGCGCTCAGCGGGCAGCAAACGGTGCGCCCGCTGCCGCTGCTGCTTTTGGCCGCGGGAACAACGCGCGTGCTGCCTACGGACATGATGGATCCTCCGCGGGCGCT
>JAICLJ010000049.1 GCA_025927575.1 Bryobacteraceae bacterium | reverse complement strand
GCTCTTGTGCGTATGCCTCTTCACGCCATAACCAAGAATGCCCCGGTAAACGGTAGCTCCGGCGAAATCCAGCATCCGCAGCTTCTTCACAATCGCCTCATAGAGCGGCTCGCCATCGAGCTTGTCGGATTCACCCAGATAAATGCGGACGAGCTTGGCGGACCGGGTAGCGTGGTCAGGCAGCGCATTCTGTGCCGGCTGCGCCTGCAGTGCTCCCGTCGAGCCCCGGGAGCCAGCCTTAATGACGGTCGTATCCTGGACCTCTATCAAACCATCCGTCACCATTTCATAAAGAGACGGCAATAGTTCGTCGACGCGTTTCGGCGTCTCGATGAACTCGATTCTTATCGGGAGATGATCGCCTGCATATTCGGATTTCGAATCGTGAACCTGCCCGTGGCTTCCGAAGCCGAGACCCGGCCGGATCACCGTCGCTCCGGCAACCCGTTTCTGCTTCAGAAAGGAGAAAATCACGTTCCAGAGCGGCTCAACGTGATGCCGCGTGTCGCCATTCAGATGAATGGTCACTTTCTTGGCTGCGCCTTTAGGTAGCATGTGATTCTCTCCCTCTATCGGTTCAAAAGGTGCACCCGCCTGAAAATCAACCGTGGCGCACGATTTATCGTGCAGCTGCCGGTCTTCAGCCGGCAGTCCTCGGGATCTGCAACAGTGAACCAAAGTTGATACCGAGCGGGCAGTGAACTGCCCGCCAGCACGATGAATCGTGCGCCACACTGTTCCAGATCTCGAAAAGTAGAAACGCCATTGGCGACTCGGAGGCTCATGAGCACTTCCTGCACTAGCGTTTTAGCATGAGCCATGCGCCCAGCCAAACCGCGAGATACCCAAACACCACGCTGCTAACGACATATAGCAGGCCAAGCAAAGGCGTCGCCGTCCTGCCGGCCACGTATGTTTCATATTCGAAGCTCGAGAACGTCGTGTAGCCACCCAAAACGCCGGTGACAAGGAATAGACGCCAGTTCGCATGGCCAGGCATGCGCTCGCTGAACAGAGTCATCAACAGACCGATGAAAAAAGATCCGCTCACATTAATGAGAAATGTCCCCAGAGGGAAGCGCCCGGAGTAGCGCGTCATCACGGCTACTCCGGCTGCGTAGCGCGCCACCGCGCCGGCTCCGCCGCCCAGCAGCACAACCAGGTATTTATCCAATTCGAAACGCTCCAAAAATAAAAAAGCTCCTGCGTGTTAGCAGGAGCTATCAGACTCAGCGGGCTGAGACGGTTACGGTGAGACTCCATCACCTCGATATGCTGGTGAAATCACGATTATAAGGCACGCGCCATTTTATTCCCGCAACTCCGCGATAGTCGCCCCAGTGCCTCCCTCAGCGGGATCGGCCGGATAAAAGCGGCTGACAAGAGGACTTTTACCGAGATAGTCGTTTACGGCACGCTTGAGAACGCCCATGCCGTGGCCGTGGATAATTCGCACGCGATCTACCGATGCGAGCGCCGCGGAATCGAGAAATTTATCCACTTCTTCGATGGCCTCTTCGGCGCGCTTGCCGATCAGGTTGATCTCACGATAGGTTACATCCCACCTGGGTCCCGTTTCCAGGGTAACGTTCTTCGGCAGAGCGCGCGTCTGGCTCGGTCCGAGAACTTCGACAACATCGTCAGGCGAAACCTGCATCCTGAGAAAACCAGCTTCCACTTCTATTGCGCCGTTCTTCAGAATGCGCCGCACCGTCGCCGGCTCGCGCACATCGCGCAGTCTTACTTTCATACCCTCCGTGAGCGGCGGCTTCGCTACAGCGGCAGCCTGGGGCAGCGTCGGCTTCATGACAGTTTCAGCCTGTTCACGAAATTCCCGTTTCGCTTTCGAAATCTGCCGGGAAGCTTGCTCAGCCGCTTTCCGCTCGTCAGCCGACTGGAAGATCTTCTCGATGGTTTCCATGGCGCGCGCCTCGAAATCGGCAATCAGTTCCTCGCGCTGGCGCTCCCATTGCTTAGCGCGCTTTTCCTCGCGGCGCTCTGTGTCTTTTTCGAGGTGTGTACGGCGGCTCTCCAACTCGACGCGAGCTTGCTCCAACTCCGTATTGCGGCGCTCGTAGTCCTCTATCTGGGTGTGCAGCCGTCCAAGCAAGCTTTGCAAATCGGCCTGCATTTGCGGCATCACGCCGCGGGCATGCTCGATGATATCGGGCGGCAGATTAAGCCTGGTCGCAATATCCAGACCGGAGGATTTTCCGGGCATGCCGACGCGCAGTTGATAGGTCGGCTGCAGGGTGGTTTCGTCGAATCCCATGGACGCATTCAACACGCCCGGCGTTTGGGCGCCGTAGAGCTTCAGCGGCAGCAGGTGCGTGGAAGCAATGCAAAATGCACCGCTTTGCCGGAAGCGGTCGAGGATCGCGACACCGAGTGCGCCGCCCTCGTCCGGATCGGTAGATCCGCCGAGTTCATCGAGCAGCACCAACGCGTCCGGCGTCACTGTTTCGAGCATTCCTTTGACGTGCAGCAGATGTCCCGAGAATGTGCTGAGACTCTCCTCAATCGATTGCGTATCCCCAATGTCGGCGAGTACATCTGTAAGCCACGGAATCTCCGCTTCCTCGCACGGCACAGGCAGACCCGCGTGCGCCATCACGGTTAGCAAACCGGCGGTCTTCATCGTAACTGTCTTGCCCCCTGTATTGGGGCCGCTGATCAAAAGAACGCGATGGTGTTCGTCCAGTTCAAATGAAATCGGAACAACCGTGCGCTTCTGTTTTCGCAGCACCTCTTCGAGCAGAGGATGCCGTGCCTTGCACAAACGAAAGCGTCGAGACGCTTCCGAGCTGAAACGAGGTACCACGGCATCGTATTCTTCAGCGAATCCAGCTTTGGCGAAGATGAAATCCAACGATGTCAGCGTGCCGTATGACTGGCGGATCTCGTCCGCGTGCTCCTGCAAAGCGCCCGTGATTTCCGCGAGAATACGATCGATTTCGCGCAATTCCTCTTCGCGCAGGTGAACAAGTTGATTGTTGAGTCCGATCGTCTCAAGCGGCTCGATATAGAGAGTATGCCCGCTGCCACTCGAACCGTGGATAACGCCATCGACCCGGGCTTTCTGGCCGGCGACAATCGGCACCACAAAGCGATCCTCACGAATGGTGACGAAATCTTCCTGTAGAGTGCCGTCGCCCCGATGCGAACGCAGGAATCGCTCGAGCGATTGCTGGATCCCTCTCTGCTGGCGCTCGATGTCACGACGAATGCGGCTCAGGGCCACGCTCGCCTCGTCCGCGAGGCTGCCGTCAGGGAGAAACACTCGCCGGTGCCGGCGGACCAGATCGCGCAAATCGATCAGCGACTGCGCCCGACGCCCCAGCCGCGGATAGCGGCCTGACGATGACGCGAGCACGGCGCGATATTCGCCCGAAATGGAGAGCACGTGGAAGACGTCGAGGATTTCAAGTCCGTCCAGGCGCGCGCCTTCAACCCGCAGCAGCCGGAGAATCCCTTCCAGGTCACGCAATTGATCGAAGCGCAAGCGTACCGTGACGCCTTGTGCCGCTCGCTGCGGTTCCGAGGCGTCGCGCAAATATCCGATCGCCTCGCCGGCTTCCGCTAGATCCGCCTCCGCAGCCTCTCGGCTGCCGCTCGTGCCGCAGGAAAGGACTCGCTGCTTACCTGCCACACTTCCGGCGAACGACGCGATCAAGTCTTTCAGTTCATCGAATTGCAGGAGAGCGGCGCCATGAAAAGACATGAATACCTAGGGGCGGGCAATGGTCACCGAGGTAGCCCCGCTTCGCGCCGCCCGGATGACCTCGAGCGTACCCACAGTTATCGGCAGGAGTTCGATCTCCTCTAAAGTGAACCAGGCCGCATTTCTGCAATCGTCTCCCGGGCACAAGCTCCCACCACGAACCTCGCAGAAAAAATCGATTAGAAGATAGTGATACTCGGGCAGGCTCTCCGCATCGTACATAATTCTCTCGAATATGACGGCGATCTGGGTCGGGGTGACTTCGAGCCCGGTTTCTTCAAACATTTCACGGATGATCGCGTCCTCGACCCGTTCTCCCGTTTCAACGGCGCCCCCAGGAAGCGACCATTGCCCTTTTAAGGGCTCCTTGCCTCGCTCAATCAAGAGAACACGGTCGGCCTTGAAGATCAGCGCCCCAACACCCAGAACAGGGCGCGGCGGATACCGGCGGCTATCGTTTACTTCCAAACTCTATTGTAGAAGCCGGGGCTTGGACGCAGCCTTACGAAAGAAGGGTGTGGATGTCATACTGATCGGACATTTCCGCCAGCGCAGGTTGGTCGACGTTTTATTAATACGCTTACTGGACTATCTCAGTCCATTAGCCCGAGAATGCCCCGCAATGGTATTCGTACCCACGCCGGACGGTTGTTCAACTCATAACCGATCTCGTACAGCGCTTTCTGCAGCAGGAAAATATCGAGCAGTCGCCGCCGCTCTTCGTGGGTGGCTGGCATGAACGGGTGTCCTTCAGCGGCGCCAAAATAGCCGCGCAGGTATTCGGCGCTCACCGCTGTTGTCCAGAACGCGCTCCACTCCTCGAGCGTGGCCCTCTCGGCCGCCGCCGGTTCCACGCCGGCCGTTTTTTTCAGCAGCGCAGCATGGGGAGCATACTGGAACGACCGCACCATGCCCGCCACATCGCGCATCGCCAACTGCTTGCTTCTTCTCGCGGCAAGCGGCACGGCCGGCTCGCCCTCGAAATCGATAATCATGAAATCCGTGCCCGTATAAAGAACCTGTCCGAGATGGAAATCGCCGTGATGCCTGATGCGAAGCGCTTGGATCTCTCCATCAAGCAAATGCCTGAACCGCTCCCGGATCTGACGCTCTTGCGCCAGCACCCGATCGGCTTCCTCCGCCACTCCCGGATCGAGACTCGCATGTTGCTGCCGCAAAAGCCGAAAGGAAGCGTCCGCCTGGCTTTCGAGCGCGCCGTACATTTCTCTTCTCGATGCGGGGGTCATCGGTTCGGGCGCGAATTCCGGACCTGCATTCACATCGGCTAATACGGCGTGCATCTGGGCGGTTCTCTCGCCCAACAGCCGGATAGATGCCAGATAATCGCGCAGCATCTCGATCTCGGGCGTTTCCCGTCCCAGCGAGATCGCCTCCAGCGGGTGTGCCGTTCTGAGCGCCGGAGCTGCTTCCCCCTTTTGTTGCACGATACGGAAAAATTCTCCTAGCGAATCGAGCGTATATTTCCACGCATCACCTCTGTTCGGAACGAATTGCTGCAGGATTCCCGCCTGCATCGGCCGCCCTTCGGCCGGTATATATTCCAGCCAGCCGGCGACGGCCGGAGTATTTCGGAAACCGTGCTCCGTTAAAAACGCTCCAATCTCAATATCCGGGTTTATGCCTTCCTCCAGCTTGCGGAAAACCTTGAGGATGCAGCGATCCCCGTAGACTACAGATGTATTGCTCTGCTCTACGTTCATGAGTCTTGTCGCCACGCTTTCGGGCAGTTGTCCCACTGCCGTCCGAAACGCCGACGTTTGTGATCCTGCTAGTTCCGCATTGTTCCCGCAAAGCGAGGTTCCGCCTTGAATGGTTGCGAATAACTCTTTGCGAAATGCATCGCTCCGGAAAGCGTCATAGAGCCATTTTTCAGACCCATCTGCGCTTCGCACTCTGACAAAGGCGTCCTCTTTGGCGTCGCCGGCATCGCCCAGCGCAAAGCCGATGAGATAAAACTGGCGGCCGCCATCCCCGCAATCGATCCGCACGCCCAAAATACAGGCTTTCGCTGAAGGCATCGGGATGACTGCTTCGATACTGCTTTCGCGAATAACTCTTGTCTTGTCCCTGTACCACCGGCGTGACATCAAGAAAGATGGCAGATTTTGCGCGATGTTCGACTGCAACCCATCGGTGAACAACGACTCCCATCGTTCCACCTGAATTACCGGTACGCCACGTGTGGCGGCGTTCTCTTCGCTAAATGAAGAGGCGTTGTCTTTCGGCTTGGGAGATGTCATAAAGCGCTAATTATTAAGGTATGGTGTCGATTGAACCTGGCCGCCGTTTAGAGGAAGTACTCAAAATCGGCCTCCGACCGGATCTTACGCCGGATCCGGAAGATATGCGCCGGCATCGTGTGCGGGTCCAGTTGCACATAATTTCGAGGTGAGTTCCACAAATAGCGCACATCCGTAAGCAGATCATGCGCCTGGAACTGGCGAGTTGCATCGACGTTCCATTGCTCCAGAGGTAGTTCCAAAAATCCAGACTGCGTATAGTGAGTATCGAGATTAACGACGACGACAATCAGATTCATGCCGTCTTCCGATCGCTTGCTGTAGCAAATCAATTGATCGTTATCGACGGGATGAAATTCCAGACTCCAGTCGTTCTGAAGAGCTGGGTTGTCGCGGCGGATCCTGTTTACCGATGAGATCAGGCCGCGCAGGCCGCCAGGCGAATTCCAGTCCCAGACTCGAATCTGATATTTCTCCGAATCGAGATACTCCTCGCTGCCCTGCCGCAAGGCGCGTCCTTCGAGCAATTCGAATGCAGGACCGTAGATGCCGTAGCTCGCTCCGAGCGTAGATGCCAGCAAATAGCGGATCAGGAAGGCGGGCCGGCCGCCCGTTTGGAGGAATTCAGTTAAAATGTCCGGCGTATTCGGCCATTGACTTGGGCGGAAAAATTCGCGGACGTCCGTCTTCGTTAATTCCCTCAAGTAAGTTACTAATTCGTACTTAGTGTTGCGCCATGGGAAATAGGTGTAAGACTGGCTGAAGCCCAGCTTCCCTAAACGATACATGATTTTCGGCCGGGTGAATGCTTCCGAGAGAAACAAGACCTCCGGATGTTCACGCTTGATTTCCGTAATGACCCATTCCCAGAACACAAACGGCTTCGTATGCGGATTATCCACGCGAAAAACGTGCACACCCTGCTCAATCCAAAAAGTGAACACGCTTTTCAATTCGTCCCACAGTTCCCGCCATTTCGCGGTTTCAAAATCGAATGGGTAGATGTCTTGATATTTCTTCGGTGGGTTCTCCGCGTACTGAATGGTCCCGTCCGGCCTCGTACGGAACCATTCCTTATGCTCTGTTGCATAGGGGTGATCCGGCGACACTTGGAACGCGATATCCAGCGCGACCTGAAGATCCAGTTCGGACGCTCGCTTCACCAGCTTCCGAAACTCCTCGAGCGTGCCCAGACTTGGATGTAGACTTTTGTGACCGCCCTCCGCGCTGCCGATTGCCCACGGACTCCCTTCATCGCCGGGTTCCGGCGTCTGCGTATTGTTGCGTCCCTTGCGAAAGCTCACTCCGATCGGGTGAACCGGCGGTAGATACACGATGTGGAAGCCCATTTCGGCAATGGACGGCAGCCGTGCCTCCAAATCCGCAAAGGTGCCGTGTTTACCCGGAACCGGCGATGTCGACCTCGGAAACAGCTCGTACCAGGCGCTAAACCGTCCAAGCAGCGGATCGACCACGATCGCGAGTTCGCGCTCGAAGCAGGTGGCGAAGTGACGGTCGGGGAATCTAGCGATCGTCTGGGCCAGCGCTTCGTTTGTGGCGCGGATGCGCTTCTCGGCGATATCGGTCGCTGAGCGAAGAAAGCCCGCTTCCTGCGTCAGCCATTCCGCGTCGAGTTCCGAAGCTCGAGCGGCCGCCTCATCAACAAGGTCGGCGCCGATCAGATAGTCGGTCGGCGTATCCTGATTTGCCTCAATACGCTTCAGCAGATCACGCCGCCATGTGACGAAATGGTCGACCCAGCCGTGAATCGTGTAGAAATAGCGCCCTAACTGGCGCACGCGGAATTCGCCGAACCAGCGGTCGTTGACCTCCGGCTGCATTCGTTGTTCGCTCCAGGACGTCGAACTCTCATGCCGGAAAAGAAGCGCCGCCGAAATGGAATCATGCCCGTCCGCGAATATGTCCGCTTCCACGCGAACCAGATCCCCGATCACCCGCTTCGCCGGAAATCGTCCCGCATCAATTTCGGGCTTCACACCCTCGATTGCAACCCGTCGTCGCCCATCCTGCCGCGGTTTGGCCATATTTTATATAGTAAGATCCCGCCAATATCCGCTCGGGAGGAGGCGGGGCAAGATAATGCAGAATCAGAGCCGCGGCACGAGTGCGCGGGTTTAAATTCGAAGCTGCTATCTGCCGCCGGAGCCTTTCTCTCCCAATTCGTCAATCAGGATGTCGGAAAGAGCGGAGATCAGCAAGCTTCCCGGGTTGTCGGCAGTCCAGTTCACCTCCGGGATATCGTCCACGGTAATCGCCATGGCAATGGCCCCTCGTTGCGAATAAACGATTCCGACATCACTGCGTAGATGATCGAGAGCGCCGGATTTATTGGCGATGGTGACGTCGCGCAGATCGCGGCCGATGCCGCTGTGATCTTGCTGCCTCTTCATCACAGCGAGCATCTCCGACGAGGCGCTTTGGCTGACCAAATTTCCGTGATACAGTTTGTCGAGAATTTCGACCATCTCCCGCGGGCTACTCCGGCCGATTCCCCATTTGCGATTTTCCGGCTTCGCTCCCTCAGTCGTCATTCCTTCGGGCCCGGCTTCGCCGAGAATTTTTCGCATGACGCGAGTCTGCTGTAGACCCAATCCAGCCATACGCGCATTCACGGCATTTCCGGTCACGCGATCCAGAAGCATGTTGGCCGCGGTGTTGTCACTCACAACAGTCATCAGATGCATTACGTCTCCTAACGGGAGTTGCACGCCATCGGAGAACTCCGTCAGGACCCCGGATCCCGAAACTTTGTTTTCCGCGCTCACCGTCAGCGGTTCTGTCCATTTCAACTTCCCTTCCCCGGCTTCCGCGAAACATTCGATCATCACGGCAAGCTTGATCGTACTTGCCGTGCGGACCGGTTCCCTGGCAAGCAGCCCGTAACTGACTCCGGTTTGCAAGTTCTTGGCGAACAGGCTCACTTCCCCTGGAAATCCCGCGGTTTTATAAGCAATTCGCTGATTCAACTCGCTCGTATCGGCCGCGTGAACGCTGAGACACAGTAGACTCGTAATGAACAAAGGCAGCAGTTGGCGCACTCGCATTCTCCTTTCAATAGAACTCTGATAGCAAATCACTCTCTCATAATGGCCTGGGGCGAATGCGAACGTCCGACGGGCTCCGGGACGCGGTGTATGCAGTGTATACTCGGTCCACAGGCCACTCCTTAGTTCGAGGTGTTCACCGTGCGCACGACCTCAAATTCTCTGCTTATCTGCTTACTGGCTGGCGCGCTGATCCCTGCTCTCCGTGCCGAGGAGGGCATGTGGACCTTCGATAATCTGCCGCTCAAACAGCTCAAGGAGAAGTACGATTTCAGTCCCACGCGGCAGTGGATCGATCACGTTCGTCTATCTAGCGTTCGTTTCAACGATGGCGGCTCCGGCTCGTTCGTTAGTCCTCACGGACTGGTGCTCACCAACCACCACGTCGCGCTCGGCCAGTTGCAGAAGGTCTCGACCGAGAACCGCAATTACGTAACATCCGGGTTTTATGCCGCCACGCCCGATCGAGAGTTGAAAAGCCCCGATCTTGAGGTGAATATTCTCATCTCAATGGAAAACGTGACGTCTCGCGTGACGTCCACCGTAAAACCAGGCATGAACGACCAGCATGCGTTCCAGGCGCGTAAGGCGGAAATCGCGAAGATCGAGAAGGAGAGTCTCGACAAAACCGGACTCCGCTCCGATGTCGTAACGCTTTACTCCGGCGCCGAGTATTGGCTTTACCGGTACAAGAAGTACACGGATGTCCGTCTGGTCTTCGCGCCGGAACAAAGCATTGCGTTCTTCGGCGGAGATCCCGATAATTTCACTTATCCGCGTTATGACTTGGATATGGCGCTGTTTCGTATCTACGAAAACGGCAAGCCGGTCGAGAGCAAGAATTTCCTCAGATTGAACCCCAAAGGCGCTCACGATGGCGATTTGGTCTTCGTCTCCGGCAATCCAGGATCGACCTCGCGCCTGGACACTCTGGCGGAACTCGAATATCAGCGGGACTCGTGGCTGCCGCTCGTCCTCCGTACGCTGCAGCGAAGGTCCGGCGTCCTGAAGGAGTATTCCAGTTTAGGAACCGAGCAGACGCGTGAGGCAAAAACCCGGCTGTTCCTGTTGGCGAATAGCCTGAAGGCGTTAGGCGGCATGTACAGCGGGCTGAAAGATCCTAAGCTGATGGCGCGCAAAGAGGCCAGCGAAAAAGAATTCCGTAGTCTCGTGGCAAAGCAGCATCCCGAATACGCCGCGGCCTGGAATGAGACCGCCGGCGCTGTGAAGGAGATGGCCAGCCGGCTGGACGAACGTTTTGCACTGTCCCACTCTTCCAATTTGACGGCGACCGCGCAAAATATCGTTCAATATGTGGCGGAGATCGAAAAGCCCGATGGCCAAAGGCTGCCCGGGTTTCACGATGCGCAACTCAGTTCTCTGCGGTTTGAGATGTTCTCACCCGCGCCGGTCTATCCGGCCCTGGAACAAGTTGAGCTCGCGGACGATCTCTCGTACGCGCAGCAATTACTAGGGCCGCAGCACGCGTACGTGAAAGCCGTTCTAGGCGGACAATCGCCTGCTGAAGTGGCCGCGAAAGCGATCCATGGCACGAAATTGGCAGACCCCAAAGTGCGCGAGGCTTTGGTGAAGGGGGGAGAAGCCGCCGTAGCCGCTTCGAACGATTCGTTGATTGTACTGGCTCGAAAGATGGATCCGTTTTCGCGCGAGTTCATCAAATGGCGCGAAGAAAAAGTCGAAAGCGTTCTGACCGTAGCCGGTCAGGAAATCGGCAAAGCCCGCTTCGCCGTATATGGAAAGTCTACGTATCCCGATGCTACGTTCACGCTCCGCTTATCCTATGGAACCGTGAAGGGCTACCCGATGAATGGAACGATCGCGCCCCCGGAGACGACCTTCTTCGGCTTGTACGACCGCGCCACGAGCTTCGGCTTCAAACCGCCGTTCAATCTGCCTGAACGATATCTGGCCCGCCGCGACCGATTGGATCTATCGACGCCTCTCAATTTCGTGAATACCTGCGATATTATTGGCGGCAACTCCGGCTCTCCTGTCATTAATCGCAACGGCGAACTCGTCGGCCTCATTTTCGATGGCAATATCGAAAGCCTTGTCGGGGATTATGTCTACGACGTCGACAAGAATCGTGCCGTTGCCGTTCATCCAGGAGCCATGATGGAAGCACTTCGCAAGCTGTACGACGCCCCCGCGCTCATAGACGAATTGGAAGCTCCAGCACAAAGCAGTATGGCTGCGAAGTAGACCGCTGGGGCCGTCTGGCAACTACTCGACCACATCACCAGCTTTGATTGGTCATCTGACACTCTACTTGGTGCTGCTCATTCACGACACCGGGCCATTGCCGCCACTAAACCTGCCACCGTATGTTCCGCCGGCTCCGCCGCCACCATCAGACCATGCTTGCTCACCGACTGCGACGTAATTGGACCGATAGTAGCGATGCGAACGTTTTTCAGCGCATCGCCCCCGACGAACTTGACTAGACTTTCTACGGCTGAGGAACTGGTAAAGGTTACCCAATCGGGCGGGGGGCGTGTCGAAAAAACCTGGCGAGCACGCTCCGCTACGCCTTGGGGTGGCGCATTCCGATACGCTTCAACGACGTGGACGTCTGCGCCAAGCACGGAAAGCGCGCGTGGAATAACATCGCGGGTCACAGCCCCGCAAGGCATCAGAACGCGTTTGCCCGCGAGAGGTTCGGTGGCGATGGCCTCCACCAGAGATTCCGCTACAAATTCGGGCGGTAACAAATCGACTGCCCATCCGATCTCTTCCACAGCCTCCCGCGTCGCCGCGCCGATAACCGCGATACGGGCTCGGGGCCGCGCTCTTTCGCCGGTGAATTGCGCTGCAAGCGCCACCACCGCGTTGGCGCTCGTGAAGACGATCCAGTCGTACTCGTCAAGGCGTTTGGCGGCAGTTTCAAGCGGCCCGCGGTCGAGTGGCGGCACGATGCCAATCACAGGCAACAGGATCACATCACCGCCTAATTCGCGCAGCGGAGCGGCTAATTGCTCGGCCTGGTGCGGCGCCCGTGTCACAACAATTCGCTGTCCGCAAAGAGAGCTCATACCCCGGAAGTGCGGCGCGGGCTCTCAGCCCAATGCCGTTTAGTTTTCCCAGATTCGGGCATTTGCTTGTGGGGCGGGCCCGTGGCCTGCGCCGGGCGCCCCGCCCGGCTCGTCGACAATTCTGCAAGATCCGAAGAGCGCGGCTGGGAGCCGCGCGCAGACGGAGCGTCTGCCCCAGCAAAACTAAGTGACATTGGGCTCTCAGCCAGCAGTGTCGAGACTCCGCTCGAAAAACCCACGTCGAGAATCTGGCGAGCGGGGAGACTGACGCTTCGAAAGCTAGGTGACATTGGACGCTAGAATCTCCGCCGCACCGCGCGCGAGGAAATCGGCCGCCAGCTTGTTGCCTAATTGTTCCGCCTGGCTCGCCGGCCCCATTGAGTGATCGCGAATCAGCCGCGAACCGTCCGGCGATGCGACTGCCGCCGTGAGCCGCAATTGGTCCGCTGCGGTCTCCGCATAGGCGCCCACCGGCAATTGGCAGCCGCCCCCAAGCGCGGCAAGCAGCGCTCGCTCACAGGTAACCGCCCGCTCGGTTAGGTAATGGTTCAGCTTGGCGCACACGTCGCGGGCAATTCCCCGTTCACGCGTCTGGATTGCCAACGCGCCTTGTCCCGGAGCCGGGCACATCTGTTCCGGCGAAAGAAACTCCGCGATTTCACCCTCCAGTCCCAAGCGTTTCAACCCTGCCGCAGCCAGCACAATGGCGTCGTACCGCCCCTCCTTAAGCTTGCGCAGGCGGGTGTCCACATTGCCGCGAATGGGTTCGATTCTCGCATCCGGCCGCAATGCCAGAAGCTGCGCCGATCTCCGCTGCGAGCTGGTGCCAACCCGCGCGCCCCGCGGCAGGATTTTCAAAGAGCAGCCGAGAAGAACGTCTCGTGCGTCCTCCCGCTCGGGAATCGCGGCAATCGCCAAGCCCGCCACCGATTCAGTCGGCAGGTCTTTCAGGCTATGCACGGCCACGTCGATCCGGTCCGCCAGCAGCGCCTCTTCGATCTCTTTCGTGAAGAGTCCTTTGCCGCCTGTCTCCGTAAGCGATGCGGCCTGTAAGTAGTCGCCCGAGGTTTTGATAATTTCGATCCTGGTCGAAACATCGAGTTGCTGCAATCTGGCGGCGACGTGGTTCGCCTGCCAGAGGGCCAACGCCGAGCCACGAGAGCCGATTATCAATTCCGCCCGCGGCATCTACTTATCTCTCAAATGGAACATGCGCCGCAACAGATTCACAGCATCGGCCGCTTCCTCGTTCGCCTTTTCCGACGCCTGGCGGCGCATTTCTGAAATCGGCCCATGGGCAATTTTGTTGATAATTCCTCGCGTCAATGCGTCCAATGCGTGTTCCTGCTCGCGGCTCAGCTCACCCAGGCGCGGGCGGAAACGAGTCAGCACTTCCAGGCGCACGCTTTCGAGTTGCTCTTGCAGACTCACGATCGTGGGAGTGACATCGCGGGCGTGCAGCCGCGCGACTAGTCTTTCCACTTCCTGCGTTACAATCCGCTCCGCTTCGTTCGCCACTTCCCTGCGCCCCTGCAAGTTGCGGTCGACAATTCGCTGCATATCGTCGATGTCATAGAGGAATGCATGCTCCAACTCGTTGACCGTAGGCTCGATGTTGCGGGGGACCGCGATATCGATGAAGAACATGGGCTGGCTGCGGCGGGTTTCAATTGCGCCACGCACCGACTCCTTGGTCAAAATGTAGTGCGGCGCCCCGGAGGATGTAATGACGATGTCCACTTCGGGCAGCCGCTGGAGCATCCTCTCATAAGGAAGCACGACGCCGTTGAATAGCCGCGCCATCTCCTCAGCCCGGTCGCGGGTGCGATTCGCAATGAGGATATCGGTTGCGCCCGCCCGCTGCAGGTGGCGGGCTGCAGCCTCGGACATTTTTCCCGCTCCGATGATCATGATCTTGCGCCGGTTCAACGAACCGAAGATTTCGCGGGCAAGTTCGACGGCTGCGTAGCTTATGGAAACCGCGCTCTGACCGATTTCGGTTTCCGTTCGTACGCGTTTGGCGACGCTGAAAGCGCGAGTCAGTACCGCGTCGAGATAGCTGCCAAGCGCTCCGTGCTCGCGTGCCGCGCTGTATGCCTGTTTCAGTTGGCCCAGGATTTGAGGTTCACCCACCACCATCGAATCGAGGCTCGAAGCGACGCGGAACAGGTGCCGGATCGCCTCTTGCTCTTCAAAGAGATAAAGATGCGGTTGCAAGGAGTCGGTGGGCAATCCATGAGCGGCCGCAAGAAAGTGGCACAACAGAGGCGCCGGATCGGTGAAATCCTCAAGCGTGGCCGTCACTTCAACTCTGTTGCACGTCGATAAAATGAGCCCTTCGCGTAACCCCGGCTGCTCATGGAGCCGGTGTAGCGCATCGGGCAATTCGCCGGTTCGAAACGCAACGCGCTCGCGCACCTCCACGGGCGCGGTGCGATGGTTCAAACCGGCCACGGCAAGCTTCATTACAGGAGTAAGCTCCTCAGGCTTAGGTGAATGCCCCAGGTTACGATCGCGCACGCGAGTACGCTGACGGCAAGCCATGCCAGCCGGCGCCCGCGCCAGCCCGCCGACACGCGAAGAAAAATCATGGCCAGATAGATCGCCCACGTAAACAGAAAAAACGCAATTTCCGGGTCGGCAACCCAGCGCGTTCCTCGTTCGATGAACGCCCAGATGATGCCTGTGGCTGTGCCTATCGTAATAAACAGAAATCCGATGTTCAGTGCCTGCGTAATCAGTTGATCGAGTGTCGCGAGCGGCGGCAGCCCCTTACGGGTAACAGGGCCTTCTTTGCGCTTGAGCTGCCGCTCCTGAACCAGATAAAACACGGCGCCCATGGAGGCCAGCACCAGAGCCGCATAACCGATCAGCGCCGTCGAGACGTGTACCAGCAGCCACGCGCTCCGTACCTGAAGATTCGTCCAGCTGGCAACGGGAAACTCAGTGGCCCCGATTAGCGTCATAAAAAACACCAGAGGAAATACACAGACCGCGAACAACGAGATCCGGTAGTAACCGTACGCAATCAGAAAGAAGACCGCAATCAGGAATGCGCAAAGCGAGGTAGTCTCATAAAAGTTGCTCACGGGGAAATGCCCCAGTTCCGCCCACAGTTCAACGATTGAAACCAGATGGAAGACCACGCCGATCGCAAATGCGATCAACGCCGGCGTGAACAGACGAGCGCCCTTCTTGAAGATCACCAGCAGCGAATAAATCAGCCCGCAGGCATAGAGGGCGGCGGCTGTGCGCAGCCAGAAAATGCTCATGTATACGGAGTGCCTCTGAGAGTTGCCCTCTAACTAGTATAAGAGGCCGTTCTGAAACAATGGCTCAGTCCCCCAACTCAGACGGGAAGCTGTGCTCCGCCCGGCACTTTCGAGTGTCTCACCTGGTCTATGTGACCGGCGTTGAGCGACGTGCCAGGCGCGAGTGCGCAGGAAGGGCATGTCGAATTGCGCGGGATTCAACGCGCGTCGCATTACTAGCATCTGAGTACCCCAGTTCAAGCATCCATGAAGCGAGTGGTGGTGCAATACAACCGCGCCGCTTGGACAAAGTGAATATAGGTACATGGAACGATTTTTAGCAAATAAGAAAGCCGTCGTTACTGGCGGCACAAAAGGGATTGGTCTGGAAGTAGCCCGGGCGCTACTGTTGGCAGGCGCCGACGTCGTCATTTGCGGCCGAAACCGGCAGCGGTTCGATCCGGCTTTATCTGAACTCCGAAAGAGCGCTCCAGAACGTAAAGTCGTCGCTCATCTGGCCGATGTAAGTGACAGCAGCGCAGTTCGCGATCTATTTTCGTGTGCGGACCAAGAACTCGGGGGGCTGGATATTCTTGTGAACAATGCGGGCAGTGGAGTGTTCCGGCCGGCGGCCGAACTAAGCATCGAAGAATGGGATCGTACTATCGGCACGAATCTCTCAGGAGCGTTCTATTGCAGTCGAGAGGCGCTTTCGCGGTTCCGTTCCGGTACCGGCGGTTGGATTGTAAACATCAGCAGCCTGGCGGGAAAGAATCCACTCGCTGGCGGTTCCGCATACAACGCATCGAAGTTTGGTTTGAACGGAATGACCGAAGCGATCATGCTCGACCATCGCCAGGAAGATGTGAAAGTCAGCTACATCATGCCGGGCAGTGTCGATACGGAATTTGGCAGTCATTCGGGACAGGAGAAATCCGAGTGGAAGATCGCTCCGGAGGATATCGCGGAAATCGTGTTGGACATTTTACGAAAGCCTGGGCGTACGCTGGTGAGCCGCGTGGAAGTCAGGCCCGCCAAACCACCGCGAAAATGATGCGCAAACTAACGACAATCATTGACGAAGCGGAGCGATTTTGACGATGAAGCAAGCGAGGAAATGGCCGGAAATCGATTTGGAATTCGGCTTGCTCAGGGCAGGATCAGCAGGTAGCAGAAAGGAGGAGAGGCCAATGAGCCGACTCCACCAAGCTTTGGATCCGACAAAGACGGGACGTGATGCCGAATCTCTGGATCGTACGCTCCGCAAGATGATTGTAGGGCAGGACGAAGCCATTGAGCAGATCGTCGACATGTATCAGATGTATCTGACAGGGATGACCGCTCCGGGACGCCCGATTGCCAATTTTCTCTTTTTGGGTCCCACTGGGTCGGGGAAAACACGTACAGTCGAGGCTCTCGCCGAGTCTTTGATCCATAACCCGCGGGCGGTCGTCAAAATCGATTGCGCTGAATTTCAGCACAGTCACGAGATTGCGAAGCTCATTGGCTCGCCTCCAGGTTACCTGGGACATCGCGAAACCCATCCCCTTCTCAGCCAGGAAGTGCTAAATCAATATCACACCGACACCGTGAAGGTCAGCTTCATCCTGTTTGACGAAATTGAGAAGGCAAGCGATGCTCTGTGGAATTTACTGCTTGGCATATTGGATAAGGCAATTCTCACGCTGGGTGACAATCGCAAGGTGGATTTCTCGCACTGCATGATTTTTATGACCAGCAATCTCGGGGCAACCGAGATGGCGGCGCTGAGCGGTCCGAGGCTTGGATTTCAAACCTCTTGCCAAATTGGCACGAATAACGATGGCATCGTAGACGAAAAGCTTAATCAGAAATTATCGAGGACGGGTGTTGAAGCGGCACGCCGGAAATTTACCCCTGAATTCATGAACCGCATCGACAAAGTAGTCGTGTTCAAATCTCTCGGTAGTCCGGAATTGCGGCGAGTGCTCGATATTGAGTTGGGGCTGGTTCAGCAACGCGTGCTGCATTCGCCGTCGGAGAAATCGTTCGTTTTTACTGTCACCGCGGCGGGAAAAGACTTCCTGTTGGGCGAGGGTACGGACATAAAGTATGGCGCCCGGCATCTTAAACGCGCCATCGAACGGCTCCTCGTGCAACCGTTATCAAACCTGATCGCAACCGATCAAGTGCTTTCAGGAGACTGGATTCAGATAGACTACGACGCTGACGGCCGGCATCTGGCTTTCACCAAAGAAGCCGAAGGGCTTGAGGTCGCCGCGATGGCCAACATGCTCGAGAGCAATTTGGAAACGCCTCCGATGGCTGCGGCGGCCTGCGTTGTGGCCGAACCAGCCAAGGGCCAACTCGCCAAATCCTCCAAAAAGTAACTACCCTCCACATTGCAGCCAAAAAGGCGGTCCCGTTGGGACCGCCTTTTTGGCCCAACGACACGAGTCGCCCGGACCACCTGGCGGAGACAAGCAGGGCCTCGGATAACCGCGCATTGCGTGAATAAGCGGGTTCTTCGGATGACCGCGCAATCCGGGCGCATTGCGTGCTGCCGCACCATTGCAAGGCGCCTCAAGACGGTACGCGAATCCTCGCATAAACCAGCGTGCCGGATCGCATGGCGATCTGGCCCGCCGTTTGTTAAAGCTGCCTTGGTGCCGTTAGAAGCTGTACTTCAGGCCGAACTGGATGTTACGTTCGCCCTGCGAGCTATTGAGAAGGCCAAGTGTTGTGCCGAGCCCATGATCCGGAGCGTTCAGTATGGGTGTGTTCGTGAGGTTAATAAACTCCCCGCGGAACTCAATCTGCTGGCGTTCCGTGATCGGAAATATTTTCACGAGGCTCAGATCCACAGTATGCAGTCCGGGCCCGCGTATCGTTCCAACACCGCAATTCCCAAAAGTTCCGGCAGCGGCAGGTCCATAAGCTGTTGGGTCGAGCCACTGATAGCCTCCTAGCGGCGAGTTTTGGGTTCCGAACACTGTTCCGGAGGCCAGGCAATTCGCCCGTGCGCCGCGAGAGCCGGTTCCTGAGTTCTCCGGGCCGCTAATGGTTAGAGGAAAACCTCCATGGAAACTGGCAATTGCACTCACCTGCCAGTCTCCGGCAACGAGGTTGACGGCTCTGTTGAGGTCTTTTCCAAATCTGCGCCCGCGGCCAAATGGCACATCGTACACTACATTGCCCGTGAACACGTGCGTTACATCATAGAAGCAGGGGCCCCATTCTGCCGCAGCATCGTACACATTCTGCCAGTAAGCTGACTGACTCCCGGACTGCCCGCCAGCGCCGTAATACCCGATTGCGTCGGACATGCATTTCGAATAGGTATACGCAAGCGAATATTGCAATCCATCGCTCAGGCGCTTCTGCATGACCGCTTGCAGCGCGTGATAGGTTTGATTGCCATTAGAGGCCGTGCCGGATACCTGCCCGATCGAGCTCACCAGCGTTGGGTTGCCGGCGAAGAACGCTGTCGGCGCCACCGTACCGTCAGGGAGGAGTTGGCTCTGAAAATACGGCATTGGGACCATCAGGTGGGTGGTGCGCTGGCCAACGTAAGCAAGCTGCAAGGTGGTCGTTGAGCCGAGCTGGCGCTGGACGCTCAGATTCCACTGGTTCGATACGGCCGGGCGCACATTCGGGTCCCAAACTCGAAGAGTTGCCCCATTAAGCGGGTTAATGTTAGCCGTGTTGAACGGATTGAATCCGTCGTCGAGCACAGATCCCGGCAGGCCGGTCCTCAGCTTTGTGTAATCCAGCTCGTGCTCTCCCGCAAATGGCGGATTGATCGGCAAACGAAGGTTCGTTCCGGTGCCTTCGAGATACGAAGACATCGTATAGGCGCCGCGCAGGACGAATTTGCCCGCGCCGGGCGTCCAGGCAAACCCGATGCGAGGCTGGTAGTTTGCCAGCCCATTGTAGTGGTTGTAAAGAGCCCGGCAATTATCGTACGGGCAACTCCCTTGGCCCGCGATATATTGCTGACCAGTCGCGAGATCAAAATTCGCTTGGCGATTTTTCACCTCGACCCAGGGCGTGTGCAATTCATAGCGCAGTCCCAAATTCAGTGTCAAATTCGACGTGACGCGCCAGTCATCCTGAAAGAAAGCGCCGAAGATATTCGCGCGCTGCCCCCAGGTGCCGCCGTTAACGCCGCCGCCGATATCGTTCGGCAAGCCGAGAAGGAAATCCGCTTCGGCGATGCCGGCGCCGGGAACTCCGGGCGTTGCTGCCGTGGCCGTCGCCAGCGGACTTGGCCCGGCGGTATAGCGGCCATCGAAGGTGAATGTTCCCGCCCGTCCGTTGTTGCCGGAGTAAAACGTGTCGACGCGCTGGCGCTGCCCCTGGAAACCGAGATGCATCGTGTGCGAGCCCTTCGTGACAATCAACGTATCGCCGTATTGGATGACAGTGTCGGCGAAGAGCTGAAAGATATCTGAGTTGCCAATCGAGGCCGCATTGCCCCCGTTAAGGGTCATGGAGGGCAGAAAGGTAGAGGGGATGTTCGGCAAACCAATCGTCTGGGGGAAATTGTCCAGATTGTTGGAGGCGGCGCCATTGTTGAGGAAGACATAGTTGACTCCGAAGCGCGCGTCGTTCACCATGGTCGGCGAAATCGTGCGCGTCCAGTCAAGCACGCCGTTGTGTGTCGGAAGATTGTTGAAGCTGTTGTATTGCAATGGCAGGTTGTTCGTAGACGGATTCTCAATGAAGCTCTGTGAATAGCGACCGAATACCCGGTCTTTGTCGGAAACGGTCCAGTCGACCTTAGCGTCGCCCTGGTCTCCGTTAATATGGGTCTGCGTCGCAAACAAGTAGTTGTTCGTGAGCCCCGCGCTCGTCGGCAAGGGATAGTACTGCGAATTGACAATTTTGGACGCAACCGGGCTCAGCAAATTCGCAGGAATCAGATTTCCGGCGAAGGGCACGCGATTACCACTGCTATCCAAAGACATCGGATTATAAAGTTGCACCGGATTGGAGCCTGCGAGCAACTGTGAAAAGTCCCCCGAGCGCTCTTGAGCCGTCAATAAGGAAGTGGCTGAGGTGCTTGTCGGAGTGTCGAAGCGCTGGCCCTGGTAATCGACAAAGAAGAATAGCTTATCCTTCTTGATCGGGCCACCGAACGTGCCTCCGAATTCATTCCAGCGAAGCGCCGCTCGGCTCGCATCGTTGAAATTGTTCGACCAGCTATTGGCATTGAGCACATCGTTACGGAAGAACTCAAAAGCTCCACCATGAAACTGGTTTGTGCCCGATTTGATGCTCGTGCTGATAATGCCGCCCATGAAGTTGCCGAACTCAGCCGGCGCGTTCTGGGTGATTTCGTTGAATTCCTGAATGGCGTCGACGCTCGGAGCATAGCCGACCAGGTTGTCCGATACCTGGTTGTTGTCCATTCCGTCCAGGAGAAAGTTGTTCGTCTGCTCGCGATTCCCATTCACGTAAGGCCGGCCGCTTCCACCTGTCGTCTGACCATTCATAAAGCTGGATGGATCGGGGTGGACCGTCCCCGCCGCGAGCAGTGTCAATTGCACGTAGTTGCGGGTTGCTAGCGGCAATGCTGTGTTGGTTCGCGAATCGATCACCTGCCCTAATTGGGTCGATTCGGTCTGCAGTATGGGCCCGGCCGAGGTTACCTCGACCGATTGCGAGATGTTGCCGACCTGAAGTTCGAAATCCATGCGGGCAACCTGGTTCAACTGCAGCGTCACGTTCGACTGCTGGCTGGTCTGGAAACCCTGGTTTTCGACCTTGACGTTATAAGTGCCGACGGGAATGCGCGGCAGGTTGTAAACGCCGTCGCCGTTTGTTATCGTCGGCCAGGTGGTCCCTCGCTGCGTATCAATTGCCGTGACCTTCGCTCCGGGCACCGCCGCTCCCGTTGGATCTGTAACCTTACCGGTGATTGCCGCGGTGACGTCCTGCGCGAAACACAACACCGGCGTGAGAGCCACGACGACGAGCAGCGTGACTAGAGCGGCAGCCCAGGAAGGCATCATCAGCCGCGACGCTTTAAATTGTGAAGTTATGTACATTAACTCCTCCTGTTCTGACTCGCGTTTGTGTGCGAACAAACCATCGAGTGAGAAGCCAATGTGATTTTAAAGAAGGGCTTTTCCGGTTGTCAAGATAAAAGAAAGTATAAGAAAGCGTATACTTTCCTTTCATTTCTCATATAGCAATCCAGCCGACACTTTCGCTGGCCCGTCTCGCACGTAAGAATCATAAGTCTCGGCGCTCCAGATGCTTGCGGTCAGAAGTGCAGTTGCCAAGGGCTGCGGAAATGTTAGATCGATCTCTACTTGATCAGGTGCTCAGCACCCGTTTATATTTCATTTGCCATACCGTTCACCGCATCAGTTCGGCAAAACAACCCGTCCCTATGCTCTCCGTGTGAAAGCATATTTTGTGATGTGAATTACGTTTGCTGGGCACTCGCCGCAGGCAGCAGAGCGGGCGGTCGTCGACCCTGTTGTCCAAAAACAATGCTTAAAACTGCGCCAACCGGAACGCTCGTGCCGTGAAACGAAATAGGCTGGCTTTCCTCCTGCTCATCTGGAAAGCCAGCCTCAAATCAAAACACCGCCAAACCCGATGAGGCTTGACAATGTCGCTCCGTATTAGAAATCGTACTTCAACCCAAGTTGTACGTTGCGCGCTCCCTGCGAGGCACTGATAAGGCCATTCGTTGCCCCGACTGAATGGGCGGGCGCATTGAGAATGGGAGTGTTCGTGAAGTTGATGGCTTCGCCACGCAATTCCAGGCTCTGGTGCTCGGTGAACGAGAAGCGCTTGACGAGGCTCAAGTCCAGAGTATTCAAGCCGGGTCCCCGAATCGTGCCGTTACCGCAAGAGCCAAAGGTGCCGGTCGGCGTAGCGTACGCACTGGCGTCAAACCACTGATAACCGCCAACAGACGAATTCTGCTTACCGAAAACTGTACCGGGAGCAAGACAGTTTGCCCGGCCGCCGCGCGAGCCTGTGCCCGTGGTGTCGTTCGCTCGAATGGTTAAGGGGAATCCGCCGTGCAGGCTGTAGATGCCGCTAAGCTGCCATTCGCCGACGACAGCATTCAACACGGAATTCATGTTCTTGCCGAAGTGGCGGCCGTGCCCAAAAGGCAATTCGTAAATAACGTTCGCGGTAGCCACGTGCGTGACGTCGTAGAAGCAGGGACCCCATTCCGACTTCTTATCGTAAAGGTTCTGCCAGTAGGCCGACTGGCTGCCCGATTGGCCCCCCGCGCCATAATAGCCGATGGCATCGGACATACATTTGGACCAGGTATACGCAATCGAGTACTGCAGCCCGCCGCTGAGGCGTTTCTGCAGGACGGCCTGCAGAGCATGATAGGTCTGGTCGCCGTTGGAGGCCGTGCCGGAAATCTGGCCAGTCTTTCCGAGAGAAGCGACAAGTGAGGGATTACCGGAGAGATACGGGCTCGGAAGCGTTACTCCAGGAGAGATCAATTGCTTCTGGAAATACGGCATAGGCACCATCAGGTGAGTGGTTCGCTGTCCGACATATCCCACTTGCAGAGTTGTCGTTGAGCCAAACTGCTTCTGAGCGGTGAAGTTCCACTGATTCGCAACTGCGGGACGAACATTCGGATCCCAGAGACGAATCAGCGCGTTGTGGTACGGATCGGTGGTGGTGGTTCCAAAGGGAATGTATCCGTCATCGAGCGTCGAACCCGGCAGCGCGCTTTGTACTGTGGTGTAGTTAAGCTGGTGTTCGGAAGAATACGGGGGATTCAGCGTTAGCCGAAGGTTCGTTCCGGTTCCTTCGAGATAGCTGGAAAGTGTATACGCACCGCGAATCACGAAACTGCTACCGGCTGGAGTCCAGGCGAAGCCAATGCGAGGCTGGAAGTTCGCTGCGCCTTGATACGTGTTATAAAGAGCGCGACTATTTCCGTCCTTACCGGGCTGTTCAACCACGCCGGAAATAAGCCCGAAGTTCACCTGGCGATCGTGAACTTCCACCCACGGAGTATGCAGTTCCCAGCGCAGTCCGAGATTTACGGTCAGGTTCTGCGAAACTCGATAATCATCCTGGAAAAACGCCGCGAATATGTTCGCACGTTGTCCCCAGGTGCCGCCATTGATGCCGCCGCCCACAATCGAGGGGAGCCCCATCAGGAAATCGGCTTCGGCTATTCCGGAATACCGGCCGTCATAGGTGAAAGTGCCGGCGCGTCCGTTGTTACCAGAGTAGAAAGTATTGACTCGCTGCCGCCAGCCCTGGAAGCCGATGTGCATCGTATGCTTGCCTTTTGTGAGGATGGCCGTGTCGCCATATTGGATCACGGTGTCGCCAAATAGCTGATAAACGTCAGCAGTCCCGAAGTTAGAGGCAACGCCTCCGGTGAAGGCCTGCGAAGGCAAGAAAGTAGACGGAACGCCCGGTATTCCAACCGTGTCGGCGAAATTGCTGAGGTTGTTAGCCGCTGCCCCGTTGTTCACGAGGACATAGTTCACACCAATCCTGGCATCGTTCACGAACGTGGGGGTGACGGTGCGGGTCCAATCGAGGACGCCGTTATGGGTTGGATAATTCGCAAAAGAGTTGTATAGGAGCGGATAGGTTCTGGTTGTCGGATTGTCGATGACGCTCTGAGAATAGCGGCCAAACATCCGGTCTTTGTCGGAGATGTTCCAATCTACTTTGGCGTCACCCTGGTCGCCATTAATGGCGCTTTGCGTCGAATACAGGAAATTGTTGACCAGAAGATTGTTGTTTGCGCTGGGATAATACTGCGATGTGACAATCTTCAGGGCCGCCGGGCTCAAATAGTTGGCCGGAATGACATTGCCCGCGAAGTCTGCGCCGCCTGCAAAAGGATTCGTAAGCTGAATCGCGCTCTTTTTTCCGGTCAAGGATGGATTCAGAAGTTGCGAGAAGTCGCCGGCACGCTCCTGTGCTGTGAGAAGCGACGTGGAGGTAAGACTGGTGGGAGTATCGAGCCGCTGTCCCTGATAATCGACGAAGAAGAACAGCTTATCTTTCTTGATCGGACCTCCGAAGGTACCGCCAAAATTGTTCCACCGAAGAGCGGCCTTTTTAGCAGCCTTGTAATTGCTCGACCACTCGTTCGCATTTAATTTATCGTTCCGGAAGAATTCAAACACGTTGCCGTGGAACTGGTTCGTGCCGGATTTGATGGTGGTGCTGATGATGCCGCCCATGAAGTTGCCGAACTCGGCCGGGGCGTTATTGGTAATTTCGTTAAACTCCTGGATAGCGTCAACACTTGGCGCATAGCCGACCAGATTGTCTGAGACCTGGTTATTATCGACCCCATCGAGAATGAAGTTATTGGCCTGCTCGCGGTTCCCGTTCACATATGGCCGCCCGCTGCTGGCCGTGGTCTGGCCGTTCTTGAACGTGCTCGGATTGGGATGCACGCTGCCTGGCGCCAGTAGTGTCAATTGCACGTAATTTCGAGTCGCCAGCGGCAATTCGGTGTTGGTGCGGGAATCGATCACCTGCCCCAGTTGCGTCGCTTCGGTCTGCAGGATGGGAGCCGCCGACGTCACTTCGACGGACTGCGAGACGTTGCCCACCTGAAGTTGGAAATCCATCCGGGCCACCTGGTTCAACTGTAGTGTCACGTTCGACTGCTGACTGGTCTGGAACCCCTGGTTTTCGACTGTGACGTTATACGTTCCGACTGGAATGCGCGGCAGGCTATAAACGCCGTCACCGTTCGTTACGGTTGGCCAGGTGGTCCCCCGCTGGGTATCGATGGCCGTGACCTTCGCTCCGGGCACCGCTCCGCCACTTGGATCGGTAACGCGGCCAGTAATCGCGGCCGTCACATCCTGCGCGAAAGATAACGCCGGCGCCAGGAGCAAAGCCGCGAGCAAAGTGATCAAAACTGCGGGGCAGTGAGAAGCCGCCCGCAGCGGTGCTTTCAATCGCGAGGTTATACTCATTCACTCTCCAGTTTTGACTCGTGTTTATTCGGAAGCTAACTGCCGAGCCAAGAAAACAATGCGATTGTAAAGGACGGCCTTTTTAATTGTCAAGACAAAAGAAAGTACAAAAAAGCATATACTTTCCTTTTGATTTCCATAAAGCGATACAGCTCACATCTTACATATTTGAATCTTTCACCGCGTTACCTTAGTTATCGGTAAAGAAGAGTAAATCGCAAGGACTCACACGCGTGCAGTTGCGGGATCGTCAGCTAAAGGCTGCTGAAATTCCGGGTCGATTTCTACCTGGTATCCGCTCGCCAGCCGGTTTGTTTCGTTTGCCATACCGACAATGGCCATCAATTCGGCAAACATTTCGTTGGTCATACCCTTTTTGTGGGCTGAAACGGAGTGGGATGCGATACAGTATCCACACTGATTGGTCACACTGACGGCAACATAGATCAACTCCTTTGTGAGCGGATCGAGAGCCCCAGGCGCCATGACTTCCTTGATGCTCTCCCATGTCCGGCGCATCGTCGCAGGATCATGAGCAAGAGCCTTCCAGAAATTGTTAATCCAATCTGTTTTCCGGGTGGCACGGATGTCGTCGAAAACGGCGCGCGCTTCTAGACCGGCGTCTTCGTATTCAATAAGGCCAAGAGTTGCCATGAATTGCTCCTTGCAGTTCTTTGGCGAACGGTTCATCGTGCGCCACATGTTAAGCACTCACCATTTATTTGATTAAGCACGCACTATTTGAATACCCGCGGCAGCACATCAAGCATCCGATCGATCTCGGCCGGATCGATATAAAAATGCGGTGATGTCCGGATCCAACCCTGGCGTGGAGCGGCAGTAATCCGGGCCTCGCCGAGTTTGGCGACGATTTCACGGGCGTCGACCTGGGGATGCCGGAAGCTCACGATACCCGAGCCGGTTTCCGGGGTGCGTTCCGCAAGAACTTCGTAGCCCCGTGCGCGAACGCCGCGCTCGATGCATTCCGCCAGGTGCTCTACCGCTGGTGTGATTCGGTCAATTCCGGTTTCAAGCAGAAACTCGATCGCCGCTCTCTGCCCGAAGCACCCGATAGTGTTCAGGGTGCCGCACTCATAGCGGCCTGCATCGGGCCGTGGAGCCATGTCGCGCGACGAATAATCGGCGTAACCGGCGGCATTTGTCCAACCGAATTCGACGGGCTCGATTTGATCGAGTCGATCCTTGCGGACATACAGTACGCCGTTTCCCTCGGGACCCAGCATCCATTTATGCCCATCGGCCGAGAGTGCGTCGATATGGGACCGCTCAACATCAATCGGGAACGCTCCCATGCCCTGAATGGCATCGACAAAAAAGAAACAATCGCGTTCACGGCAGAGCCGGCCAAGAGCGTCGAGGTCCACTCGGTAGCCGCTCAAATAATTGACATAGCTGATCGCCAGCAGCCGGGCGCCGCGAATCGCCTCGGCAATCCGATCAAGTGGATCATAAAGAGAGAGCCGGGTGATCCGAAGGCCTCTGTTCTCTAACCGGAGCCAAGGGAAATAGTTAGCCGGAAACTCTTCCTGGAACACCACGACGCGGTCGCCGGGTTTCCAGTCAAGCCCCAGCGCGACGGTGGCGATTCCTTCCGAAGTGTTCTTTACAATAGCGATTTCGCCGGGCGAGGCGTTGATGAGGCGAGCGGCGGCGGTCCGAAGCCCCTGATAGGCCGCCATCCACTGCTCGTAGTGCAGTGAACCATGGTGTAGGGCATCGTCGGCCAGTCGCTTCATCGCTTCGGCCGCCGGCCGGCAAAGGGGGGCGACCGCCGCGTGATTCAAATAGGTAAGCCGTTTTGTGACTGGAAATTCGTCTTTGTAACGCTCATGCAATGGCTGGGAAGCCGCGCCGCATTCTTTTGCGACGGAAGAGAAACCCATAGACATGAGCATACGTTAATAGATCGAGGGGTCTGTGCGGTTTAGGAGAGACCCCGATTCAGAAGCTCGCGATTTAGAGCCTATACTGAAAGAGCGGAGGAGCAAAGGCTGTATCGGCAATCAGCCGGAAACTCCTGGAGGTACCAATGCGGCGTTTGTTCTTAAAGTCGCGGATACGCAAGCCCGCCAGCTTGGCGATGGCTTACCTGCTTATCGTTTTTACGATCGCTCCGGCGGCTCTCGCCGGCAACGACAAGAACGACAAGGACAAGAAGGACCAGAACGAAGAGAGCAACAAAGACAAATACGACAATCCGGCGGACATCGGCGACCGCGATGTCTCCGGCCATGTCAATTTCTATTCGCTCGAAAAGGAGATCGCGCTTGGCAAGCAGATGGCGCAGGAAGTCGAGCGCCAATCGCGAATTATCAACGATCCGGTAGTCGCCGAGTATGTGAACCGCATTGGCCAAAACCTAGTCCGCAACTCTGACGCAAAAGTTCCTTTTACGATCAAAGTTCTCGACGACGATACCGTGAACGCTTTCGCTCTGCCGGGCGGATTCTTCTTCGTGAACTCGGGCTTGATTCTGAAAGCTGATACCGAGGCTGAACTGGCCGGCGTGATGGCGCACGAAATCGCGCACGTTGCGGCGCGCCACGGCACGCGGCAAGCTACGCGGGGCCAAATCGCCAATCTGGCGACAATTCCGCTCATTATATTCAGCGGCGGCTGGGCCGGATACGCCGCCTATGAAGGAGCCAGTCTGTTGATCCCAATGAGCTTCCTGAAGTTCTCGCGCTCGTTCGAGTCGCAGGCCGACTTTCTGGGCTTGCAGTACATGTATAAGACGGGTTACGATCCCGAAGCTTTTGTGGACTTCTTCGAGAAGATACAAACGCTAGAGAAACGCAAGCCGGGCGCGGTTTCGAAGGTCTTTTCGACGCACCCCCCGACGGACGACCGTATCGCCAAAGCGCAGAAGGAAATTGCCGATATCTTGAAGGCGAAGCCCGAATACGTTGTTACGACCTCGGAATTCAACGATGTAAAAGCGCGGCTTGCGATGCTCGAGAACCGCCGCAAGCTGTCGGAGCCTTCGTCCGATCCCAACAAGCCAACTCTCCGCCGTAATCCGAATTCGACCGGACCGATTGAGGATGAGACGGACGGGTCAAAGAAGTCGAAGGGCGATGACGAAGACCGCCCGAAACTGAAGCGGCGTCCTGGCGATGGCGGCGACGACAATT
>JAICLJ010000138.1 GCA_025927575.1 Bryobacteraceae bacterium | reverse complement strand
TCTGATCGTCATTTCGATCGTCGTGCCAACGCTGCTCTGGGCGGACCTGACGAATGAATATGTCTGGATTGCCCTGCTGGGACTCGTGGGCTTCGGCGCCATCGGGTTTATAGACGACTACACGAAGATTGCCAGGCGCCGGAACCTGGGCCTGACCGCGCGCAAGAAGCTGTTAGGCCAGGTGCTCTGCGCGATGCTCGTCGGCTTCCTGCTCCTGCTGTTGCACGCCAATCAAGCGTATTCGACCGCCATCAACGTGCCATTCTTCAAGAAGTTTCACCCCGATCTTCTGATTGAACCTTGGACCAACAATTTCTGGACCTATCCGCTCGCATTTGTTCCCTTCTATCTTTTCATCGTGTTCATTATGGTCGGATCGTCGAATGCCGTAAATCTTACCGATGGATTGGACGGCCTGGCGACCGGGTTGATGATCATTGCTTCCGGAGCGATGACTGCGCTCACCTATGTCTCAAGTCACGCCGAGTTCTCGAAATATCTCGGACTGGCGCGCCTGCCCAACTCGCAGGAGTTGACGATTTTCTGTGCTTCGATGGTTGGCGCCACAATTGGGTTCCTTTGGTACAACTGCCATCCGGCAGAGGTCTTCATGGGAGACGTGGGCTCGCTGGCGCTCGGCGGGGGCATGGGCGTCGTCGCTGTGCTGATCAAAGAAGAAGTTCTGCTTATATTTATTGGGGGCGTGTTCGTGGCCGAAGCGCTATCCGTCATTCTGCAAGTCGGCAGCTACAAGCTGCGGGGCGGAAAGCGCATTTTTAAGATGGCTCCGATTCACCATCATTTTGAAGCGCTGGGGTGGCCTGAGTCCAAAGTGATCGTACGATTCTGGATCGCCGGTTTGGTGATGGCGCTCTTTGCGCTGACGACTCTGAAGCTGAGGTAGCCCGCTGCATGGATTTACGCGATCACGAAGTTCTGGTAATAGGGGTAAAGCGATCCGGCCAGTCCGCGATCGAATTGCTGTTGAAGCAGGGCGCCCGCGTCCGTGCCATGGACGAGAAAGAACCGGACCCGGCCGACAGAGCATTTCTCGAAAGCCGCCATGTGACGATCGCGAAGCAAACAATCGATCAACTGGGCAATCCCGAGCTCATCGTAGTTTCGCCTGCCGTTCCTTCCGGAACGCCCCTTCTAACCGAAGCCCGCGTGCGCGGAATCCCGGTGATCGGCGAAGTGGAACTCGCCAGCTCGTACCTGAAAGGCCCGGTCATTGGAATTACAGGTTCCAACGGCAAAACCACGACAACGGCGCTCACCGGCCACATCCTGCACGAATGCGGAGTTGACTGCCAGGTGGGCGGCAATATCGGAACGGCGGTCACATCGCTGGTCGAGAGCTCTAGTGAACATCGATGGAACGTCTTAGAGCTTTCGAGCTTTCAGCTTGAAACCATCTATCGTTTCCGCGCGCAAATCGGCGCTTGCCTGAATGTCACTCCAGACCATCTCGATCGGCACCACACGTTCGAAGCGTATATGCGCGCGAAAGCAAGGCTTTTTGAAACCCAGCAGACCGGCGACAGCGCGATCTTAAATTTCGATGCCGAGAGTTGCCGGTCACTGGCCGGCCGTACGAAAGCCGAAGTGTTCTGGTTTAGCTCATCGCAGAAGCCGCCATCGGGCGTCTGGCTCGACGGGAGCGACATCCTGCTCAACGGCAAACAGTTTATGAGGCGTTCGCAGATTCGCCTGCGAGGCATGCATAACGTGGAGAATGCGATGGCCGCCGGGTTGATGGCGTACCTCGCGGGCGCGCCGCTGACCGGAATTGGCGAGGCCGTTTCAACGTTCCCGGGTGTCGAGCACCGGCTCGAATTCGTGCGAACGCTCAATGGAGTGGAGTATTACAACGACTCCAAGGCGACGAATGTAGATGCCTCCCTAAAGGCCATCGAGGCTTTTCCCGGCCACCTCTGGATCATTTTGGGCGGCAAAGACAAAGGCAGCGACTACCGGCCACTGCGCGAGCCCTTGCACCGCAAGGCAAAGGCCGCCCTCCTCATCGGCAAGGCCGCCGAAAAGATCGAAAGCGAATTGAATGGCGCTGTTCCGCTGGCCGCATGCGGCACGATGGCCGAGGCCGTGGGCCACGCGAGAGCCCGCGCGGAATCCGGCGACGTGGTACTGCTCGCGCCGGCGTGCGCGAGTTTCGATCAATTCAAAAATTTTGAGCACCGCGGCAAAGTGTTTAAACAATTAGTGGCAGAATTGATTTAAGCTGCGGACTGAGGGGACGCAGGATTCATTCATGGCGCAAAGGCTGAAAACGGACTGGACGCTTTTTTTGACCATTCTGGCACTGGTCTGCTTCGGACTGGTGATGGTGTACAGCTCGTCCTCCGCGATAGCCGAAGTCAAATTCCACGTATCCGATTGGTACTTCGTCGCCAAACAACTTGGGTGGGCTGTCTTCTCCTTCGTTGTGCTGCTCTGGTGC
Organism: Bryobacteraceae bacterium; assembly: GCA_025927575.1. Classification (GTDB taxonomy): domain Bacteria; phylum Acidobacteriota; class Terriglobia; order Bryobacterales; family Bryobacteraceae; genus KBS-96. Next base: position 10,878 of record JAICLJ010000138.1, on the reverse strand, counting down.
AAACGCTCGGATTACCGGCGCTGGAACACGCCGAAGGTCGCCTTTGCCGGTATCGGCGTGGTGCTTCTTCTTCTGCTGGTCGTTTATTTCACAGACGGGAAGACGCACCGCTGGCTGCACGCAGGCATCTTCTCGGTGCAGCCGTCCGAGTTCGCCAAACCGGCGCTGGCGCTCTTTTTGGCTTATTTTTTGCCGCGGCGGCTGGGGGCGATCAATGGCAAGTACACGCTGCTTCCGATCGCGCTTTCGAGCTGCGCGATTGCTTTTTTCGTGGCGGTCGCCGATCTGGGGACTGCCGTTGTTCTGGTCGTGATGACCATCGTCGTTATGTTTGCCGCGGGGCTGGATTCCCGGTATCTCGCGGCAGCCGGCGCCCTGGGGCTTCTCCTCGGCTTGGTGTTTATCGCGATGAAGCCATACCGGCTCAGCCGGGCGATCGATTTCGTCGATCCGCAACATCATCTCCTCGCAAAATTGGACCCGGGTGAACATATTTTGAAGTACGCTAAACAGACGGCTTCGACGAGCGACCCCGGCTACCAACAGCGGCAGGCGAAGATTGCTATCGGTTCCGGCGGTGTCGTTGGCGTCGGGCTCATGGAGGGAAAGCAAAAGATGCTCTTCCTTCCGGAAGCGCACACGGATTTTATCTACGCCGTGATCGGCGAAGAAACCGGTCTTCTCGGCAGCACCGCGCTCTTGGCGGGTTTTGTGATCGTCCTCTGGCGCGGATTTCGGCTGTACTGGTTTGCTAATGACGACTTCGGGCGTTACCTCGCCCTTTCTGTGACCTCGTGCATTGTGGTGCAGGCGCTGATCAACATGAGCGTTGTCCTGGATATGATTCCGAATAAAGGCATCCCGTTGCCGTTGATCAGCTACGGCGGCAGCTCGCTGTTGAGCACTTTGCTGTTGTTGGGTATGTTGCTCAGCGTGAGCGAACATGCCGCATAAGAACGGATCCTTGTGCCGGACTGTGTGTGGCGCAGGCTCTCAGCGTGCAGCGTTGAGACTCGTCTCGACGAACCCGGCGCCTCGCCACGTTGCCGGCGTCAGCGTTCGCGGTTGCCCGAATAGGCACTGGACCACGGGTAATCCTCGGCCCGGATCACGTATCTTGCTCGAACAGGATTCTGTTCAATATAGGTTGCGATTCGCACCCATTCGCAGTCGTTGCGCACCCAGTGGTCGTAAGACTCGGCTTGCCAAAATGGGTGGCCGGTACGACCTAGTATCCGGTTCGCTTCTCGGGCGGAAGCGCCCTTCAGCGACTGCAGCAGCCGGCTGGGATCGAGACAAGGCAATAGCAGCAGGTGTACATGGTTAGGCATTACTGCGAACGGGCCGAGAGAATAATGTCCAAGGCCTTCACCTCTCAGCATCGAATCGATGACTACGCGGGCAATATCAGCTCGTTCAAGGTAGCGCGGACCGGTTCTCGTGGTGTCGAGATAGCGATCGATCCAGACGAAGGCCTTTCCGCTCGAGACTTTTCCAGGTGGGGGAAACCGGGCAGACGGCAGGCTTCCGTGCAGATGCCAGGTGATAAAGAGCCATTTGTCTTCGGGGCGCCAATGAGGCAACCTTCTCCGCGTGAACTCCATACCGACATGGTGGGCGAGAAAGCAAAAACCTCGCTTATCAGGCTTATCCGTGGCGGAGTGCCGAGACGAGTCTCGGCACGGCAGACACGAGTGTCTGCGCCACCATTGGGGAGCGGCCGGCAGCTCATCCGTGGCGCAGGCTCTCAGCCTGCAGCGTCGAGACTCGTCTCGACGAGCCCGGCGCGGGAGTTTAGCAGGTTCTGATGCCCTACCGTTTTCTGATGGCGGGCGGCGGCACTGGCGGCCATATTTTTCCGGCGCTCGCGGTTGCGCGTTTGCTTCGCGAACGAGGGCACGACGTGCTTTTCGCCGGAACGCCGGAGGGCATGGAGGCGCGGTTGGTACCCGAAGCCGGTTTCCGAATGGAGCCTGTGCGCATCGGCGGATTCAATCGCGCCGGACTGCGCAAACAGGTGAGGACCGCGTTGCAGTTGCCGGTCAGTCTGGGAGCGGCAACGCTGATAATTAGGCGCTTCCGGCCGCATGCCGTCTTCAGCATGGGCGGCTATGTCGCGGGGCCGGTTGCGCTTGCCGCCGTGCTGCGCCGCGTTCCATTAATCATCATGGAGCCGAACGCAGTACCAGGCGTTACAAACCGGAGATTGGCTTCGTTTGTGTATCGCGCGCTGGTCGGATTTGAAGCGACAAAGCGGTGGTTTCCGTCAGAGCGGGTCGAACTCACCGGTCTTCCGATCCGTGAAGAATTCTTCCGGATTACGCCCAAAACAGGAGGTCCATTCACACTGTTGATTACGGGTGGCAGCCGCGGTTCGCAGTCGCTGAATCGGGCATCGAGCGAAAGCTGGATTCTATTCCGAAGCAGTCGGACTCCAATCAGGATTATCCATCAGTGCGGAGCGAGCGCCGCGCAGGAGTTGGCGGCCCAGTTCGCTGCTTCCGGTCTCGAAGGTGAGGTCATTCCGTTCATTCGCGACATGCCGGCGGCGTTTGCGGAGGCCGATCTGGTACTCGGGCGCTCCGGAGCCGGAGGTGTCGGTGAAATCGCAGCGGCAGGAATGGCATCTATTCTCGTGCCCTTGCCTTTTGCCGCTGACGACCATCAGCGCAAGAACGCCGCGACGCTTGTAGATGCCGGCGCAGCTCACATGGTTCTTGATCGGGACCTGACCGGAGAACGCTTGTTTCGTGAAGTGGAAGATCTACGCCGGCATCCGGAGGAGCGCGAAATCATGCGTGAACGAGTACGTCAGTTTGCCCGCCCGCACGCTGCGGAGCGTGCGGCGGAGGTGCTGGAAGAAGCTGCTTCGATAAAAAAAGCGCGGAGACTCTGAAAACGCTGTGTTTCACATTGACACTCTCCCGGAAAGCCGGAACAATACTACTTTGAAATGTTTTTGAAGCCCCAACACGTGCATTTCGTGGGAATCGGGGGCATTGGTATGAGCGGTATCGCGGAAGTGCTGCTCAGCCTCGGCTATGAGGTTTCTGGTTCCGACCTTCGCTCAAGTCCCATCACAGATCGCCTCGCGCGGCTCGGCGCCCGCGTTTTGCTTGGCCATAATGCCTCGAATGTCACGGGGGCGAAAGCGCTCGTAGTCACATCGGCGCTCGATGAAAATAACCCGGAGGTGGCGGAAGCCCGCCGGCTGCAGATTCCTATCATCGCTCGTGGTGAGATGCTGGCTGAATTGATGCGCCTGAAATTCGGCATCGCAGTCGCGGGCAGCCACGGAAAGACCACCACGACGTCGATGGTTGCGACGATTCTCAACGCGGCCGGCCTCGATCCCACGGTGGTTGTAGGTGGCCGCGTCGGCTCGATGGGCGGTTCAAACGCACGGATCGGCAAGAGCCAATTCCTGGTTGTCGAGTCGGATGAGAGTGATGGCTCTTTTCTAAAACTCGCGCCGATCGTCGCGATCGTGACAAATATCGACCGGGAGCATCTGGACCATTACGCCTCGATTGACGAAATCCGCGCGGCCTTTACCGATTTCGTTAACAAGGTCCCATTCTATGGCGCCGCCATCGTCTGCATGGAGGACCCGAACATCCAGAAGATTTTTCCCGACATTCGCCGCCGGACGATCACTTACGGCCGAACGGCGCAGGTGGATCTCGAGATTCAGGATGTCCGGCTCGCCGCTCGTGGCAGCGAGTTCCAGGTCAACCGGCGCGGCGAAAATCTCGGGGGCTTTCAACTCAATTTGCCCGGGATCCACAATGTTTTGAATGCGACGGCAGCTTTGGGTGTGGGGCTTGAAATGGAATTGCCGGTCGACCGCATTCGCGAGGGGCTGGCTCAGTTCACAGGCGTGGATCGCCGTTTCACGGTTCGAGGCATGGAAGGCGGAGTCACGGTGATCGACGATTATGGTCATCATCCCACCGAAGTAAAGGCGACACTAGCAGCGGCGCGCCTTTCCGACTACAAGAATATCCGCGTTCTCTTTCAGCCGCACCGATTCACTCGCACGAAGTTCCTGCTCGAAGATTTCGGCACGGCTTTTCACCAGGCCGACGATGTGTACCTTCTAGACATTTACGCCGCTTCGGAAAATCGGATTGAGGGCGTGTCCGGCGAAGCTCTCGCCGACAAAGTGCGATCCTATGGCCATCGTTCCGTGCATTACGTACGCGGCATGGCGGAGGGGATTGAAGCGATTACCGCCGCCGCCCAGCCGGGCGATCTGATTATCACGCTGGGGGCGGGGAGCGTTTCGCAGGCAGGCGACAAGATTCTGGAGAGGCTTAAGGAGGCGGCGGATGGCACGGCGGCCTGACGCGAGCGACAACCCGGCGCGCTCGCAAGGCAGGCGCGAGGCCGCGCGGCCGTCTCTGTTCGAAAGAATCGTCTGGGGGCGCGTGATTCTCTGGGGAGCCCTCGGCATGACGGTGCTCGCTGGAACACTGTTTGCCTGGCATCGCACCGAAGAATTTCTTATCAGGGACAACCGGTTTCAGCTTTTGGAGCCGGCCCAGTTCGACGGACAAAGTCCAAGTTTGAAAGTGGAGGGGCTTCACTATGCGTCGCCTTCCCAGATCCGTCACGTCTTCGCGCCGGATTTTGGTCGCAGTCTCTACCTCGTTCCCGCCAGTCAGCGCCGGCAAGAACTTCTTGCGATTGATTGGGTGGAGAAGGCGAGCGTATCGAAGATCTGGCCGGACACGGTGATGGTGCGGATTGAGGAGCGGCGCCCGGTGGCGTTTATTCACTTGCCCCCCAACCGGAAAACCGGCCTGTCTGAGTTCGCGCTCATCGATAAAGACGGCTTCATCCTGCGGCCGAAAATGGCCGCCCGGTTCACGCTGCCGGTGGTCGGCGGAATCCGCGAATCGGAGGACCGGGACGACCGGCGCGCGCGAGTCCAGCGCGTGCTTGCGATGCTTGCTGCTCTTGGCCATCAGGCGGACCACATTTCCGAGGTGGACGCAGCCGATCCGAACAATCTCGTGGTGGCGGAGCACCTCGACAATCGCGTGCTGACCCTGATGATGGGCGACGAAAACTATTCCTCGCGCATGTCGAATTTCCTGAATAACTACAACGAAATCAGGATGAAGCGCCCCGATTCGACCACCTTCGACTTGCGCGTCGACAACTTGATCACAGTGGTAGGAGCTCCCAAAAATGTCAAATAAGATCCGGCTTGCCGTAGGGCTCGATCTCGGCAGTACAAACACCCGCATGGTAATTTGCGTTCTTGAGAATGACGGAATCCGTTTTCTCGGGTACGGCGAAGCGCCATCAACCGGCTGGAGTCGCGGCCGGCTCAACGACCAGGAGGCACTCACCGAGAGCATCCGGTTCGCGACGCAGGAAGCGGAACGGCGCGCCCAGGTTTCTCCGGAGGCGGTAGTTCTTGGTATTGGAGGTCCGAACGTATCGGGCATCAACAGCCGTGGACTATACGAATTCGGCCGCAAACGGCAGATCGAAATCGACGACTTGCGGTATGCGGTTGAACTCGGCGCCAAGGTGCGACTGGAAGATGACCGGCTCGTGTTGCAAGTGTGCCCGCAAGACTTTACGCTGGATGGCCGCGCCGGGTACCGGAATCCACGCGGAATCGCGTGCGCCCGCCTGGAAGCGAACGTACACGTGGTCACCGCATCGGCCCAAGAACACCAGGCGCTGCTGGCTGCCGTACATGAGGCGCACCTGGCAGCGGAGGAATCTGTTTTTGAGGCTGTCGCCGGCGCGTATGCCTCCGTGCTGCCCGAGGATCGCGCGCGCGGCGTCTGCGTTGTGGACATCGGAGCGCAATCCACTCATATCGCCATCTATGAAGGCGATGCCCTGATGCTTGCAGCGACGCTGCCCATTGCGGGCGACCACTTTACGCGGGACATCTCCTACATCCTCAAAGCCAATTATGACGACGCTGAGCACCTGAAGCGCGAGTACGGGTGGGCGTTAAGCGGGCTCACCTCGGATCACAGCGTGATTGAGTTGCCATCGCCTGAGGGCCGAGCGCCCCGTGAGGTTTTCCGCAGCACCCTCAACGAGATTCTGGAGGCGCGCGCGGAGGAGTTGCTGGGCCATGTGTATGACGAGATCCGTCGGGTGGGCATGGAGCAGTCACTGCTTGAAGGCGTGGTCCTGACCGGCGGCGGCGCCCTGCTGAATGGCATGTGCGATGTCGCCGAGCGCGTTCTAAATTGCCAGGTCCGCAACGGACTGGCAATCGGCATCGAAGATTGGCCGGAGGAACTAGACACACCGATCTGGGCGACGGCCGCCGGATTGGCAATGTACTCCGGGCGTTTGAAGTTGAAGTCAGAGTGGAAGCGCAGTGTTGGCGGTCTTTCTGCCCTGATGCGGTAGCAGAGGAGCAGCGGGGGCTTTCCGCGGGCGCGGAGATTACGAAAGTAGGTGAATCATGAGTGACGATTTGAAATTCCTGATTGAAGAAGAAGTGCTCTTCGGCACCCGCATCAAAGTAGTCGGCGTGGGTGGGGGAGGGTCGAATGCCGTTGCCCGCATGATGCAGGACGGCCTAACCGGGCCTGAGTTTTACGTGCTCAACACGGATAAGCAGGCCCTAAGCCACTCGCCGGTCGCCAATAAGCTGGCGCTCGGCACTAAATTGACGAGCGGTCTCGGCGCGGGAGCCGATCCATCGGTAGGCCGGCAGGCGGCACTGGAGGATACCGAGCGCATCATCGAGATATTGGAAGGCGCCGACATGGTCTTTGTCACCGCGGGCCTTGGGGGAGGTACCGGCACGGGCGCAGCTCCGGTGGTGGCCTCGCTCGCCAAAGAACTCAATGCGCTGACAGTGGCGGTGATTACAAAGCCGTTTTCTTTTGAAGGAAATCGCAGAATGAAACAGGCGGAGCGCGGCCTCACCGAACTGGCGGCATCCTGCGACACGGTTATCACAATTCCGAACGAAAAGCTTCTGACGCTAGCGCCCAAGGGAACCGGCTTCTTCGAAGCTTTCCGCATGGCCGATGATGTACTCCGGCAGGCCGTGCAAGGTATCGCAGACATTATCCTGACGCCTGGGCTGATCAATCGCGATTTCTCGGATATTCGCACGATCATGTTGGGCATGGGTTACGCGATGATGGGCACGGCAAGCGCCACCGGGGAGAGCGCCTCTATCGAAGCCGCGCGCAAAGCCATCAACAGTCCGCTTATGGAAGAAGGCGGCATTTTCGGAGCGCGCGGGGTGCTGATCAACATCACCGCCTCAAGCAAACTGGGCATCCACGATGTGAACGAGGCCTGTAATCTGATTCGTACTGCCACGCAGAACGATGACGTGCAGATTAACTTCGGCGTCGTGATGGATGAAGGGATGGACGACGAGGTCAAGATTACGGTCATTGCGACGGGCTTCCAGCGAGATACTCTGCCCAACGGTACGCGTGTCTCGTCTTCGGTTCCGGGCTCCATTTTCGAGCAGCAGGCGTCTTCCGACTCCGCGCAGCAGGCGGAACAGAATGGAAGCGACGGCGAAGGCGAACAGCAGCCGGAATATGGCGCCGAAGAAGCTCCAAACGACTTCGACACTCCGGCGTTTTTACGTAAGAAGCGGCAACTGGTGCAATAGTTCGCCGCGGTGGAGGCGTTCACAAAGTGATCGCCTCCATTACCATGATCTCAATTAAAAGTACTCGGCCGCCTTCTGATATTCTGCTTTGTACGCGCTGGAGGTGTGCTTGTTTCACAAATGTTTTGTTCTGTTGGCTCTGTCCTTTACTAGCCTGATTACGGTCGCGTCTGCCTCGGCTCAGACTTCAATCACGTGTTCTTCAAACGACGGCCGCCGGAACTACTGTGCCGTCGACACGCGCGGCGGCGTACAAATGGTCAGGCAGCGCAGCGGTTCCGCCTGCACGCAGGGCTCTACCTGGGGCTATGATCGCCGAGGGATTTGGGTAGATCGCGGATGCCGTGCGGATTTTGTAGTTGGACGCGGCGGGTCCGGTGGGAATTACGGCCCAGGTGGCAGCACAATCACCTGCTCCTCTGACGATGGAAGGCGGCACTACTGCAATGCCGATACGCGCGGCGGCGTGGCGCTGTTGAATCAGCGCAGCGGGTCTCCCTGCACGCAGGGCTATAGCTGGGGCTACGATCAACGCGGCGTTTGGGTGGACCGCGGGTGCCGTGCCGACTTCGCGATTGGGCGTGGCGGGTCCCGTGGGAACTATCGTCCGGGCGGCAGCACAATCACCTGCTCCTCTGACGATGGAAGGCGGCACTACTGCGATGCCGATACGCGCGGCGGCGTGGCGCTGTTGAATCAGCGCAGTGGTTCTCCCTGCACACAGGGCTATAGCTGGGGCTACGATCAACGCGGCGTTTGGGTGGACCGCGGGTGCCGCGCGGATTTCGCGATTGGCGGCGGCCGTCAGGGTGGTGGGAATTACCGTCCTCCGGTAAGCGGCGGCACAATCACTTGTTCCTCTGATGATGGAAGGCGGCATTATTGCAACGCCGACACTCGCGGGGGCGTGACGCTGCTGAATCAGCGCAGTGGTTCTCCTTGTTCGCAGGGTTCTACCTGGGGTTACGACCAACGAGGCATTTGGGTAGACCGCGGGTGCCGCGCGGATTTTAGATTGGGCAGATAAGCGTCGCAACTTTTGTCCTTCGGCACATACAGAAGTGACGCAAAAATCGGCTCGACCGTAGCTAATTGATCATATCGGGTTTCGGTGATGGGCTAGAGTTTCTAGGATTTAATGGACAACTGCCGCCCGTACCGTAGCCGGCAGCGGCGGCGCCGCTAGACGCCCATTACCTGTATTACGACGTTGCGCTTATGCGGTATGCGCCGGTGTTCGAATAAGTAGATGCCCTGCCATGTCCCGAGGGACATATGCCCGTCGATGATCGGGATTGTCAGGCTTGTCTGCGTCAGCGTCGATCGAATATGCGAGGTCATGTCATCGGCTCCTTCCAGCGTATGCCGGTAGTCGCGCACTCGCTCAGGGACCAGGCGTTCGAAGAAATCTTTCAAGTCCAGAGCGACATCGGGGTCCACGTTCTCCTGAATCAGGAGTGAGCAGGATGTGTGCTGGACAAACAGCGTTAACAAGCCGTTTAGCACCGGCTGGTCGCGGAGCCAGTTCGCAACTGCGGCCGTGCACGGGTACAAGCCTTTGCCCTTGGTCGTTAATACCAGGGTCGTATGGGCGGCAGTCAATCTACTCCACAGTAACGCTCTTGGCGAGATTTCGAGGCTGGTCGACATCGCACCCGCGGCGCACGGCAATATAGTATGCGAGCAACTGCAGCGGAATCATCTCAATCAGCGGGAACAGCAGTTCGCGGGTATGCGGAATGGTGATGAGGTGATCCGCCATTTTGGCCACTTCCTCGTCCCCCTCGCATGCAATCGCAACCACAATGCCGCTACGCGCTTTCACCTCCTGGATATTTGAAAGCGTCTTTTCGTAGTGCACCTGGCTTTCCTGCGAGGCCGGATCACGAGTGGCCAGCACGACGACGGGCAAATTCTCGTCGATCAACGCGTTGGGGCCATGCTTCATCTCGCCCGCGGGATAGCCTTCCGCGTGAATGTAGCTGATCTCCTTGAGCTTCAATGCGCCTTCAAGGGCAATTGGAAAGTGGATGCCACGGCCCAAGTAGAGAAAATCCGAGGCCCGGAAGAGGGCGCGAACAATCGATTCATAGATGGATGTGTCGGAGAGAACGTGCTCCAGCTTCGCCGGAATGTGCGCCAGTTCCTGCACTAGATCCCGCGACGACGCTGGATCGAGCGTGCCCCTGACCTGCCCCAAATACATGCCCAGAATCACCAGAGCCGTGATCTGGGCGGTAAAAGCCTTTGTCGAAGCAACTCCGATCTCAGGCCCGGCATGCGTCATCAAGGTGCCATTCGCCTCACGGGTGATCATGGACCCGACGACGTTGCAAATGGCGAGCGTTCGCGATCCCTTCTGCTTCGCTTCGCGCTGGGCGGCGAGGGTGTCGGCGGTTTCACCGGATTGCGAAATGACGATGGTGAGTGTCTTCGGCTGGATAATGGGATCGCGGTAACGAAATTCGCTGCCGTAGTCGACTTCGACCGGTAGCCGCGCCAGCCGTTCAATGATGAATTTACCGGCTAGCCCGGCATGCCAGCTTGTCCCGCAGGCGATAATTTTTACCTGTTGAAATTCGCGGAAATCGGATTCCGCGATGCTGATTTCGTCCAGGAAAACACGGCCGCTTTCAAGGCCGATGCGTCCGAGCATCGTATCTTTAATGGCTCGCGGCTGCTCAAAGATCTCTTTGAGCATGAAGTGTTTATAGCCGCCCTTTTCCGCCATGATCGGATCCCAGAGAATGTGAGAAACCTGGCGTGTAATAGATTTGCCGTCGAAGTCCGTCAGGTGGACGCCGTCAGGCGTCAGCACGGCCACGTCGCCATCGTTCAAAAAGAACATGTCGCGCGTGTGACTCAAGATAGCCGGTACATCCGAGGCGACAAAGAACTCGTTATCGCCTAACCCGATCACCACAGGCGGCCCCTGGCGCGCCGCTACAATTTTGTCCGGATCGCGGCTGGAGATCACACTCAGGGCGAAAACTCCCCGCAGTTGCCTCACGGCGGCGCGAACAGCGTCTTCGAGCTTACCGTTGAGGTGCTTTTCGACGAGATGAGCGATCACTTCCGTATCGGTTTCGGTGAGGAACGTGTGGCCTTCCGCGGTCAGTTGCCTCCGCAGGTCGAGATAGTTCTCGACAATACCGTTGTGAACGACGACAATTTCACCCTTACAATCGCGATGCGGATGAGCGTTTTCTTCCGTCGGACGTCCGTGCGTTGCCCAGCGGGTGTGGCCTATG
>JAICLJ010000103.1 GCA_025927575.1 Bryobacteraceae bacterium | reverse complement strand
TCACGATCAAGTTCGAAGGCTGCTATCACGGCCATGTCGATTCACTGCTGGTGAAGGCGGGCTCCGGCGTAGCAACGCTCGGCATTCCGGACAGCGTAGGCATACCGAAGGAGTTTGCGGATACGACCCTTGCCCTGCCCTACAACGACCTGGATCAAGTCGAACAGGTATTCGGCGAGCGCGGCGATAAGATTGCAGCAGTCATTATCGAGCCCGTTTGCGGCAACATGGGCTGCGTTCCGCCGCAACCCGGTTTTCTCGAAGGCTTGCGACGCATCACGGAGCGCCACGGCGCTTTGTTGATTTTCGATGAAGTGATGACGGGCTTTCGGTTGCGTTACGGCGGCGCGCAGCAACTCTACGGCGTTACGCCCGACATGACTACCATGGGCAAGATCATCGGTGGCGGACTTCCCCTCGCGGCGTATGGAGGCCGAGCCGACATCATGAAAAAAGTCGCGCCTGTGGGGCCCATCTATCAAGCCGGAACGCTTTCGGGAAATCCGCTGGCGGTGGCGGCCGGCATCGCCATGCTGCACTATCTCGATCAGCACCCGGAGGTTTACGACACGCTCGAGAAGCGCGCGGCAGAGCTAACTTCGCATGTGCCTCCGGGTGTTTGTATAAACCGCGTGGGATCGATGTTCACGTTTTTTTGCCAGCCGGGGCCAGTCACCGATTTCGAATCGGCCAAGCGATCGGATACCGCACGATTCGGCAAGTTCTTTCATTTTCTTCTGGAACGCGGCATCTACTTCCCTCCTTCGCAATTCGAGGCATGTTTTCTGTCGACGGCGCATACGGATCGCGATGTCGCCAAGACGGCGTCGGTTATCCGCGAGTTTTTTGAGAGTGAATAACGCCAGCCCCGTCATCTTCATCCATGCCTGACCGCAGACCACGGGTTCTCGTCACGGGCGCCGCAAAACGGATCGGCCGCGCCATTGCCATCGAATTGTCAAAACGGGGATTTGCTGTCGCCATTCATTACGGGAAATCGGAGCAAAGCGCACGTGAAGTCTCCGCGCTCTGCGGAGACGCGCCGCTGTTTCAGGCAGACCTCTCGAAGGTGAACGAAATCCGGCAGATGTTTCATCGGATTCGGGAAGATTTCGGATTGCTCGATTGCCTGGTCAATAATGCCGCGCGATTCACACAATTCGATCCCCTCGACATCACGGAGACCGATTGGGACTTTATCCACAGTGTGAATCTGAAGGGCACATTCTTCTGCTGCCAGGAAGGCGCAAAGATGATGAAGGAACTGGGAGCCGGCCGGATCGTTAACATCAGTTCGCTCGGTGGAATTCGCCCCTGGGCGGAGAACGTGCACTACTGTGCGTCAAAAGCGGGCGTCATCATGATGACGAAAGCGCTGTCAAAAGCACTGGCGCCGGAGATTACGGTCAATTCCGTGGCTCCCGGCGTGATCGCCTTCAACGACGTGACTCCGATGGTGCAGAAGATGATCGATGCCACTCCGATGAAGCGAGCGGGGACGGCGGAGGAAGTTGCAGAAGCGGTGCACTATTTCCTGACGGCTCCGGCATTCATTACCGGGCAGGTGATGGCGGTAGATGGCGGGTTGAGCCAACGATAGGAAACGCGCCGGACGCTGGAAACGTCCGCCCCCGGCAGCCGCAGTTCGGTGTTGGAGAGGAAACAAGCCTGGGGCACTTCTTCCGAGCCCTTACAGGGTTCAACAGCGAGACATTTCACTTGACAGCCCAGTAAAGCTGCTGCATACTTGGCCGAGAGGTTTACTTGTATGTCAAGTGAAGGTGCGGACCGCATTGTCGTCCTGCAGGGTACGCTCGATTTAATCATTTTGCAAACGCTTCAAACGATGGGCGCGCAACACGCTTATGCGATTGCGACCCGCCTGGAGCAAGTTTCCGAGGATCTATTGCACCTCAACCAGGGGACGCTGTACCCGGCTCTGGTGCGGCTGGAGCAGCAGGGCAGGATCAAAGGAAAATGGGGCCGAACGGAGAGTAATCGCGAGGCGAAGTTTTACGCCATTACTAAGGCCGGAGAAAAAGCCCTGGCGGAGGAAACCCTGCGCTGGCGGAGAATGTCTGGGTTGGTGGACAAGTTGCTTTCCGAAGGAGCGTGATACGTGCGCCGATTCTTCGCAAAACTCGCGACCCTATTCCGCAGCCGGAGCGCGGAACGTGAAATGACGCGCGAGATCGACTCTCATCTCGCGATGCTGCAAGACGACTTTGAGCGCCGCGGATTGCCTTCGGACGAGGCGAAACGGGCAGCCCGGCACGCTTACGGCGGTGTCGAGCAGGTCAAGGAACTTCACCGCGAGGCGCGCTCCTTCGTGTGGGCTGAGCAACGAGTTAAAGATGTCCGATATGGGTGCCGCAATTTGTTGCGAACACCGGGCTTCACAGCGATTGCGGTTATCACATTGGCATTGGGCATCGGGGCGAACACCGCAATCTTCAGCGTGGTGAATGCGGTATTACTCCGGCCTCTGGCGTACAACGATCCGGACCGTCTGGTCACTCTTTTGCACAACGGCTCCGGTCCGGTCGCAGTCGCCAACTACATCGACTGGCGCGACCAGAGCCATTCCTTTGAAGCAATGGGCGCCGCGGAGTACTGGACCCCGAATCTCACCGGCAACGATTCACCGGAACACCTTACCGGCCTGCACGTGACGCAGAACATGCTGCCGATGCTGGGCATCCAGCCCTTGCTGGGCCGCCTGTTCGTCACGGGCGAAGACCGGAAAGGCTCCGACCACGAGGTGATATTGAGCTATCGTCTGTGGCGGCGGCTGTTCAATGGCGATCCTGGTGTGTTAGGAAAGCCAATCACGCTGAACGGTGAGGGCTACACCGTGGTCGGCGTGATGCCGCCCGAATTTAAGTTTGCGCCGTTCTGGGCGGTAAAAGCGGAGATGTGGGCGCCGATGGCATTTGGAAATCGCATTCACGACCGGGGCGGCAACAGCTTGCGTGTGTTCGCACGCCTAAAAGAGAGCGTGTCGCTCGCGCAAGCGCGAGCAGAGATTGCAGCGATCACCGCGCGCCTGGAACGTCAGTATCCGGGCACGAATCGCGAGGTAGCAGTCACTCCGCTGAAGGAGAATGTCGTTGGCAAGATTCAGACGCCGTTGCTGATGCTGCTGGGCGCGGTGGGGTTCGTGCTGCTGATCGCCTGCGCGAATGTTGCCCACATGTTGCTGGCGCGTACAGCCGACCGGCAGAAGGAAATAGCGGTGCGGACCGCGTTAGGAGCCGGCCGGACCCGCGTAATCGCGCAGTTCCTCACCGAAAACCTGCTGTTGGCTTTTCTGGGCGCGGCTGCCGGCCTGGTACTCGCGGCCGCGGGAACGAAAGCGCTGGTCGCGCTCAGCCCGGCATACATCCCACGTGTCGAGATGGTAGGCGTCGATACGCGCGTCGTCCTGTTCCTACTCGGCATTACGGTGCTGACCGCGATAGTATTCGGGCTGGCGCCCGCGATGCACGCTGCTGCCGGGAACCTGAGCGACGCGCTCAAAGAAGGCGGCCGCGGCGACAGTGACGGCGCCCGCCGAAACCGCCTGCGCAGCTTCTTGGTGGCTTCCGAATTCGCGCTGGCATTCATCCTGTTGATTGGAGCCGGACTAATGATTCGCAGCTTTTCCGCTCTGCAGTCCGTGGACCCTGGTTTCAACCCACACAACGTGCTCTCGATGGTGGTATCGGTCGAAGGAACGAAGGAGGCTGAACCGAACCGGCGAGCAGCCTTCTATCGCGAACTTGTTCAGCACGTTCGGAATCTGCCGGGAGTGGTTTCGGCCTCGGGCATCAATCATCTGCCGCTGGGGGGCGATATGTGGGACCGGTCGTTCGCAATCGAGGGCCGCCCGAAACCGCGCCCCGGCGAATCACCCGATGCCGTTTATCGCATTGTCATGCCGGGATATTTCGAGACAATGCGCCTGCCATTGCGGCGAGGTCGAGCCATCACCGCCAGAGACCATGCTCGCGAGCCCGGCGTAGTTGTCATCAACGAGCGAGCAGCCCATGAATATTGGCCGGGAGAAGATCCGATCGGGAAACGTATCTCGATTGACAACGAGGAAGGTCGGCCCATGTGGCTGACCATTATTGGCATCGCCGCCAATGCGAAACAATCGGATTGGGCAGCCAAACCCGCCCCGGAGGTGTATCTCTCCGCGCTGCAGAACCACGATTTTTTGGGAGAGGGCGGAGCATATATGACCGGGCACATGTCATATATCACGTTGGTGGTGCGCACGGCCGGCAATCCGGCTGACCTGGCTCCGGCTGTGAAACAGACCGTGTGGTCGATCGATCGCAACCTGCCGATCTCCGATGTGCAAACGATGGATCGCGTGGTGGCCGACGCAACCGCGCAGCCGCGCTTCGAGATGCTGCTGCTCGGGGTTTTTGCGGTGATCGCACTCGTGCTGGCAGCGGTCGGGATCTATGGTGTCATCAGCTACTCGGTATCGCGACGCACGCGCGAAATTGGGATACGTATCGCGCTCGGCGCGAGCCGGACCGATGTGCTGCGGATGGTGGTGCGGCAAGCGATTGTACAGGCGCTGGCGGGAGCCGCCGTGGGCCTTGCGGGGGCTCTGCTGGTCTCGCGGCTGATGGCGAGGATGTTGTATGGAGTGCAACCCACCGACCCTATCACTTTCGGCGGTGTGGCAATTATTTTGGCTCTGGCCGCGCTGTTCGCGAGTTGCGTTCCGGCGCGCAGAGCTACGCGAATCGAGCCCATGATCGCTTTGCGCAACGAATAGATTCGTTTAGCCTTGCCGCAAGGCGACGATCGGTTCAATTTGCATGGCGCGTCGCGCCGGGAAGCAGCAGGCCGCGACGGCGACCGCGATCAGCAGTAACGACACCACAACAAGCGTCAATGGATCTGTGGGGGTGACACCGAACAGCAGACTGGAGCCCGCCTGCCCCAGCCACAGTGTACCCAGCAGCCCGAGCATCAACCCGGTCAGGCTCAGTTTCAGCCCCTCGCCGAGGATCATGCGGAAAATCTCCCCGGCCTGCGCGCCCATAGCCATGCGGATTCCGATCTCCCTCGTGCGCGTTGCGATGGAGTACTGGATCAGCCCGTAGATCCCGACAGCCGCCATCAGCAGCGCCACGAGGGAGAAGCCAGCCAGCAGCGAGGTCTGAAAGCGACGCTGCGCGACGTAGGTTCCGAGCTGCTGTTCTAAAGGCGCCACTCCATAGATCGGCGCATTCTTCTCCACACGACGCACGGCCGCCCGAAGTGCCCCGGCCATCGCCAGCGGGTCGTCCAACGAGGTTCGTATGAGAAAATCCGCGCTCTGGGGAGGACTCTGCGCGAGCGACACGAACATCTGCGGGAACGGTTCGCGTTCCGGCCCCTGCCGCCGCATGTCGGCCACGACGCCCACGACCGTGTACCAGGGAAGGTCGGAATTCCGCGGGCCCAACTTGAACCTTTTGCCCACTGGACTGTGGCCTGGCCACGAGTGACGAGCCATTGCGTTGTTGATGATCGCCACCGGAGGAGCATCGGGCCCATCCCCGATCGAAAAGAATCTGCCTCGGAGCAGGGGCGTCCCCATGGCTTTGAAGAAATCTGCGCTGACCTCGCTTCCAACAAACTGCAGGCGCTCGGAAACCGTTCCGTCGCCTCGGTCGACAGTGACGACCTGTTCTCTGTTGTTATCAATGAACAGATCGCCGGTGATGCCGGCGCTCTCGACACCGGGAACCGCCTGAATCTGTTCTAGGACACGGTGGTAAAGCTCGATCCGTTGCGCGGAGGCGCTGATCGCCTCGCGAAGCGTCGCGGCGTGCAAGGCCGTCGGAGTGGAGAGCTTCATCATCAGGACCCGCTCAGGCCGGAATCCCGGATCAATGCTGTTCACGTACCACCAGCTTCGGACGAGCAAGCCGGCGCCTGCGAGCAGGACGATCGCAAGCGCAAAATCCGCCACTACGAGCGCGCGGCGGATTCGACGGACGGCCGCTCCGCCGGAGACACTTCTGCCGCCCTCCTCGCCCGAGGGACGCAAGTCGCGGCGCAACGTCGCAATCGCGGGCAACAGTCCTACCAGAATTCCCGCGAGTACAGAGATGGCTAAAGCCCAGACAAGGACGCGGAGATCGAGGCCTATTTCATTCAGACGCGGCAAGTTGCCAGGGCCAAAGGCGCGGATGAGGCGAATGCCTACTACGGCGAGCAGTGTGCCAATCAGTCCCGAGACGGCGGCGAGCAGGACGCCTTCGGTAAGCAGTTGTCGCACGATCCGTCCCGCGCTCGCTCCAAGTGCGGCGCGAACGGCCATCTCTCGCGCACGGGTGACGCTGCGAGCCAATGAGAGACTTGTGACGTTGGCGGCGGCGATGAGGAACACGCAAAATACGGCGCCGCCGAGCATCCACAATGCCAACCGCGATTGGGGCCCGACCATGTACAGACTCAACGGGACGACCCTGATGTCCCGGTTCCTTTCGGAGGCCGGCAATTGATCGTTGAGGTGGCGGGCGACTGCGCTCATCTCCGCCTGGGCCTGGTCAAACGTCACGGTCGGTCGAAGTCGTCCAACGACGAACCACGTTTCCCCTCCGCGCAAGGCCCGGTGGCTCGTGTGCAGCTCCCATACATCTGCATCGAGCCGCGCGATTTGGAAATCAGCAGGGAGGATGCCGATGATCTGGTAAGGCAAGCCATTGAGCACAAGGGTCGCGCCGAGCGCATCGTGCGAGCCTCCGAATCGCGCTTGCCAGAAGCGATGGCTGATCAGGGCCAACCGTTGCTGTTGCTCGGCTTCTTCGATCGAAAAGCTGCGCCCCAGGACGGGCCGGACACCGAGGAGTGGAAGCAGATTAGGGGAGATGCTCGCGCCCACAATCTGCTCCACGCCGTCAGCTCCGGTCAGCGTTGTGTTCATGGCGTCGAAGGTGGCCATATCCGCGAAGCTCTGACTTTGACTCCGCCACTGTTCGACATCCCAAAGCGCCGATCTGCCCTCGCGAAGGTTCTGCGTCGCATCCTCGGTCCACAACATCGCCAACTGTTCCGGCGACCGATACGGAAGGGGCCGGAGCAAAACGGTATTGAGGACGCTGAACATTGCAGTATTGGCGCCAATTGCCAGCGCCAGCACTGCAATCGCGGTTATCGTGAATCCAGGGCTCTTTCGGAGAGTCCGCGCCGCATAGCGTAAGTCCTGCGCCGTCGTCTCAATCAGAACGAAGGCTCTGCGTTCGCGGTAATTTTCTTTCATCGGCTCTATCGCTCCAAAGCTGCGTAGCGCCGCATAGCGCGCCTCCGCGGGATTCATGCCGGCGTTGAGGTTGTCGTCGATCTGCATTTGCAGGTGAAAGCGAACCTCATCGTCCAGTTCGCGCTCTAACAGTTTGTGTTTGAAGAGGCTACGTAGCCGAGCCGAAGCCACGCGAGCCCAACTCATCCCAGCTCCTTCGCCAAGCTCTTCGGGTCGAAGCCAAGGAAACGTTCAATCGTTGACGACATACGCTTCCAATCCTCGGTTTCCTTCACGAGCCTTCTCCGCCCAGCCGAAGTAATGGAGTAAAACCTTGCCTTGCGGTTCTTCTCAGACGATCCCCATTTGGAAGCAATCCATCCTTCTTGCTCCATTCGCAAGAGGGCCGGATAGAGAGTGCCCTGGTTGAGTTGCAGCACGTCCTTGCTGATCTGTTCGATCCGGCGCGCAACACCGTAACCGTGCAGCGGTCCGAGCGCCTCCAGCGTCCGTAGAACGAGGAGAATCAGTGTGCCCTGGAGAACATCCGCCTTATCATCGCGCCTACCTTGCATTAGGAAACCTACAGGAGCAGCTTATCAGACATTCCTGTAGGCGGCCAACTAAAAAATGAGAGGAGATACACGGAGATGGCGGCTTAGGAGGCCGCCGCAGGGCGAGGACGTGCACTACCAGACGATTGAGTACGAGATGCTGTCGCCCGTTTCATCACTATCGGTAAGCCCTATTTCTGCTATTCGTAGAAATTCCGGGCCCACGCGTGACGCTTCAAAATTGCCAGTACATCGGACGGCAAGGGTCCTTCGTCCGGCACACGGCAACTGCTGTCGACGGTCTTTACCCGCCGCATGCCCGGAATCACCGTTGTCACCGCCGGATGCGACAGGCAGAAGCGCAGAGCAATTTCGGGAAGAGTCCCGGGAACGCCCGCGAGGTCTTTCTTGAGCGCTTCCACGTGTTCGACAATCTGTTGTTTCCTGTCGCCCCGGAAGTAGTGCGCGCGGAACTCGCTTCGTTCAAATTGCGTATCGGGCGTGATCGTCCCCGTTAAACCGCCTTCGTCGAGAGGCACTCGCGCCAGGACGCCGATATTCAGCTTTTGACAAAGCGGAAACAGATTCTTTTCGGGACTTTGATCGAAGATGTTGTAGATCACCTGAACGGCATCAATCGCGCCTGTCTGCAGCGCTTCGAGGGCGGTGTCGGGTCCGTGCTCGCTGACGGAGATTCCCATGAACCGAATCTTGCCGCTGCTCTTTAACTCTTCGATTGCCCGCTTCCACTCGTCCGTGTGCGTCCAGGCATCGGTCCAGACGTGGAACTGCTGGAGGTCGATCTGCTCGCGCTTCAGATTGCGGAGGCTCTCGTCCGTACACCGGATGATGTACTTATACGGAAAGACCTTGTCGATCGGCGTTTTTGGCGACGCCGGCCATACCTGGTCCTTTGGCGGAATCTTGGTCGCGATATAAATATCTTTTCCCGCATCGCGAACCGCTTTCCCCACGAGCCGCTCACTATGGCCATCGCCGTAAGCCAGAGCGGTATCGATAAAATTTAGGCCGAGGTCAAAGGCGTGGCGTAGCGCCTTTAGCGATTCGTCATCGTTGTTTCCCAGCCACTGGTTACCGCCGATGCCCCAAGCGCCGTAGCCGATTTCGCTAACATCCAGAGCCGTTCTGCCAAGCGTCCGATATTTCATCAGCTTCCATGTTAGAGGACGGCATTCGGCGCCCGCTGCGACACACAGGTTCCTTCTCGCGCGGGACCGGGTAAAATGACGGTCGTGCGGGTTCTTGTTCTATTCGTGCTCGCTGTCTCTCTGGCGTTCGGCAGTTCCTTCAAGCTGTTTCTGAAGAATGGCGATTATCAGATGACGCGCGAATACCAGATCAACGGGGACCGGGTGCATTACTACAGCACGGAGCGGGACCAGTGGGAAGACATTCCAGTAGCGCTCTGCGATCTGAAGAAGACCGAAGCCGAGCGCAAACGCACGGCGGCCGAGGTCCGGCAACAAACGAAGCTCGAAGACCAAGAGGAGCAGTTGGAGCGAGCCCAGCGGCGGGTCGTTGAAGAAATTCCGATGAACGCGGGCGCTTATTTCCTGCAAAGCGGCCAACTTAAGACGCTCGACTATGCGGAAACGACCTTCGTCAAGAGCAAGAAGCGCCAAGCGCTGAAGATGATTACCCCCATTCCCGTAGTAGCGAGCAAAGTAACGGTCAAGCTTAAGGGAGAGAGCGCCGGTTTCCGTGTCGCCGAGACCGAGCCCGAGTTTTACGTGCGGCTGGAACAGGAGCGCCGATTCGGAATGATCAAGCTCGAACCCAAAGATGGCGCCCGCATCGTGGAGGATATCGAAATCGCGCCGATCACGAATGAAAATTTTCCAAATCCGAAACAGGTTGCGACTTTTCAGCGGGAACTGGCAACGGGGCTGTATAAGATCTGGCCGCAGAAACCGCTCGATGCAGGACAATATGCGCTGATTGAGTATACAGAGGGTGAGACGGATTTCCGTCTATGGGACTTCGCCTGCGTTCCTGGAGACACAGGCTCCCGGAGCAATTGACGCACGCTTCCGCGGGCTGGGGAACCCGAGCGGGAACGCGCAATTCGGCTGTATTCAAGATCTGATAGTTCGTAATCAAATATTTCCCTCCGCTCTTGCGCACAACGAAAACGCGATCTTGCCCGAGCATGCGCTCAATTTGTTCGAATCGATCTTTTTCAGCGACCAGATACCAGCGCTGCGGCTGACTCCACAACCGGGGAAGATCCGAATCCGTGATGAAAACATGCGGCGCATCGGGCGCGAACGACCCGTATTCGAGGTTATTTACACGGCCGTTGAGCAGCAGCGCCTTGGTATCCGCGTAGAAAAACACAGAAGAGAACGTGTAGTACTGGTCGTCAACGATCAGCTTCCCTTTAGGCGACTTCAGAAGCGCGTCGGCGAGAGGCTTGGAAGAAAGATACGGGTCGAAGGTGATCATGGCGAGCCGGGCCGCGTGAAAGAACAGAACCATCATGACCGCCGCGGCAATAAAACGCGCGGCAGGTTTCAGCCGGAGCATGCCCAGAACGCCAATCACAAAGGCAATTCCAGCCACAATGAGCGGCATACGCAAATACGCAAAAGACGACAGAGTCAGATCGCCTAGATGTCCCAGCGATAGCGTGTACTCGCTGGGATGCTGCATCAGCGCGTGCGAGATATCTCCCGGTGTCGGCAGTCCCCACACGCTGGCCAGGATGAAGGCAATAGCGCCCGCCGCGAGTGTGCATGTAATAGCCAGTAAGACGTCGCACCGGCGAAGCCACTTATAGATCCAAGCATCGTTCGAGGCCGCGGCGCATGCCAGCAGCAGGGCGATAGCAGGATAACAAGGCATGGAATAGTATTCCTGCGTGGACGAGAAGCTGAAAAACAGCATCAGGAATCCGATCCAGCAGAGAGCCATCAGACGCATACGAGACGCGCGATCGGAGCCGCGGTAGCGTAGTTTCAGCCAGCCCGGGAAGTAAACACTCCAGGGGAAGAACCAAACGAGATGAAGAGACCAGAACAAAAGGCGGGGAACGGTGTTGTAATCGCGCGGGTATCGCCGATTCAGAAAACGCAAGATATGCTCGTTGAAAAAATAGAGCCAAAAAAAGCCGTGATACACTCCCGGACCGCTCTCCATCGACACATAGAAATAAGGCGGGTTCTCCAACGTAGCGAGCACGTGCCAAGGCGCGGCGATGGCAAGTCCAATCAACGCGCTCCGCAACGGAATCAGGCGGCGCCACGTTTCGCGTTCAGTTAACTGATGTGAGAAGCAGAGATAGAGAAAGCCGGAAGCGAGAGGGAACAAAGCGGCGATCAGACCTTTAAACAGGAGACCCGTGCCCACACTCGCTCCAAACAATAAGGCCCATCGGCGGGGATGCCGCTCCTCTGAATCGAGCGCCCGTAAGAAGGACCACATCGCCAGAGCAATGGTTAGTGTCAGCGCCACATCGGAGATGAGAACGCGAGTGAATAGGAACAGGCCAATGGACGTCGCGAGCATCACTCCCGCAAGCAGTCCCGTTCTTCGGTTGAAGGCCCACTCTCCCATGCGCGCCGTCAGCCAGCACAACAGGATTGTGCAAATAACCATGGGCAAGCGCGCCACGAATGCCGAATCGCCAAACAACTTAAAGAAGATGGCGATCATCCAGTACTTCAACGGGGGTTTTTCGAAATACTTGATTCCGTCCAGATGCGGAGTGACCCAATTGCCGGTCCGCAGCATCGTTCGAGAGATTGACGCCTGCACGGAATCGACATCATCCATCAGCGAAGGAGGGCTGAAGGAGCAACCGAGATAAATGGCGATCGCAATAGCGATCACCGCGAGTTGATAGTGCCGCTCCAGCCAGCTTACGATCTGGTTGACGCGTGAAATGCCGGCATGACACTCACCAGTTCCATCCGGCGTTAACGGTAGGCTTCCACTCATCACTCGTATCGCAGCCCCTCGGCAGGAGCAATGCTGGCCGCGGTGCGTGACGGATGGAGCGTCGCGAGAAAACTCACCAGCAGCGCCGCGCCGGCCACCCAGAAGGCGTCGATCCAGCGGCTTTGAAATGGGACATAGCTCAATGCATAAACAGATTCGTCGAGTTTAAGTAAATGGTAGTGGTTGAAGAAGGCGCAAATCGCATAGCCCGAAACTAATCCCACGAGGCATCCCAAACCACCGATAATCATACCTTGCAGCACGAAGATTCGCTGGATCTGTTCCCGACGCGCTCCCATCGACATGAGGATGGCAATATCGCGGTGCTTCTCCATGACCAGCATGACAAGGACAACCAGAATGTTGAGCGCCGCCACCAATTGAATGAGCCCGACCGTAATGATACTGACGATCTTTTCCATCCGGAATGCGTTCAATAAGGGGCGATTTTGTTCCATCCAGGTGGAGGCCGTCAGTTTCGGTCCGATGATTTTGTCCGCTGCTGCAGCGACCTGCGGAGCCTGAAAGATATCATCCAGCCGGAGCTCAATAGTGTTCACCACATCGTTGAGATCGAGCACGCGCTGAGCTGCGGGCAAGTTGACAAAGGCCCACGCGGAATCGATTGGGTCCATACCCGACTCGAAAATACCCGCCACTTTAAATCGGAAGGCGCTGGGTACGGTTCCAAACGGCGTGAGTTCGCCCTGGTAACTGATGACCGTGGCAGGGCTGCCGATCATGAGTCCGGTCTGCTCAGCCAATGTAGAGCCAAGAATGATGCCGCGAACACCGGCGTCGGGGGCGAGGCCTTTAATCGAACCCTGCCTCAAATGCATCAAAAATGGCGGAACCGGCGTACCGTTTGTCACAGGGATTCCCTTGAGAATGGCGCCGGAGCCGAGAATCGGCCCCTTCAGCGCGACTTGCCCGTAGAGACCAGGGGTGGCGCTGATAACATGTGGAAGCTTCCGCAGCTCAGGTACCAGCCTCTCCCAGTGCTCAATGCCATAGGCAGGGTTCTTTTCGAGAATGCTGACATGCGCGGTGGCGCTGAGCAGGGTTGTTTGGAGCTTGCTCTGAAAGCCGTCGTTAATGGCCAGCGCAATAATTAGCGCCATTACGCCGGCCGCGATGCCGAGAATCGAAATGACCGTGATGATCGAGATAACCGTCTGCTTGCGTTTAGCGCGAAGATACCGCAGCGCAACGATCCACTCAAACCGGCTCATCGGTCAAGTTCACGCAGACGTTCCGCGATTCCAATCTCCCCTTCGGGGCGTAGGAGCGGGAACAGAATTACATCGCGAATCGAGCGCGAGTTTGTCAGGATCATGGTGAGCCGGTCAATGCCGATTCCTTCGCCAGCCGCGGGCGGCATGCCGTAGCTGAGCGCCCGAACATAATCCTCGTCCATCACGTGCGCCTCTTCGTCGCCTTTTTCCTTTTGAGCGAGCTGCATTTCGAAGCGGCGCCGCTGCTCCTGGGGATCGTTCAACTCCGTATAAGCGTTGCCGATTTCCATGCCGGCCGCATAGATTTCGAAACGCTCCACAAACTCCGGCTCACTTTCTTTGTTTTTGGAAAGCGGCGAGTTCTCGACCGGATAGTCGTAAATGATCGTGGGCTCGAACAACTGCTCTTCGATGTAGCGTTCAAAGATATCGGCGAGCGCCTGCCCCGGCGATGGCAAGGATGAATGCTGCTTCAGCCACGCGGGGTCTTTTACCTGTTCAAGCGAGGGCTTTGGCTGATGCGGCCAGAGCGCTACGATGGCTTCCCGCATCGAATACCGGCGCATATTGGAGAAATCGAGCGTGCGTCCCTGGTAGTCGACGACAGCCGAGCCGGTGGCGTCGATCGCGGTCTGTTTCAGCAGTTCCGCCGAAAGATCCATGAGCCCGCGGTAATTGGTGTACGCCTGGTAGAACTCGAGCATCGTGAACTCGGGATTGTGCTGGGTCGAGACTCCCTCGTTCCGGAAATTGCGATTGATCTCGAACACCCGCTCGAGGCCGCCCACTACCAGCCGCTTCAGGTACAGCTCGGGAGCGATTCGTAGAAACAGGTCGATATCCAGCGTGTTGTGGTGTGTGATGAAAGGACGAGCTGTAGCGCCTCCATGCAGGGGTTGCATCATCGGCGTTTCGACTTCAATAAAACCGCGGTCTGTCAACTGCCGCCGCAATGAGCCGATTATCTTCGCACGGGTGACAAACACATTGCGGAGATCGGGATTCGCGACCAGATCGAGGTAACGTTGCCGATAGCGGATTTCGACGTCCTCGAGCCCGTGCCATTTTTCGGGTAAATTTAGCAGAATTTTCGATAGAAAATGCAGCTTTCCGGCGTGTATAGTCAGCTCGCCGGTGCGCGTTCGAAACAGAAAGCCGTCTACGCCGATAATATCGCCGACATCCAGAAGTTGATAGAGCTCGAAATCGTTCGAGTCGAGATCGTCTTTCTTAAGGTATAGCTGCAGGCGCTCGCCGTTTTGAAGCAGATGAGCAAACCCGGCTTTGCCCATGCGGCGCATGGCCTGGATTCGACCGGCGACGCAAACCTGGACGCCCTCGCCCAGTTCTTCAACCGGTTTCGAGCCGTATTCGGCAAGAATTCCGGGAATCGTATGCGTGAATTCAAAAGCCTGCCCGTAGGGCCGGTGGCCGAGCTGGGCGATCTGCGTGAGCTTGTCGTATCGCTGGCGCAGTAGATCATCTTCCAATGCCAAAGGAAAAACTCCTGGAATGCTCATTATAGAAGGCGCGGCCACAGGGACCGAATTCTACCGGCAGCTTAAGATAGAAATATTCGTTTGCTTTTAAGGAAACGGTTATTTCAATTTATGAATGTCGCCATCATTGGAACCGGGTACGTTGGCCTGACAACAGGCGTTTGTCTTGCCTACATCGGGCACTCGGTACTTTGCCTGGACACCGATCTGAATAAGATCGAAGCGCTGCAAGCGGGCAAAATCCCTATTTATGAGCCGCACCTCGAAGACTTGATGATAGAAGCAGAGCGAAACCTGCGGTTCACGACGAGCTATTCGGAAGCAATTCCTGAAGCGGATGTCATCTTCATCGCGGTCGGAACACCTCCGACTGCTTCAGGCAGTCCAAACCTGGAGTACCTGTCACAAGCTGCCCAGAGTATTGGCGAACATTTAGCCGGCGAGTTCACGGTCATAGTCAATAAATCCACAGTACCCATCGGTAGCGGGAACTGGGTAGGGGCTATCGTGCGGCGGGCGCTGGAACATCGCCAAGGCCGGAAAGCGAACGGAATTTTTGGCATCGCCTCGAACCCGGAATTTCTAAGAGAAGGCGTAGCCATTAGCGACAGCCTTTATCCCGATCGCATTGTGATCGGTTCCGATGAAGAACGCGCGCTCGAAATACTTTATACGCTCTATCGTCCCATTCTGGACCAGACCTTCCCCGCCCCGGTCTTCGTGCCGCGGCCTGAAGATAAGGGCGCCGTCCCGCTGGTTTCGACCGACCTTGCGTCAGCCGAGTTGATTAAATACGCAGCGAATGCATTTCTAGCACTGAAAATTAGCTTTATCAACGAAATTGGCCAGCTTGCCGAGCGCGTCGGCGCCGATATCCGGGAGGTAGCCCGGGGAATCGGCCTTGACTCGCGCATTGGCTCGCGCTTCCTGAGCGCCGGAATCGGATGGGGCGGTTCGTGTTTCGGCAAGGATACGTCGGCATTAGTGGCGACTGCGAGCGAGTACGGGCTGAAGATGCCGATCGTCGAAGCCGCGCGAGAAGTGAATTGCCGGCAGCGGGATCATGTTATCGAGAAGTTGCTGCAGGAACTCAAAATTTTAAAAGGGCGCACGATTGCGCTGCTTGGCCTTGCCTTTAAGCCGAACACGGACGATCTCCGTGAATCACCCGCGGTTGAGATCGCGCAAAAGCTGATGATGCGCGGCGCCCGCGTGAAAGCGCACGATCCGATTGCTATGGACCGCTTCCAGCGCGAACACTGTGAGCTCGGCGTAGAACTGTGCCCGACCGTGGAAGCGACCGTGGAAGAATGCGACGCCGTGGTGCTTGTGACCGAATGGGCTGAATACCGGGAAACCGATTGGGAGGCTTTGGCGCCCACTATGAGGAATCCCGTGATTCTCGATGGCCGTTTGGTTCTCGATGGAGATAAGCTGCGCCGGTCCGGCTTCCGGTATATCAGCATCAACTAGTCCGGATTTCTCACATGACTATTATGTGAGAAATCCGGGCTAGTCTGCGGCGTTCAGATGTCGAAGAATCTCAGGTACCGCGCGCCATGCAGATCGCGCCACAGCAGCAGCGCTAGTTCGCGAGCGTGGTAGTCGCCCCACATGGTAGCCTCGCCGCATGGGATTTTGTGATCCGGCGGCACGTAATCCCAACCTCCCGGCCGGTTGTAAATGGCATGAAGAATCAATCCTTGATGTGATCCGTCTTCCGATAGGTACGGTCTATCGAACAGATTCTTCGCAATCACCAGCGCGGCCTGGCGATAACGCTCGCCTCTCACGGACGATTCCGGCGATGCCTTGAGGTAGGAACCCAGCCGCCAGAGACCCTGAGCGGCGACGGCCGCGGTCGCGCTGTCCACGGGTTCGTACTCGTTGTAGGGGTCACTCGAGTGGTCGAGGTAATTTCCGAGTTTGACAAGGCCAGGCGCTCCCGTGTCCCAGTAGGGAATGCCATCGGTGGGGGCCTGATCGATGTAATAGTCACACGTGGCTTCAGCGGCGCGGCGCATCATCGACTCG
Source organism: Bryobacteraceae bacterium (assembly GCA_025927575.1). GTDB lineage: Bacteria > Acidobacteriota > Terriglobia > Bryobacterales > Bryobacteraceae > KBS-96. The sequence goes on along the minus strand of JAICLJ010000103.1, from coordinate 2,401 downwards.
ATAGCAGCCCGGCCGCCCAGCGGGTCTAATTCTGCAGAAGGAATCGTTGCGACGAATTCCAACTGTTCCCCGAATCCAAGCATGGCCCAGGCCAAGCCGCGCGTCCACGTTGTAAACGGCGAGTAACCCTGCTGCGTAGTGGCGCAGCGATAGGCCCCATTGTTCACGTTGAACAAAGATTCGTGAGCAACGCGGCCTCGAACATCGTAATGATCGCGCCCTTCCCCGTAGAAAATTGCGTACTTGGCGGTCGCTTCCGCGTGGCGCACGAGGCGCTCCAATAAAGAAATTCTCTTATCGCCCTCGCCCATAAGCACATGCCCAAGGCGGTGGGCGGCGGCCAGCGACCGAAGCGAGCGCATCGTATCGACAAAGAGAGAATGGCGCCCGTGGAAGGAGTAGATATAGCCGCCGGCGTCCGGAAGAGCCGTCCAGCGGGCTGCTTGTACGGCACCGCTGGTCATGAGCGCCAGTTTGTAGTACTCCCTTTCATACTTGTCCGAATCAATCTTTCCCTCGTGGGCCAGTCGCAAAAGGTTTCCGTAAGCGCTAATGTTGTTGAAGCCGTGGTCATGCCCCCCGACGTTCGTCAGGTGTTTCGGCATGTAGGCCAGCGTGTTGCGGCGGCCGTACTCGAAGAACCACGGGTCCCCGGTTGCATCGAACTGGAGTAATGCGGAGCCGAACTGGAAACCCTGGGTCCAGTCGGCCCAGGTGCGTGAAGTGTACCGGCCTTGCACTGTGATGACCGGAGATCCAGCGGAGGGATCCCACGTTTTCTCCAAGCTGTGGATCTTCGCCGCCGATAACTCAAAGACTCGTTCCAGCCGGGTCTTCAGCGACGCGGATGTCAATGCGGGGTCGAGACGAATCATAGGTGAATCGGAATCTTCTTTCCGCTCATGGTGCTCACCATCTGGATTCAGCGCTCATTTCGCCTCAGCATCCAGATTGAACCGCGGTGGACGCTTTTCAAGGAACGCCTGTATTCCTTCGAAAATGTCCCGGCCCCGGAACAGCTTTCCGTATTCGTCCGTCACCCGGGGCACTCCGCTGAAAAACTCCGCGGGTGCGGTCGAAGTGAGAGCCACGGTGCGCTTGATCGCGAGCAGGCTGCTTTGCGGCAGCGCGAGTAGCTCATCGACGATTTGTTCCAGCTTTTGTCCGAGCTGCTCTTTCACCACATACTCGTTGATCATATGCAGCTCGTGCGCCTGGTGCGCTGGGATGATCCTGCCGAACAGCAGCAGCTCTTTCGCGCACACCGGGCCGATGTCGCGGACAAGCCGCCAGACACCGCCGGCCGCGGGGAAGCCGCCGACTTTCACTTCCGGAAAGCCGAACTGCGCATCTTCCGTGGCAATTCGCAGGTCAGTGGCCAGCATGAGCTCGGCGCCTCCACCGAGCACATAACCCTGCAAACAAGCGACTGTGATGGCGTTGAGTTGCTCGATCTTGTCGAGGAGAAACTGCTCGAACTGAATTTTTTCACGCCCTCCAACCTCATCCTTTGGGAACTCGTTCAAGTCGGAGCCGACCGAGAACGCTTTTTCACCGGCCGCCTGAAATATCACCAGACGCACCGTTGGGTCTTTCCCGATTCGTACAATCTGCTCAAGTAATTGTTGACGGAGTTCGACCGTCAGGATATTTAAGGGAGGATGATTCAAACGCACCGTGGCGACGCTATTCTCGATCGCCAGTTCAACCAGGTGATTCTGTCCACTCACGTCAGCGCCGCTCGTTCTGTTTGTCCCTCTCCATTGCCGCGCCAGTTCAGTGGCTCAATTTTCCGCACCATCAACCAAATGATTATAAGTGAAAGAGGGTATAGCAAACCGATCGCTGTAAATACGACTGGATACGCGGCGTAATGGCTCAGCAGGATGCCCACCAGGTAATTGAAAAACATCGCACCAACGCTGCCGGCTGCGCCCATGAGTCCAGCCACGGACCCAACCGATGTTGAGGGAAAGATGTCGGCGGCGAGCGTCTGCAGAATCGTCGACCAGAACTGGTGCCCAAACAACGCCATGCTAAACAGCACAATCGCCAGGTTGAGCGGTGACGTTGTAATCAGCAGCGAAGCCGGCATCAGCGCCGCGCCGATGGCAAGCGTGATCTTGCGTGACCGATCGATCGTGAACCTCCGCCGGATGAGAAAACCGCTTAGCCATCCTCCAGCAAGGCACCCGATTCCTGAAAACGCATAAGGAATCCAGGCATAATAGCCAATCTCCTTGATGTTCAGGTGGCGAACGTCGCCCAAATACTTGGGCAGCCAAAATATCAGAAAAAACCAGGCTGCATCGGTAAAAAATTTTGGTAAAAGCAATCCCCAGAGTTGCCGGCGCCGAAAGAGTTCAACCCAGGCAATTCGCGGCTGAGCTCCTTCGCCCGC
>JAICLJ010000222.1 GCA_025927575.1 Bryobacteraceae bacterium | reverse complement strand
TGCCAACCACGACTGGCTGCGGAACCGCCTGCAGCAGGAGATGTACATTACGGCCTTCAGCCTGGAGGATTCGCGGAAGCTTCAGGTGGAAGAGGATCCTGAAGTCGCAACAGCGGTCGACGCTATGCCAAAAGCTTCCGATCTTTTGGCAAAGATGAAGGCACATTCGGAGATCATCCGGGCAAGCCTGAAGAAATAGGGCGGCCTTCCTCCCGAACGGTTCCGGGGCGAGTAACCTCGCCCCGTTCACCAGCTACACTGGCAATAGCCACTTGAGTTCGATTTTCAGCACAGCGGTATCATCGCAATTCTCGTCCGCCCCGGCTCCGCAAATCACGGTTCTTGACACGGGAGGGCAATATACCCACCTGATTGCGCGCAAAGTGAGAGAACTCGGTGTGTTCGCGGACGTGCAGCCCAGTGAGACAAAGGCTGACTTGCTGCGGACCCGCAAAGGCGTGATCATTTCGGGCGGCCCCTGTAGTGTGTACGAAGCCGGCAGCCCCGATATCGATCCAAGCCTCCTGAAAAACGGGCCGCCGGTTCTAGGCATCTGCTACGGTCACCAACTCATTGCGCAGCACCTCGGTGGAACGGTGCAAAAAGGCGAACGCGGCGAGTATGGCATCGCTCAACTTGAGCTCACGGCCGACGATTCTCTGTGGAAGAATATCGCGCCGTCTCAGCAGATCTGGATGAGCCATCGGGACAGCGTGGCGCAACCGCCTCCGGGATTCGCCGTCATTGCTTCCACCGAGACATCCGGCATAGCAGCCATGTCCGATCCGAAGCGAAGGATTTATGGCCTGCAGTTCCATCCCGAAGTCGTGCATACGCCGGCAGGAAAGGACATCCTGAGCAATTTCCTGTTCGGCATTTGTGCAGCGAAGCGCGACTGGGATGTCTCGCGCCGCGTTCCTCTCATTGAAGAGCAGATCCGCAGGACCGTTGGCGATCGAAGTGTTTTCTTCTTTGTTAGCGGCGGGGTTGATTCGACCGTCGCCTATACGCTTTGCCTGCGCGCACTCGGTCCGGAACGCGTCTATGGAATGTACGTCGACACGGGATTGATGCGGCTCGGAGAAACCGAACTCGTCCAAACCATCTTTGAGCGTCTGGGCGCAGCACACTTCCGCGTGGAACATGCCGACATGGAATTTCTGACGGAGCTCGCCGGCTTGCACGAACCCGAACAAAAGCGTCGCGCGATTGGCGAGCAGTTCGTGAAGGTGCAGGAACGCATCTTGCAAAGCGGTCATTTTCTCGACGGTCATTGGATTCTCGGGCAAGGCACCATCTATCCCGACACAATCGAGTCGGGCGGAACGGCGAAAGCGGACCTGATCAAGACTCATCACAACCGCGTGGCGGGCATTCAGGCTCTCATCGACAGCAATCGCATTATTGAGCCGCTGGCGTCTTTTTACAAGGACGAGGTGCGCGAAATCGGGCGCGAGATCGGCGTGCCGCAGGAATTTTTGGAGCGGCACCCCTTTCCGGGCCCTGGTCTGGCGATACGATGCCTTTGCTCTCCACACGACGCGCCGCTTGTGGATTCCGCGGATGGCTGGGTTTTACCGGTTCGATCCGTAGGCGTACAGGGCGATTCGCGCAGCTACCGCCACGTGCTTGCCATCGAATCGCCCCCTACCGCGGGTATGATTCGAAAAGAAGCACCCGCTCTCACCAATCGGCGGCGCGATATCAACCGCGTGGTCGCGTTGGCGGGCGCTCAATCGCCCCTGCGCTCGATGAAGCTATTCGAGGCATATCTGACACGTGAAAGGCTGGATCTGCTGCGCGATGCAGATGCAATCGTCCGGCGGTTTGCCGCTAAGACCGGAATCGAGCAAAGCGTCTGGCAGTTCCCGGTTGTGTTGCTCCCGGTAGGAACCACGTCCGCGCGCGAATCGGTTGTGCTCCGGCCCATCCATTCGATTGATGGCATGACAGCCGAGGCTGTGCTGATTGAGCCGGCCCAGCTCGAGCGCCTTACAAACGAACTGCTACAGATTCCCGGCATCTGCGCGATCTTTTACGACGTCACCAACAAACCGCCCGGCACGATAGAGTGGGAATAGCGTTCACTTAAGCGGTTTGTGCATCATTACGGTCTTCAATGATAATGGTTCACGAACTGTATGCCGACTATCACATACACTAGTGGCGGCTCCCGCCGCGATTTCGTTCGATCCGCGGCCGGCCTTTTCGCAACCGTGCCGTTATTTTCAGCGGCGCGTCAAGCCACGGATTCAAGTCATGCCGGGCCAGCGCTGGCATATATTGGCACATACAGCTCTCCACAGGGCCCTGAAGGCAGCAAGGGACGCGGCAAAGGCATTTACCTTTTCGAGATGAATCGCTCGACAGGCGCGTTGTCACAGCGAGCGCTTTTCGAAAACGACTCAAACCCGTCGTGGCTCGCTCTCAATCCGTCCCGAACACATTTGTATTCCGGGAATGAGACGGACACATACAAGGGCGCTTCCTCCGGTTCAGTGAGTGCTTACTCCATCGACCGCTCGAACGGCCGTCTCACGTTACTAAATACAGTTGCTTCGGGAGGCGCCGGCCCGGCATACATCAGCGTGCATCCCACGGGCAAATATGTGTTTTCCGCCAATTACGCGGGCGGCACGGTAGCGGTCCTTCCTATTCGCGCTAACGGCGAAGTTGGCGATGCTACCGATGTGAAGCACGATCATGGGCCGGTCGGCCCAACACATGCCGCGAGCGCCCCTCCAGGCAGCTTTGCGATCAGCGGCCATGATAAGCCGCATGCCCACACGATCGAATCCGACCCGTCCGGGCGGTTTGTAATCTCGACCGATTTGGGGATGGATCGCATTCTAATCTGGAAGTTTGATAGTGAGCGGGGAAAGCTTACTCCGAACGATCCCGCCTTCGTATCGGTTCCCCTTGGCGACGGACCTCGCCATATTGTGTTCCATCCGAACAAGCTCTGGTTCTACTCGCTGCAAGAGGAAGGCTCCACGATTATTGCTTTCGATTACGACAACACTGCCGGAAAGCTGACCGCCAAGCAGACAGTATCAAGCCTGCCAAAAGGATTTACGGGTACAAGCTTTACGTCGGAAGTGAGAATTTCTTCCGATGGAAGGTTCCTCTACGCAGGCAACCGCTTGCACGACACCATCGCATTTTTCTCAATCGGCACGGACGGCAAGCTCACATTTATTGGAGAAGAGTGGACGCGCGGCGACTATCCGCGCAGCTTCACGATCGACCCTACCGGCAATTTTCTTTATTCCTGCAACCAGCGAAGCGATGCCGTCACCACGTTCCGCGTCAATCGGCAGACAGGCCGGTTGACGTTCACAGGGCAATATACGCCGGTCGGAACTCCTGCAATCGTGGTGTTTCTGAGCTGAATCGGAGCGCGCTAATGCCGGCGAGGCGCAACGCCTTGCGCCCGAAATTGGGCTAATAGGTCGCCCGGCCGCCGCTTACGTCATAGCATTGACCCGTGACAAACGAGCAGTCGCGGCTCGCCAGGAAATGAACGACAGCGGCGACTTCCTCCGGTTTCGCAGTGCGTTTCATCGGAATCCGGTCAGTCATGTACGTCACCTGCTCCGGAGTCAGTTGCTCCAAGATCTGGGTTCGAACTACCGCGGGAGCAACCGCATTAACGCAGATCCCCTCTGTCGCGAGTTCCTTGCCGAGCGATTTCGTGAGCGCGATCACCGCCGCTTTGCTTGCTGAGTACGGCGCCATTCTGGGATTGCCTTCTTTGCCGGCGATTGAGGCAATATTGACAATCCGGCCATAACTCCGCTGGCGCATATGCGGAACCACGGCACGGCAAAACTGGAAGACGCCCGTCGCGTTCACCGCGATGACCCCGTCCCAATCTTCGTCGGTTAGCTCCCAAAGCGGGGCGGCACGCCCGGCAATGCCCGCGTTGTTCACGAGGATATCGATTTGTCCGGCGCGCGCCAGAACGGCCTCGACGGCTAATCGAACCGATCTCCCCTGGGAAACGTCCACTTCGACGGCGAAGGACGCTCCGCCTAGTGAACCGGCCATCCGAGTGGCGCCCGAAAAGTCTCGATCCGCAACCGCGATGATTGCTCCAGCGGCCGCGAGTCGCCTTGCGATGGCTTCGCCGATGCCCGTGGCCGCACCCGTTACGATGGCTGTCTGTCCTTTGAGTTCAAACATATTCATGTATCTGAAATCGTAGCGAACGGCGCGGCAGCTATTCGACCACTCTGATCCCGGCCGCCGCTGTGATATGTCTTGAGTTCCGCGACATGCGGAACAAGCGAATTCATCGGGAGTCTTTTGAGAAATGGGTATGTTGAATTGGAAATTGTTGCTGCGCTGCTCTGTCACCGGCCTTTTCTGTGCGATGGCGTCTTTCGCGCAAGTAAAGATCACGAAACAGCAGGATCGTATCGCGGTCGAAATCGGCGGCAAGCCGTTCGGAGATTTTATATACGGCTCCGGAACACCGAAGCCTTATTTCGCTCCGCTGCGTTCCGCATCCGGCACAATCGTCACGCGCAAGTATCCGATGGAGGAAGTCGCCGGAGAGTCTCGCGATCACAGGCACCACCGCGGGCTATGGATCGGCTATAAGGACGTCAACGGTTTCAATTTCTGGGAAAACGAATTCTCATACCACAATCCGAAAGCGGGCACGCTCGTGGTGCGCAAGATCGATGACGCTCGCGGCGGGAAGAAAGAGGGATCGATCCGAGCCACGATCGCATGGGTAGACCCGACAGGCAAGACCCTGTTGACGGAGAACCGGACGATGACTTTCCACGACGATCCTAAGCTGCGGATCATCGACGTGGAATCGGTATTGAAAGCCGATGCCGAATCGACATTTGGCGACGACAAAGACGGCACATTCGCGGTGCGCATCGCCGACTCGATGACCGAGAAGCACGGTGGAACAATTGTCAATTCCGACGGCGGGCATGGGATGAAGGAATGCTGGGGCAAAAAAGCGAACTGGGTGGATTATACGGGCGACGCCGGCGGAGAGAAAGTCGGGATCGCCATGTTCGATAATCCGGACAGTTTCCGCCATCCCGTGCGCTGGCACGTGCGCGATTACGGATTGTTCGCCGCGAATCCCTTCGGCGCGCACGCCTACGATTCGAGCGCGGCCGTCTCCTCGGTAGTTCTCAAACCAGGGCAGAGCGTAAAGCTGCATTATCGCGTCGTGATTCATCCGCCGATGGATGCGTCAGCCATTGACCGGATGTATCGTGACTGGGCGAAATAACGCGATCAGCTCTTACCAATCACGGGGGCGAGCGACAGCAGCGCGAGTCCGGCGGCGAACAAGACGATCATGATGGTGACCAAGCGCTTCACCGCCGGCGGCGTGTGAGAGAACTCTTTCCAAACGAACAGACCCCATAGAACGCTGATCAGCGTTGCGCACTGGCCGATTGCGAGGCTAATGGCCGGCCCCACGTTGACGCTTTCTGGCGCGCTCGCGCCGACAAAGTTCGTGATCGCTCCAACAGCCCAGAGGGCCCCTCCGGCAATTCCGATCATGTGCAACCGGGTGCTGCCCTGGAAATAAGCGTTCAGCCGAACCGGCGAGCCTTCAATCGGGACATTCATGAAAAAGATATTAAAGAAGAACGTGGAGACAAACACGCCGAGTGAAAAGAACAGTGCCGCCGCGTAAGGCCCCAGCCCCAGATCTCCGCCCATGCCTTTTACCACTAGCGGATAAAACGTGCCCATGAGGATGCCGCTGACGATGCTGATCACCAGTCCTTTCGTCGCGGATTTTTTCCTCGCATCTTTGCCGGCCGCCCGGTCGCGCGCGCGATGCGCTATCGCATCAACGACGATCGCAATCACAACCAGTGCCAACCCGGCAAACAGGAGCGCCGGGTTGCCTTGCGGATTCAGAATATAATTCCAGACGACGCCAATGATCAGCGCCAGCCCGATGCCTACGGGGAAAGCCACAGCCATGCCGGCCAGCCCGATCGCGCCCACCAGAAGGATGTTGGCAAGGTTGAACACCACGCCGCCGGCAACTACATAAGCTTCCTTCAGGTGGCCCGCCACGAGCATCTTGTCTTGAAACGTCATGTCTGAGCCCATCATTCCGAACGTGAATGCGGCGACGATGGAAGCCAGCAGCACACCCGCTGAGTAATCGAAATAGAACAACTCGAAACGCCAGCGGTCGCCGGTCATCTTAAGCGCGTTGGCCCACGATCCCCAGCAGATCATGGAAATCAGCAGCAGCAGCAGAGTCGAAAAATAGGTTGTAGGCAGGACCATGTCACTCCCGAGATCGCAAACGCACAGTTTGGGTTAACAGCAATGGTCATTCTAGCGTCTGGGGAAAGGGCTGGCTGCGCGCCGTCCCAGGCAAGACTTAAGAATGGCTGCAACGCACTATTGGCCCGTCTTCTCGTGATGCTTTTCCCTCGACAGCTTATCCAGCAGTTCGAATTGCTTGCGCTGCCGGTCGGCCTTCGCTTGCGGCGTCGCGCTTAAATGCATCACTTGGAAGTGATCTTTTTGATCGTACTGAGGCCACTTCGGAAGACCTTCGCCGTTCGGGTTGCCCGTTTTCGCGAAGTTGGTCCAATAGGAACCCATCTGCTCGGACAACTTATAATCCTCGGGCCGCCATGGGAGCTTTTTGGAATCGAGCATCCCAAAGACGTATTCGATTTCAGCCGAATGATAGGCCAGCGGCTTTGCCTGCGGATCTGCATCGGCAGCGAGCGGCGGAGCCTGGTCGAACTCATAACGAAAAATAGGAGCGCCGCTTTCCTGCTGCTCCTCAATCCATTTCCAGGTCCCGAATGCGATGAAGTTGGCCGTCTCCAACAGCCCAGCCGATTGCATCACCTGCTGGTCCGTTTTGGCCGGGAACAATTTCAATACCTGCGGCGCTTTGTCGCCGAATTCTTTGTTGATTTTGGCGATGTAGTTCTCCTTCGTCGCCGGCTCTTTTCCAAAGAATTGCTTGGCGCTTCCTTCATCGTGATTCCAACCGGCGAGAAGCGGCACATGCGCTTGATCGCCCTTCGCATAGATTTCGGACGGG
>JAICLJ010000124.1 GCA_025927575.1 Bryobacteraceae bacterium | reverse complement strand
CCTACCGCTTACTTGAGTAACGGCAGCCGACCTCTTGCTGTCCAACACCCGTCATTCGTATGCTGGACGCGCGTGGTTATTGGATCGCGAGGCTTGTGCTCCTACGTGGGCTTGGCTTGGTGTGCCTGATCGCGTTTCTGGTGGCTCTAAATCAGTTTCGGGCTCTCTGTGGGGCGCGGGGTTTGCTTCCGGCTACAAACTTCATGAAGCAGATACCTTACCGCCAGAGCCCCAGCCTGTTTTACCTATTCCCTCAGGACTTAGCCTTCACGCTGGCGGCCTGGGCCGGAGTGGTCCTATCGTGCCTTGTTCTCACCGGCATTTCCGACCGATATGGCACGTGGCTATCCATGCTGATTTGGGCGCTGATCTGGGTTCTTTACATGTCGTTCGTGAACGTGGGCCAGACGTTCTATTCGTTTGGCTGGGAATCCATTCTGCTCGAAGCCATGTTCTTCGCGATCTTCTTCGGATCGAGCCGGACGACTCCGCAGCAAATACCCATCTGGTTGATGCGCTGGCTCCTCTTCCGCGTGATGTTCGGGGCTGGCTTGATCAAGCTGCGAGGCGATCCGTGCTGGCGCGATCTGACGTGCCTCAACTGGTATTTCGAGACGCAGCCGATGCCGAATCCACTCAGTTGGTACTTCCATTGGGCGCCGGCGTGGATTCATCAGGGCGGTGTCCTGTTCAACCACTTTGTGGAACTGATTGTTCCGTTCGGCTTTTTCCTGCCGCAGCCGGTTGCTTCGATCGCCGGCATTGTAACGATCGTGTTTCAACTTGCCCTGCTTGCCAGCGGAAATCTCTCGTGGCTCAATCTCATTACGATCGTACTAGCGTTTTCAACGATCGACGACCGCATCTGGTCGTCCGTTCTACATCTTCACTCCGTGCAAACGCTCGCGCCGGTGCGCGGCGAGGTGTACGCTCAAATCGGGGTTGCCGCTCTTGTAGTTGCCCTGAGCATTCCCGTCGTTGTGAACATGCTGTCCGCCCGGCAGATGATGAACTTCGATTACAATCCGCTGCACCTGGTCGGCACGTACGGGGCTTTTGGAAGCATCACCCGCCCGCGTTACGAGATCGCGGTCGAGGGAACCCAAGACGCCGTGCTTACCTCCGCGACGCAATGGAGAATCTACCAGTTCAAGGGCAAACCCACGGATCCCGCGTACACTCCTCAGCAGATTGCGCCCTATCATCTGAGGCTCGATTGGCTGATGTGGTTCGCGGCAATGTCGGATTACCAGGATTATCCATGGTTCGTGAATTTCATGGCCAAGCTGCTTGAGGGCGACTCCGCAACGCTGGGCCTACTGCGGTACAACCCGTTTCCCGCTCATCCGCCGCGCTATGTGCGCGCCCTGCTCTATGAGTATCAGTTCACAACGCCCGAAGAACACCAGACCTCGCATGCCTGGTGGAAGCGCAAACTCATCCGCACGTACTTTCCCGCGATCTCGTTAGACAACCCTGGCTTGCAGCGAGTGTTGCGCGATGAAGGGTGGCTGCCGGCGCGGTGACGTGAGTTCAGTCAAAACAAAGCGTGCGTATGTGATCGGCTCCGGACCGAATGGCCTGAGCGCGGCGATCGAACTCGCGCGCGCCGGTATTCATACGACGGTGATTGAAACCCAGGCGGTGATCGGCGGCGGAGCGCACTCGGCGGAGTTGACACTGCCCGGCTTCATCCACGACGTTTGTTCGGCAGTCCATCCCCTTGCGATCGGTTCGCCTGTCTTCCAGAGCTATCCGCTTGGCGAGCACGGACTCCACTGGATCCAGCCACCGCTGCCCCTGGCGCATCCACTGGACAGCGGAGATGCCGGTGTCGTCGAGCGATCTGTCGACGCGACGGTGGCGCGCCTCGGCGCGCGCGAGCCGTACCGGCGTCTGGCCAAAGGTTTCGCGCGCGATTGGTCGCTCCTGACCGACGAACTCCTGAAGCCATTCAAAGTTCCTCGCCGGCCGCTGCTCCTCGGCCGTTTCGGACTGCACGCGCTGCGGTCGGCATCCTGGGAAGCCAGGAAGCTCTTCTCAACACGCCGCGGGCAAGCCGTGTTCGCTGGACTCGCGGCACATTCGGCGAGGCCTCTTGAATCCCCTGGATCGGCCGCCGTCGGCTGGGTTTTGGGACTGGCCGCGCACGCGGTGGGCTGGCCCATTCCGCGAGGGGGGTCGCAGCAGATTACGAATGCACTCGCCTCGTATTTCCAATCGCTGGGCGGAAGCGTGGTCACCGGCACGAGAGTGCGCTCGCTCGATGAACTCCAGAACGCCGATGCGGTGCTTTGCGACCTGGGTCCCCGCGAGTTCTTGAGAATCGCGAGAGAGAAGCTGCCGGCGGACTTTGCTCGCAAGCTCGAATCCTTCAAGCTCGGGCCGGGCGCGTTCAAGGTGGATTGGGCTCTGAGCGGTCCCGTTCCGTGGCGAAATCGGGAATGCGCGCAGGCGGGAACGGTGCATCTCGGTGGCGGCCTGGAAGACGTGATTGAGTCCGAACGCCTTCCGTGGGAGGGCGTGGCAGCGCGCCGCCCTTTCGTCTTGTTCGTGCAGCCCTCTTTATTCGATGAGACGCGAGCTCCGCCCGGCAAACACGTAGGCTGGGCATACTGCCACGTGCCGAACGGTTCAACGAGCGATATGACCGAACGCATCGAAGAGCAGGTCGAGCGATTTGCGCCGGGCTTCCAGAAATTGATCCTGGCGCGTCAGGTTCTTTCACCCGCGGATTTCGAGCGTTACAACCCGAACTACACAGGGGGGGATATTTTGGGTGGCGCCCAAACATTGCGCCAGATGGTCTTTCGGCCGACGCGATCCCTGTATCGCACTCCGCTGAAGGGCGTATATCTTTGCTCGGCGTCAACTCCACCCGGTGGAGGGGTGCACGGCATTTGCGGATATCATGCAGCGAAGCTGGCCCAGGTCGAGATGGAAAAGAGCTGATCGCGCATCGAGCAGCAGGGCGATGGCTTTTCGAAAATCCGCGCACCAACGGGCGGCGGCGCTCCGATTTCCAGGTTCACCCCGGCATGGACTTCAGGAGAGCCTCGATCCCATTCCAGAGAATCTGCACGCCGATGCAGACAAGAATGAAGGACGACAGCCGCAGAATGACACTCATTGCCGTTTCGCCGAGAAGTTCTGCCAGACGCTCTGCGAAGCGATAGCTCAAGTAGATCGTCACCGCGACAAGGCCCGGGCCGATGACCGCGGGCAGAATCGGCAGCAAATCCTTGACACCGTAGTAATGTGGCGCATTCGCGCCGAGCGTGATAGCGACTGAAATCGAGCCGGGACCGACGGTGAGCGGCAAAGTTAGTGGATAGAAGGCGCGCGCCGACAAATCTTCCCGATCGATGTTTTGCCGGGGAGCGTCGGCGCTCTTGCGCGCATCGGCTTTTTGATTGAGCATGGCCCAGCCGGTGGAGATGACGACCAACCCTCCGCCCACCTGCACCACTGGTACGGAAATGCCAGAGAAACGCAGGATATGCGTGCCGATCAGTATCGAAACGACCATCAGAATGAAGCCGTTCACGGCGATCTTCCGTGAAAGCAGATTGCGCTCGCTGGTTGAATAATCGCGCGTCAGACCGAGAAAGATCGGGCTGTTACCCAATGGATTCACGATTGGGAAGAGCGCTCCCAGGATAAGGATGCAGCTCTTGACAACATCGATCAGTTGGTCGTTCATACCCGGGGAGAACGCTACCGGACGGCTCCGGACCCCAGACGCCGATGAAATAATCCGAGAGCTAAAGCGTAGCCTTGGAGGGCCAGAGCGGGATCGTATCGTGGCCCTTCGTCGCGCAGGAACGCATGCTGGCCGTTCACCTCGAACCATTGATAGTTCGCGCCGACTTCCTCGAGGCGGGCTTTGATCAGGTTGCGTCCTTCGAGGGGCACATGCGGGTCCTGACGGCCCCAGATATGTAGCAACTCGCCTTTGATGTCGCCAGCACGCTCTAGGGAGTTGTCGTTCATGCCCTTGCCGAGGCTGTGTTTGTGGATATCGGTGGCGTAGAAGCAGGCTGCCGCCAGGACGTCAGGGTTCATCGCCGCGCGGAATGCCAGATGGCCGCCGAGGCAGATGCCCATTACGCCGAACCGGCCGGTACAGTCATTCCGGGATTTCAGGTAGTCCAGGGCCGACCGGGCATCCGAATCGTACGACGAGATCTCCTTCGCTATTTTGTGCGCGTTGCCTTTGTCCGCGCCGGCCTGATCGTAGGGAAGGATCGTTCCAGTTGGCTCGAGTTCATGGTAGACCTCCGGAACAACAACCAAGTAACCGTGCCCGGCGATCAGCGCTGCCGTGCGCCGGATTGGCCCTGTGATCTGAAAGATCTCCGAGTAAAGGACGATGCCTGGATATTTGCCCTCCGTCGACGGGCGGAGGACGAGCGCATGCATCGGACCGGTCGGCGTTTGGATTTCGGCATCTTCTTCCCGGATTGTCATGTGCTGAAGTGTATCAACTTGCCGCCGAATCTTCACGCCAGCCGCACAAACGAACCCCACGCCAAAATTCTCTTTCTTTTCAAATAGTTGAAAGCTGTTCCATGATTGTGGCCTTCGGTGTCGATGAAGCAACTCTGGAAACTGCGGCGCGTCTAATCTGGTAGTGGCGCTTTCCCAGCTATACTCATAAGTAAGCGTCCCATACCCCCCATGACAAGCCGTTTTAAATGGACCGTAGTTGGCACATCGACATGTGTCGTCGTTTTGCTTCTTGTTGGCGCGCTCAACGGGCGCGCAGTTGCCCCGGACGACGTCTACGGGCACTTGAAAGTCTATTCCGAGGTTCTGCAGCGAATTAAGCTGGAATACGTCGAAGAGCCCAACATGAAGAACGTCACGCTGGGCGCGATCAATGGTTTGCTCGAATCGGTCGATCCTTTCGCGAGCTATCTCAACCCGGACCAGTACAAGCAATACCAAAAGATGCAGGACGAGAAGCGGGCGGACGTGGGCCTTGTGCTTGCAAAGCGCTATGGTTACGTGGCGATCGTCGATGCCGTTCCCGGATCGCCGGCTGCGAAAGCCAATCTGTCCACCGGGGATTTGATCGACAGCATCAACGGCGTAGGCACCCGCGATATGCCGCTTGCGTATGCGGAACAATTGCTGCGCGGTGCTCCGAATTCCACCATTGAGATTTCCGTTCTGCGGCTGAAGAATCCGCAGCCGTCGAAAGTGACGCTGACCCGAACCGCCATCCAATATCCTCCAATCACGGCGAAGCTGATGCCCGACAACGTAGGCTACGTCCAGGTGGAGAGTCTCGAAGGGAATCGCGCCGACGAGGTAAAGACGAAAGTGGAAGACCTGAAGAAGCAGGGTGCTAAGTATATGGTTCTCGATTTGCGCCATTGCTCGACCGGCGATCTGCAAAACGGCATACCACTCGCAAATCTGTTCCTCGATAAGGGGGAAATTGCGGCGCTCGAGGGCCAGCGCGTGAAAAAAGAGCAGTTCGATGCGAAGCCTGGCGACGAGGTCTGGAGTGGTCCGCTGGTGATCGTTACGAACCGTGCAACCGCAGGCGGCGCCGAGATCGCGGCGGCTGCCTTGTTGGATAACAAACGCGCGCAAGTTGTGGGCGAACGGACCTACGGCGATGCGGGCGTTCGCAAGCCAGTCGAGATGGAAGATGGAGCCGCCGTCATTTTATCGGTGGCGAAGTACTTTTCACCGTCCGGCAAAGCCATTCAGGACACAGGCGTCGTTCCGACAGTACAGATGGCCGAAAACGACACTACGCCCGATTACGATGAGAGCGGTAATCCGATTCCGGGTAGCGAGCCAAAGAACGTTCAGGATAATCTCTTAAAGAACGCGATCCAACTCGTTACGGGAAGGAGCACTGTCGCTCAACTCAAGAACCCGGAGCCGGTGACCATCAACGTGGATCAGCAGGAAGCGCCCATTCTTCAGAAGAACGACGTACCTCCGCGAAATTAAGAATATGCCTCTCTACGAATACCAGTGCGAAAAATGCGGTGATCTATTCGAAGTGATGCAGAAGTTTGCAGATGAACCGTTAACAATGCATGAGAAATGCGGGGGCCATGTGCACCGGCAGATATCGGCGCCCGCTCTTCGCTTCAAAGGAAGCGGATGGTACGTTAACGATTACGCGAAAAGCCCCGCCGGAGGCAATGGAACTAAGGCAAACGGCAACACTTCCGGCTCCGAATCCGCTCCCGCCAAAACTGAAAAATCGGACGCAACGCCGCCTCCGAGCACGCCCGCTAGTTCGTCATCTGATAAAACGTAATGGATGACCTCCACGAGACGACACTTCCTCGGAGTTGCCGGGGCGAGTTTAGGTGTGCCCATGCTCGCCGCGCAGGCACAGCCGCCCGCTCAAAAAACCTCTGCTAACGACAAGATACAAATCGCGCTGATCGGGTGCGGCGGCCAGGGGCAGAGCGACACGAGAACCGCCGCGTCGACGGGCTTGACGAAAGTCGTCGCCGCCTGCGATTGTTACGACGGCCGCCTGGAGCACATGAAAGAGCAGTACGGGCGCGACATCTTCACCACCAAGAACTACCTGGAGGTTCTGGGCCGTAAAGACATCGACGCGGTGCTGATCGGCACTCCGGATCACTGGCATCAGCCCATTGCCATCGCGGCGATGAAAGCGGGGAAGGACGTCTACTGCGAGAAACCGATGGTTCACGCGGTGCAGGAAGGGCACGCGGTGATCGAGACGCAGCGGCAGACGAGTCGAATTTTGCAAGTAGGAAGCCAGCGTGTCAGCTCGGTGGTTTATGCGAAAGCGCGCGATCTCTTCCGCCAGGGCGCTATCGGAGAACTCAATATGGCGGAGGCCTGGTACGATCGGAACTCGGCCATAGGCGCCTGGGAGTACACGGTTCCACTTGATGCGGATCCGACGACCTGCGACTGGACGCAGTTCCAGGGCGATGCGCCAAAAATCGCCTGGGACCCGCACCGGTTCTTCCGCTGGCGCTGCTATCGCGACTACGGGACCGGCGTCGCCGGCGACTTGTGGGTTCACCTGTTCTCGGGATTGCACTTCATCACAAGCTCGCTCGGACCGGAGCGTGTGTTCACTACGGGAGGGCTGCGATTCTGGAAGGATGGCCGGGATGTTCCCGACGTCATGGTCGGCCTGTTCGATTACCCCAAGACGGCGCAGCATCCGGCCTTCAATCTCGCGATGCGAACGAACTTCGTGGATGGCGGCGAGGAGAATCAAGGCTTCCGGTTTATCGGCAGCAAAGGCGTCATGACCGTTGGGAGGGGTGTGACCCTCAGCGCTTCGCCGGAAGAGGCCGAACCGGGTCTGACCATCGGCACCTTTGCAAACAAGACACAGGAAGAGATCAAGAAGGCGTATGCCGCCAAATATCCGCATAGTCAATACAATCCGAATTACCGGCCGACGGTGGCGAGCCTGCGGCCCGATCGTCACGAGGTCTTCTCGGCGCCGCCGCACTACGACGATCAATACGATCATGTCCTGAACTGGGCGCACGCCATCCGCTCGCGAAAACCAGTAGTTGAAGATTCCGCGTTTGGTTTCCGGGCGGCAGGACCGGCGCTGCTGTCGAATATGAGCTATTTCGAAAAGAAAATCATTCGCTGGGATCCGGTGAATATGAAACTGGCGGAGGCGTAGAGAGCGGCTATGTATTCACCCAACGACAAGATTCAAATCGCCTTAATCGGCTGTGGCGGTATGGGGCAGGGCGACGCGCGCGAGGCAACCTCTCTTCCCGGCGTGAAATTGATAGCGGCCAGCGATTGCTACGACGGACGCCTGAAGCACATGAAGGAGGTTTACGGACCAGATACGTTTACGACGCGGAATTACAAGGAAATTGTGGACCGCAAGGACGTCGACGCCGTTATCATCGCGACGCCCGATCACTGGCATTCCCGGATCTCGATGGACTGCCTGAACGCCGGCAAGCACGTGTACTGCGAAAAGCCGATGGTCCATGAGATCGAAGAGGGCAAAGGAGTCATTGAGGCTCAAAAAAAATCCGGCAAAGTGTTCCAGGTAGGGAGCCAGTATCGTAGTTCGCTGATGTATCTGAAAGCGCACGAACTCTACAAATCGGGAGCTATCGGGGAACTGAATCTGGTGGAGGCTTGGCTCGACCGGAACACGGCAACCGGGGCGTGGGAGTATACAATTCCTCCCGATGCGAGCACGACGACGTGCGACTGGACTCAATTCCAAGGCGGCGCTCCCAAGCACCCCTGGGATCCGAAGCGCTTCTTCCGCTGGCGCAATTACAGCGATTACGGCGAGGGTGTGGCGGGCGATCTCTTTGTGCATCTGATTACCGGCTTACATACGGTGACAGCGTCGGAAGGACCGAATCGTATCTATGCCACGGGCGGCCTGCGTTACTGGAAAGACGGCCGCGACGTTCCCGACGTGATGCTGGCCACGATGGACTATCCTAAGACCGACAAGAATCCAGCATTCAACATGGTCCTGCGCGTCAATTTCAAGAGCGGCGTAGACGAGGATTTCGGCGTCCGATTCATAGGAAGCGAAGGAAGCATGTCGGTGAGCTTCTCGGACATGCAAGTGCAGCGAGTGCCCCGCCGGGATCAATTCGATTACACGATCGGCAGCTTGGCCGATTCCATGCAGAAGAGGCTGGGGGAAGCGTGGGAGGACAAGCATCCCGAACAAACAGTCGCGACGCTTACGCCCGATGGCGAACAGAAGTATAGCTCCAGTGTGAATGCGCAGCTCGACCATCACAAAAACTTTTACCGTTCCATCCGCGAAGGCGCCCCGCTGATTGAAGACGCAACCTTCGGATTACGGGCCGCGGGTCCCGCGCTGCTGACGAATACGAGCTATTTCAAAGACAAGATTATGGAGTGGGATCCCGTGAATATGACGGTGCAGGGATAGCGGTTTAGAACACTTTTCTATCGGCAGGCAGCTCTTATCTGACGAGCGCATTTATACTTAACTCACCCGGCATTCCGGTGTTGACGGTGGGATTACTATTAGATGATCTACGTACACGGCCACAGGTGTAACGCATTGCCATTACTCGGTTGGTTCACGCTTTCTTGAATCTCGCCGTGCTTTGTCTTGCCCGAATCTCCTTGAGTCTGCCGCTAAGTTTTCGAAGTTCTTCCTCCTTCACGGCGAAGCAATGACGTCATGATCGTATCGACGAATCGCTTGTACGGATCCGCTGGGGCTTTAATCTAACATACAGGTACGCAATCAGGGTCCAGGCCGGGATGAGCAAATTCGACCACGGACGAGTCACAAAATCAACGCCCATGACGGTCTGAACGATTGGCGTACCGACAACGACGGCCAAGAGAGCCATTTCCACACTGCGTAGAATGGCAGAATCGGCTTTCAAGCCGATTCGCCGTCCCTTCGCCAAACGATACGCAACGGCTCCGAATATTGCGGTGATTCCGCCAATGATATTGTCCATGTGAACCCACGTCGAGATGTGAGACAACTCAGTGCCAATCGAGATGACGCCGATCACGATGGCGACTGTTGAACCGATGAAAGATGGCTTCACAATCGAACAGTATAGATCGCATCGGACAGCGGTTTCGTCAAACCGGCCGATTCAGGTATACAAATACCGTGAGAAGCAGCTGTCAAGCTCGATCAAACAACAAGCAAAAAGCGGCTCCTTTCGGAGCCGCTTTCAGTTGTGTTGCTATCGGATCTGACGCGCTGTTTAGATTTCCTCGGCGCTCAGAGCGTCCTCACCGGTGTCTTCGCTGAGGCCACCGCTATAGATGTTCCGAGTCTCCTCGCTATAATCCTGCAGCGTATCGGCGAGCGAAAGGTCCTGCTCAGGTACGATCTCTTCTTCCACGACATCCTCGCCGGCGATCTTGAGCTGGTGATAGTAGTCCATGCCGGTGCCCGCCGGAATAAGACGGCCCATGATGACGTTCTCCTTGAGACCGCGGAGGTAATCGACCTTGCCGTTGATAGCGGCTTCGGTAAGCACCCGCGTTGTCTCCTGGAAGCTTGCGGCCGAGATGAACGATTCGGTCGACAGCGACGCTTTCGTAATGCCAAGCAGCACAGGCTTGCCATAGGCAGGCCGTCCACCGGCTTCAATCACACGCTGATTTTCTTCGCGGAAACGGAATTTATCGACAACCTCTTCCGGCAGGAATTCCGTGTCGCTGATATCGTCGACTTTTATCCAGCGCATCATCTGGCGAACAATCACTTCCAGGTGCTTGTCGTTGATGTTGACGCCCTGCAGGCGGTAAACTTCCTGAATTTCGTTTACGAGGTATTTCTGCAGTTCGAGTTCGCCGAGCACGGCCAGAATGTCATGTGGATTGCGCGGTCCGTCCATGAGAGGATCGCCGGCCCGAACGCGCTCGCCTTCCTGCACGTTGATGTGAACGCCGCGAGGAATAGCGTATTCGCGCTGCTCATTATCGTCGCCGACAATATAGATCTTGCGCGAGCCCTTGCTGACTTCGCCGTACTTCACCGTGCCGTTGATTTCCGCCATGATGGCTGTCTCGTGCGGCTTGCGCGCTTCGAACAGCTCCACCACGCGCGGCAGACCGCCGGTGATGTCCTTGGTTTTCGTGGTTGCACGCGGAATTTTTGCGATTACGTCGCCCGCGTGAACTTCCTCGCCGTCGTTCACCATCAGGTGAGCGTGAGTCGGCATTAGGTAGCGCTTTTCATCAGAACGGCCGCCGCCTTCCGGGCGGATGATGACCGTTGGCATGCGCTTCTCGTCGGGCGAGTCCATGACCACCAACTGGGTGTAGCCAGTGATCTCGTCGACCCGATCCTGAACGGTCACGCCGTCAATGAGGTCTTTGAAATGGACCGGGCCGCTGACTTCGGTCAAAATCGAAAACGTGTACGGGTCCCATTCGAGCAAAATCTCATTCGCTTTCACGGGAGCGCCGTCTTCGACGTTCATTTTCGCGCCGTAAACGACCGGGTAGCGCTCGCGCTCGCGGCCCTTTTCGTCGACAATCGCCAGGATACCGCTGCGGTTCATGGCGACCAGATGCCCGTCCTTGTTACGAACGGTGTTGATCCCCAGAAACTTAACGAAGCCTTCGGATTTCGCATCCTGCGTCGATTGCTCGCTGATCCGGGTCGCCGCGCCGCCGATGTGGAATGTACGCATCGTCAACTGCGTGCCGGGTTCGCCGATCGATTGAGCCGAAATGATGCCGACCGCTTCACCCCGTTCAACCATGCGTCCAGTGGCAAGATTGCGCCCATAGCAGAGCTGGCAGACGCCGCGCTTCGATTCGCAGGTCAACACCGACCGGATCTTCACGCGTTCAATGCCAGCCGTCTGAATCGCGCTTGCCAGGTCTTCGTCGATCTCGTGGTTTACCTGAACTATAAGGTTGCCCTCATAATCGAGCTGGTCTTCGAGAACCACGCGGCCGACGATACGGTCCCGCAGAGGCTCGATGATCTCGCCCGATTCGATGATCGGTTCAACGTAGATGCCGTCTTGAGTTCCGCAATCTTCCTCGGTAATGATGACATCCTGCGCTACATCGCAAAGGCGGCGAGTCAAGTAGCCCGAATCGGCCGTTTTCAACGCAGTGTCGGCCAGACCCTTGCGGGCGCCGTGCGTCGAGATAAAGTACTGCAGAACGTCCAGACCTTCGCGGAAATTTGCGGTGATCGGATTTTCGATGATCTCCCCGGAAGGTTTTGCCATTAGACCGCGCATACCAGAGAGCTGCCGGATCTGCTGCTTCGAGCCGCGGGCCCCCGAATCGGCCATGATGTAAATCGGATTGAGGACGCGGCCGCTTCGGTCATCTTCCTCCATGCCTTTAAACATCTTGTCGGAGACCTGTTCGGTTACCTTCGACCAGATTTCGATGATCTTGTTGTAGCGCTCGGAAGTGGTGATAGCGCCTTCCTGATACTGCTCCTGGACCTCGATCACCTGACGCTGGGCGTCTTTGACCAGCGCGGGCTTATCCTCGGGGACGACCATATCGTCGATGCCGATTGACATGCCGGAACGGGTTGCGTAGAGAAAGCCAAGCTTCTTGATTTCATCGAGCGCTTGCACCGTGGTGTGCAGCCCAAACTTCAGATAGCAATACTGAACGAGCTGCGTGAGTGCCTTTTTCTTGAGCAACCCGTTAATGAACGGCATCTCCTTCGGCAGAACGTCGTTGAGGATCACGCGGCCGACGGTCGTGTCCATATACTGCTTGACGTATTCGATAGGCTCCGTGTGAAGGATGTTCTGGTTATCGAACGCCTTCGAAAGATCGATGACCCGGCCGGTGTGGCGAAGCTTAATCGGCGTCAGGGTTTCCACTTCGCCCATTTCAAGCGCGATCAACACGTCGTCAATGGAGGCGAATGTCCGGCCCTCGCCCTTCGTGCCGGGGCGCGCCTTAGTCAGGTAGTAGAGGCCGAGAACCATATCCTGGCTGGGCGTTGCAATAGGCGCGCCATGTGCCGGGGACAGGATGTTGTTCGACGCCAGCATCAAAGTAGAGGCTTCGATCTGCGCTTCGGGCGACAGCGGAATATGAACGGCCATCTGGTCGCCGTCAAAGTCGGCGTTGAAAGCCGTACAGGTGAGCGGGTGCAGCTTAATCGCTTTGCCTTCCACCAGCACGGGTTCGAAGGCCTGGATACCCAGACGGTGCAGGGTCGGAGCGCGGTTGAGCAAAATGGGGTGATCCTTAATCACCTCTTCGAGGATGTCCCAAACCACGGGATCCTGCTGCTCGACCAGTTCTTTGGCTTGCTTGATCGTGGTGCAATGGCCGCGCTGCTCCAGCCGGTGATAGATAAACGGCTTAAACAGCTCGAGCGCCATCTTCTTCGGCAGTCCGCACTGATGCAGCTTGAGATCGGGGCCGACGACGATGACGGAGCGGCCGGAGTAGTCGACGCGCTTGCCGAGCAGGTTCTGGCGAAAGCGGCCCTGCTTGCCCTTCAACGTGTCCGAGAGCGACTTCAGCGGGCGGTTGTTTGCGCCGCGCAGCACACGGCCGCGGCGTCCATTATCGAACAGCGCGTCCACGGCTTCCTGCAGCATGCGCTTTTCATTACGCACGATGACATCGGGAGCGTGCAGCTCCATCAGCTTCTTCAACCGGTTGTTGCGGTTGATGACGCGGCGATAAAGGTCGTTCAGGTCGGAGGTGGCGAAACGGCCGCCATCGAGGGGCACCAGCGGACGTAACTCTGGAGGAATGACCGGGATGACGTCGAGGATCATCCACTCCGGCTTGTTGCCGGATTTCCGGAAGCTCTCGGCGACGCGAAGACGTTTTGCATACTTCAGCTTTTTTTGCGCCGAAGTCTCGGTCTTCATCTTCTCGCGAATCATCTGGCTGAGCGCTTCCACATCCACGCGCTTCAGCAGTTCTTTCACGCCCTCGGCGCCCATCATCGCGACGAACTTGCCGGGAAATTCCTGATCGAGCTGGCGTTTGCGCTCGTCGCTGATTACCTCGCCCACGTTGAGGCCGGTCGCTTCACCGGGATCGATAATGACGTAGGCTTCGTAATAGAGAACGCGCTCAAGCTCGCGTAGCGTAATGTCGAGCAGATAGCCGATGCGGCTGGGAAGTCCCTTGAAGAACCAGACGTGCGAGCTGGGGCTTGCTAGTTCAATATGACCCAGGCGCTCGCGGCGCACCCGGGAAAGCGTGACTTCAACACCGCACTTGTCGCAAATGACGCCGCGGTGCTTCATGCGCTTGTATTTGCCGCAGAGACACTCCCAGTCGGCCACGGGACCGAAGATGCGAGCGCAAAACAATCCGTCGCGCTCCGGCTTGAAGGTGCGGTAGTTGATAGTTTCCGGCTTTGTTACTTCACCATGTGACCAACTCCGGATCTTCTCCGGAGAGGCCAGGCTGATTCGGATTGAATCAAAGTCGGCGATCAAATTGGCTCTGTCGTACGGAGAGGAACGATACATGAATGATTCCTTAATTTACCTTTCGCCAAACCCACAAAACGTCAGGGGGCGGAAGCCTTTCGGCGGCTTCCCTCCTGTGTTCCACGCATACTGCGCGCCGCCTAATCGGCGGCGTGCGCCATATCCTGCAGCTCGCGCGGTTTCTTCATCAATTCCACGTCGAGGCACAGGCTCTGCAGTTCGCGAATTAATACATTGAACGATTCCGGCACGCCCGGTTCGGCGGCCGCTTCGCCCTTCACAATAGCTTCGTAGATCTTTGCGCGGCCGTAGACGTCGTCGGATTTGGCCGTCAGCAATTCCTGCAGGATGTACGCGGCGCCGTATGCCTCAAGCGCCCAAACTTCCATTTCGCCGAAACGCTGTCCGCCAAATTGGGCCTTTCCGCCCAGCGGCTGCTGCGTGATCAAAGAATAAGGTCCGATAGAGCGCGCGTGGATCTTGTCGTCCACCAAGTGGCTCAATTTCAGCATGTAGATATAGCCGACCGTTACGGGCTGCTCAAAAGGTCGCCCAGTCATACCGTCGAAGAGGTTGATCTTGCCGGATGTGGGTAGCTCGGCTGTGGTTAGCTGTGCCTTAATATCCTTCTCGGTTGCGCCGTCAAATACCGGTGTTGCAAAGTGGACGCCCAGCTTGGCGGCGGCCCAACCTAAGTGAGTTTCGAGAACCTGGCCGACGTTCATACGGGAGGGAACGCCCAGCGGATTCAGAATGATCTCGACCGGTTGTCCATCGGGAAGATAGGGCATATCCTCCTCCGGCACGATCCGCGAGATAACGCCTTTGTTTCCGTGGCGGCCCGCCATTTTATCGCCTACTGACAGCTTGCGCTTCATGGCGATATAGCACTTGACGAGTTTAATGACGCCGGGTGGTAATTCGTCGCCTTTGCGGAGCTTCGCGACTTTCTCTTCGGTGATCTTTTCGAGCACCGCGATCTGGCGCGAAGTCATCTCTTCGATTTCGTCGATCTGTTCGTTCAGCCGAATGTCTCTGGTCGAGAGCCGCATCCGCTTAAGATCGCGGCCTTTAACCTTCTCGAGCGAATCCCGATCGAGTGGAACGTCCTTCGAGAGGAGCTTTTTGTTGGTCTTTTCATCGTGCAGATCGGCCAGCAGGGTCTTGCCCTCGAACAGCCTTTCAAGCCGCTTGGCGCGCTCGTCGTTCAGAATGCGCTTTTCGTCTTCGAGATTGCGCTCGAGCCGCGCTTCCTG
>JAICLJ010000002.1 GCA_025927575.1 Bryobacteraceae bacterium | reverse complement strand
GCGGCAGGATCGGCGCGAAGAGTGATCGCCGATGGCGTAGCGCCTTTTTGAGAGTAGATCCCGGCGAGCACCGTCTCCATCGGCAACCGGCCAGACCCTGCCCGCGGAGAGGCCGCCCGAAGATCGCGGTCGAACCAGTTCGTAACCTGGCGTTGATACATCAGCAGTACGCCGGTTGCCGACATGATCAGAATGATTGCTCCGGCCAGACAGCCTATTGCCAAATGTATCCAGAAAACTAATTTCCGAAAGCTCATAACCGCCTAAACGTCTGCCCATCTCCGAAGCAGGTTATGGTAAATACCCGTGAGTTGCACAGCAGAGGCTTGATCGCCACCATCACTGTTGATCCTTTGAATCGCCACGTCCAGATCGAACAGCAGCGTCCGCTCTCCGTCATCGCGAACCATACTCTGAATCCAGAAGAACGATGCAACGCGGGCCCCCCGAGTCACCGGGCGAACGTGATGAAGGCTGGTGGACGGGTACAAAATCATGTGGCCCGCCGGAAGCTTCACTTCATGCGTCCCGTAGGTATCTTCGATAACTAACTCGCCTCCGTCGTATTCGTTCGGTCCTGTGAAGAATAACGTCGCGGAAAGATCGGTTCGGATTCGGTGCGGCGTTCCGGTTACCTGGCGGATTGCGTTATCTACGTGCGTACCGAAAGCCTGGCCGCCCTGATATCGGTTAAATAGCGGCGGGAAAACCCTCGCGGGGAGAGCCGCCGAGATAAACAGCGCGTTCTGTTCCAGCGCGGCGAGGACCATTGCGCCCAGTTCGCGCGCTGCAGGCGAACCTTCGGGCAATTGCATATTGTTTTTAGTTTGAGCTGATTGGTGTCCTGCCGTCACACGGCCGTCCACCCATTCGGTTCCCTCGAGGATCTGGCGGCCGCGTAAAACCTGATCGGCGGTCAACACATCGGGTATGGGTAATAGCATCTGGTGAGAACTCTTCGGAAATCAGAATTTGAACTGCAGCCCGATCAGCGCCGACCGGCCCGGCCCAAGCACAACGTGCGCCGGGTGCAGTTCATCGTAGTAGTACCGGTTCGTGATGTTGTAGACGTTGGCTTGCAGATCTATGTGTTCCGTGAGCTTGCGTTTCGCCATTGCGTTGAACACCCAGTAAGCCGGCGCTTCTTTTATGAGTCCCGTCGTCGGATCGAACGGCCTGGTCGAGCTGGCGCTGCGGCTCGATACGTAGTTTCCCCCCATGCCGCCGTTCAAACGCCAGGGGAAACGGTAGGTGCTCCAGAAGTTAAAGGTATTTCGAGGTACATTGGCGAGCGGCGCACCAATTGCTTCGGGATAAAAATTTGAGCTCACAACTTTGCCATCGAGATAGGCGTAGCTTGAGAGCATGTCCCAGCGGCTTGTTAGGCGACCTCGCACCTCAAACTGAGCGCCGCGCACCCGCTGAGTTCCGGCCAAGACGTTCAACAGCGAATTCGTCGGGTCCGGCTCGCGCGCGTTCAGCTTCTCGGTTTGGAATAATGCGGTCCGCAACGACAACCGGCTATGAGGAAAATCCCACTTACTCCCGAACTCGTAGGTCAGGTTCTTCTCGGGCGGCAGGCTGGCACTGCCGGCGCTGAGTGAGAGTGACTCGGCCGAAGGGTTGAACGAAGTGCCCGCATCGAAATAGATGCTACCGATAGAAATCGGTTTATAAATCAGAGCGGCGCGCCAGCTTGGCATCTGATCAACTCGATTAAATGCGCTGGCAGGCTCCACAAACTGCTTATAGTCCGTATCAAAGCGATCCCAGCGAAAGCCGCCTGCCAGGTCCCAATGTTTACCGAGGTTCATTGTATCGAGCAGATAGGCGCCGGCAGTAATTGCGGTCGCGTGGACGATGGAGTTTATCGTCTGTTCGCCGGAAAGCGATTCATTGAAATCTGGATTGAGCAAACTCGTCGTTGGAACGTTTACCCACGCCGGCCTGGTGGGATTTGATGTTTCACGCCCCACCTCCACTCCGGTTACTACGTTGTGCCGAATAAATCCGGTCTGAAACCGGGCGGTCATATCCAACTGTTCGTCGAGAAAACTCTCGACGCTATTGACGCCAATCTCGTGGCGGGTAATGTCGATCCCGGTGAGCGGTGTGTCAACCGTGACACTTGACGGAACTTGTGGCTCCGTGATCAGGGCGTCACGAACATAGTTGGCATACCGGAACTGGTTGCGCAGCATGACACGGTCGTTGACGTCGTGTTCGACCTTGGCCGTACCGATATCGTCATAGGTTCGGAGATAATTATCGTCCTTAAAACCGTAGTAATTATTGCGAGGAACCGGCGCCGGGCCGTTAAATAACCAGGGAATGCCGTAATCCGGAATGTCGTTCGCATTCTGGTGAAAATAGCTAAAGGTCCAGCGGGTAGGCGTGCCAAGTCCGAGAGACAGCGACGGCGCTATGCCGAAGCGGCGGTTTTCCGCGACATCCCGACCGGCGATATTTCCTTCATTGCCCATGACATTCAGTCGGAAGGCGGCGCCCTCTCCTAATTGCGGCACCGGCAAGTTGATATCGAGAGTGCCGCGCTTCGTGAGGTCCGTGCCAAAGTCGGCGTCGCCAGAAAGAAACCGCAGGAGACCTGGCGTTTTGGTGGCCTGATTGACCACTCCCCCGGTCGAACCGCGGCCGAAGGCGACCGATGCTGGGCCTTGCAGGACTTCGACTTCCTCCGTATTGAAAGGATCGCGGTAATAGCTCCCGAAATCGCGCATCCCGTCGATATAGAGGTCGTTTCGCGCGGAAAACCCGCGGATGGTCAGATTATCGCCTTGCGCACCGCCTTCGCCCGCTGCCAGGCTGATCCCGGCGACATTTCGTAAGGCATCGCGCAGAGTCGTCGTCCCTTGTTGCTGCATCACTTCCTGGGAAACGGCAGTAATGGTTTGCGGAGTATCGAGCGGCGCTTCTGAGAATTTTGGCATCGTGCTTGCCAGAATGTCGACACTCGTGGTCACGTCAATGGAAGTAGCGACGTTCTTGAGATCTAAAGACACGGCTTTTTTTGAGTTGAAGCGATAAGTTAAGCCCGTGCCGGCTAGTAACTTACTAAGTGCTTGCTCAGGAGTATAAACGCCGGATACACCTGGTGAAGCAACATTCCGAATGCCCTCTTGGGAGAGTACGATCTTCAAACCCGAAATCCGCTCGAACTCGGTAAGCACGGCATCCAGCGGTCCTGCAGGAATTTCGAAGCGCCTGACGGGTTGAGAGTCTTGCGTTTGATCGATCGTGCCATGTATTTTGTGCGGGCTCGGGATATCTTGTGCCCAGGCGACATTTATCGTTTTTGTGCCAATCGCGGAATAGGCTACCAGCGTGCCCATCGCGGCCCATCGATATGCGACCGGCCAGGCGTTCGTATTGCCACTCTTCCGTTTCTTCCGCTTTTGCGGTGGCTTGATCTTGTTCCTCACTAGTTGCTCTCCTCGATTCCTTGCCGGCCAGTTCATCCGGACCAGGTTGAATAGTTAACGCTCGCAGTTCCATCGCAAGCCCCTCTTAAACGAGCGTGTTCGGAGCCGACATCGAAAGAACTACCAGCTACCGCAGGATGGGAGCGCCGGCCGATCCGTGGAAATCAGAATCCGCGGCTGGCCGCCTTATAATGAGGTTGGTCGCCAGCCTTTTGGGTTGTCGATTCACAGGTCTCCACACTGCTTTGCCAAGAGTCGGCTGTGGAGACCTATTGTGTTTTCTAGCGGCTCGTGGCCGCCGCTGCCTTTACATGCTTATCTTCGTGTTCTGCTGCAACGTCGTCCGCCGCGCAAGCGCGGCAAATGCCTCCTACCTCCAATCGGGTGACCCGAATCCTAAACGCGGTTTCTTTCGAGATCTCCGCTTTGAGTTGCTCAAAAAGAGCGCTCGAAAACTCCTCGATTCGGCCGCAGCGAAAGCACGCAAGATGAAGATGATCTTGCATGGTCTTCACTTCGTAATAGTGTTTTTCGCCCTCCAGATGCATCAAATCCAGCTCGTCCACAAGCCGGAGTTCCTTTAAAAGTTCGATGGTGCGATAGATTGTGGCGCGATCGACATTAGGCTCCCGCTGCCGGGCGAGTTTGAGCAGCGCCTCGGCATCGAGGTGTCTTTTGGCTTCCTGAATGACTTCCACGATCGCGCGCCGCTGTGCCGTCATACGGATACCCTTCGAGATAAGCTCGTCGAGCAGCGAACGCCGTTCCGATAGGGGAGTCACCGCTTGGCCACCCAGTTGCGACTCAGTCGCAACTTCGGATACGAAAAACTCGGCGCGGATTGTTTATGTACTGCAGCATCGCCGCAGGATAGCCTCTCGCTCATGTACGACCTCTTTGGTCCATGTTACGAAAACCGGCAACTCCGAGTCAACGAAAATCAGCAAATGAATTGCAACTGAAACGAGCTTCACGAAGTTCGCGGGCGCAAAGGACCATCGGCGCCGTTTACCGGAATCGGCGCTAGCCCTGGTTCGCTGCGCCGGCAACAGTTTTTAGGAAGCGTCTTTGATTTGTTGGGCCAGATAACGTTCGTAGCTGATCTCGTGAATCTGGTGCATCTGCGCTTCCAGCCAGTCGACGTGCTCCTCCTCATCCTTGAGTAGGCGCTCGAATAACTCGCGCGAAGCGTTATCGCCCTCTTCCCGGCAAACTTGAACGGCGCGGTTATACATGTCGACCGCCGCTATTTCCAGCTTAAGATCGCTTTCAAGCTGAGCCTTTACGTTTTGTCCAACGGTGAGATGAAGAAGCTCGGTCATATTGGGAGTTGCGTCGAGAAAAAGGATTCTCTCGATCAACGCCTCCGCATGCTTCATCTCATCGATAGATTGTTTTTTGATGTAGTCCCCAAGCCGGCTGTAGTGCCAGTTCTCACACATCTCGGCATGGAGAAAATATTGACTTATCGCGGTTAGCTCTTCCTTTAAAGCCTCATTCAAGAGTGCGACTACATTCGGCTTACCTTGCATAGGCTCAATTGTAGCCAACGGGAAAAACCCGGGGCGGGTTAGAATTCCACTCGAAGCGCTACCTGCATCACACGCGGATTCGTCAGCGTCTGCGTGTAATACCCGAATGTCGTCGGTTGATCCAAGCGGCGGCCGATCGATCCGACATCAAACCGTACGCTGTTCGTAACGTTGAATACGTCCCAGCGCAGTCGCACTCTCATCCGTTCGATCGGTTGAAACACCTTAGACAATCCGGCATCGAGCCCGAAATATCCATCACCGCGCAATGGATTTCTGGAGCCCGATTCCCCAGGGTAGTCGACGCGGAATGCGTCGTAAACGGTCTGTTGATTGGCAAAGGCCATCGGTCCAGAGCCGCGCTTCAAATCACTGCCGGTTAGCGCCGTCTGAAACATGGCAAAGCCCTCAATATCCCAATTAGTCGGCCAAGTGGATCCTTCGCCGATCGTAAATGGGAATCCGCTTGTCCAGCGGAACAATCCATTCAACTGCCATCCGCCGATCAGCGCGTCAAGCCACCGATTCGCGTGCGGCGCGAAGGCGCGGCCCCGTCCCACCGGGAGATCGAAGATCCAGTTCGCATTGATCTGATGAGTGGCATCGAAGTCTGACAAACCGCGAAGCTGTTCCGGCGACCATGTGTTGATAATCTGCGCGCCGTTATTGCCGCCCGAAGTCGGAATACGCTCAGCCTGCGACGTCCAGTCGATCGATTTCGACCACGTGTAATTGAAATCGCCCTGCAGGCCACGGCTGAAACGTTTATGCAGTGTCACTTGCAGAGCGTTGTAGTCTGCTTTGCCGATTGTGCGCCACGTGTACAGCGCGGAATATTGATCGTGATAAAAGCGGTACGGCTGATAGCTGTGCCCGGGAACATTCAGGCCGGCGCCCGATTGGCTGTCGGGCAAGTCCAGCAGGGACAAGGCATATGTTTCGTTGCCGAGGTTATTCAGGATCTGGCTGTAAACGGTTTGTGTAGCAGATAGCGGACCGTTGCCGAGATCCGTCCCTGTCAACGGCCCAAACACGTTTTCGAAATAGGGAATCGGTTTCACGTTCTGCACAGGCGTTCCCGCATAGCCCAGCTTCGAAAGCATTGTGGCGGCTGTAAAATAATCCATTCCGCTCTTTGGATCTTTCAAATTCAGCGGCATGGCAACGTCTTCCTGTTCCGGCAAACGCCGCGAGAAACGCCCGACGTAAGCCACATCGAGCGACATATCGTGCGTCAGCTCACGCGAGATAGAAAAATCAATCGCGTGTGAGTATGGCGTTTGCATGCTCCGGTCGAGTCCCCAGCTAATCGCGAACGCGTCGTCAGGCGGCGTTGCCGGAAAGCCGCCGGGGGGCGCGGGCGGCAGCAAGTCTGGCGGAATTTCCGTTAATCCGGTGAACCGTGGGGCGGAGGAAACACTTACGGAACCGGGTATGTTGGTCACCTGGCTCGATAGGCCGTAAGAACCGGCCGAATCG
Source organism: Bryobacteraceae bacterium (assembly GCA_025927575.1). Lineage (GTDB taxonomy): Bacteria > Acidobacteriota > Terriglobia > Bryobacterales > Bryobacteraceae > KBS-96. The sequence goes on along the minus strand of JAICLJ010000002.1, from coordinate 61,970 downwards.
TACGAGTTGACGGTTGCCGCGCCAAAGTGATCGTACACCAGTGAGTAGCCGCCTCGGATCGAGGTTTGGCCCTTCTGCCCAAAGATATGCGCAAGCCAGCCGCCACCGAAATCGGGCGCCCACGCGATCGATATGCGGGGCGCAAAGTCGTTCTTTTCCCAATTCCAAAAATCCGACTTGCCGTTTACTCGGCCGTTCGGTGCAAACGAGATGTGCGGCGCGTTGATCGCCGCGCCGCCGGTCGCTCCCTGCGCGGCGCTCTCATTCAGCCAATCCGTCAAGCTGAGAGGCGAGCACGTATTCCCGTTCAACACACAGGCGCCCACTTGCGTGCCATTGGTTTCAGCGGGGGGTTGCAGCAGCGTCCAGCGCAAGCCATAGGTCAGGGTGAGATTCTTCGATATCTTCCAGGAATCCTGCCCATACCATTCGTATTCATTCCAGCGAAATTTCCGCACCAGCGGATCGCCCAACGCAAGCGCTTGTCCGGTTTTGTCGTAATTGTAAACCGCATCTCCTTCCGTCACCATGCCCACCAGCGTCATCAGCGTGTTGTCGTATTGGCGCGAGAAGCCGTCGGACACCGGCGCATACCCCGATAGCGCCGGATCGAAGGGAACATTACGGTTGGCGATTCCGGAGTTTACTAGCCAACCCAGATTAACGTGGGCTGTCGGGAAGGAGTTGTAATCATTCGAGCGCTCGCTGTCGATGATGCGGATATTCGCTCCGAATTGGAGTGTGTGCGACCCTTTGACCCAGGAGAAGTCGTCCAGCAGATTATGTACGGGCGTCAGATACTTGCCGGAGCGCGAGAACGATACGGAAGAATCGAGCCCCGCGAGCGTCACTTCCGGGTCAACTGAAACGCCGGCGTTTTCGCCTCCCTGCCGCGTAAAGCCCCAATGAAAGGTGTTGACTTTGTTCGACGCTAGAACCGCCGTATAGCCCAGCGCGAAACCCTTGCTGTTGTCGAGCAGCGTAGAAGCGGGAGGTTGCCCCGGAAATTGGGGCGCTCCACCGGAGTTATCGTTCTGCAAATTGCCGCGCCAGAAGATCGTGTGCCGCCCATCGGCCGTAAGGTTATAGTCGATGCGTCCGATATAAGTGTCGAATTTGCGCTTTTCGTTAGCGGCGAATCGGTAGCCGGAGGTATTAAAGCCATCGCCCGTACTGGGATCGTTCGGCAGCGGATAACTTTGCAGAATGGAGCCGATCGCTCCATTCTCTCCGATTCCTAGCGGATCCATTTGTCTGATCTGCGCGGGGTTCAGAGTCGTCGTGCCGCCTTCCGCGTTTTGATAGGTGAGGAAACCCTGACGGTAGGCGGCGGTCGGCACCGTGCGCACTTCGCTCGCCGCCTCGCGGTCTCGCCGTCCCTCATAGTTGAGAAAAAAGAACAGCCGGTTCTTCACAAAGGGGCCACCGAGCGAGGCGCCATACACATTGCGGATCAACTTCGAACGCTCATTCGGCTGTCCGGCGTCCAGTTCAGAAGCTTTCAGGAAGTACTCGTTGGCCGCGAATATGGTGTTCCGGTTGTATTCGTAGACAGACCCGTGAAACGAGTTCGTTCCGCTCTTGGTCACCAGAGCGACCTGCGCGCCGGAGGAGCGGCCTGCGTCCGCATTCGCGTTCGACGTAGTTACGCGGAATTCTTCCACCGAATCCTGGGTATTCCGCAGCACGCTGGTGAACGCATATCCATTATTTTGGTCGTTGACGTCCACGCCATCCAGCGTGACGTTCGACTGATCGCTCCGCGTTCCATTAACAGCGCCGGAGCGCGTATCGCTATCTTGATCGAGGCGGTTTCCCAGAAAAACCACGCCTGGTTGCAGGCTAAGGAGTTCGACTACATTGCGCGCTTCAATCGGCAGCTGTTCCACCTGTTTCGTATCGAAGACGTTGCCAAGCGAAGCATCAGTCGTATTTACCATCGGCGCGCCCGCCTCGTTTACGTCCACCTTCTGGCTGGATCCGGAGATTTCTAAATGAAAATCCGCGGTCACGGGCAAGTTCACCAGAAGCGCGATATTCGCGCGGTTCACCGGCGCAAAGCCGTTGGCCGTAACCACGATCGAGTAATTCCCTGGAGCGGCCTGCAATATTTCATAAAAGCCCGAGTCATCCGTCGTCGCGTCACGCGAAGTATTTGTGTCCAATCGCGTCAGCTTTACGTTCGCCTGCGGCACGGCCGCTCCCGACGGGTCGGTCACGTGACCCCGGACCGATGCCGACGCCTGCGCCCTGGCCAAGCTCGCGGCAAGCGCGAGAAGGACGCACACGAGTCCGATACGAACCGATTTTCCCTGCAATATTCCCCCTCAATCCCGTATAAACTCACGGAAACTGGATCATATTATACAGATTTAGATACGCCTTTATCATTTACCTTCTTTAATGACCGCGACTGCCGCGAAGGCCTGCGAAATGACTTAGTGCCCGTTGCGCACGGATGTTCTCTACTCACCGGTGGCGTGTACGCAATGAAAGCGTTCGAAGTTCACGCGGTCGATTACCTCTTAAAGCCGTTCAGCGCGGAGCGCTTCGATGCAGCCCTAACGCGCGCGAAAGAGAGATTACATCAAAGGACGCCTTCCGCGACGGAACTCGCGGCAGCCGCGCGAACTCCTTCCCAACATTTAGAGCGGCTCGTCATTAAAGATGGCGCACGTGTGCATGTCATCCCCGCGGCCCAGATCGATTACCTCGAAGCCCAGGACGATTACGTGGCGGTCCATGCCGCCGGGAAACAGCATCTAAAGCAGCAGACGCTCTCGAGCCTGGAAGAAGCTTTGGATCCGGGCCAGTTCATTCGCATTCATCGTTCTTACATTGTGAACGTCGAACGCGTCACTCGGATCGAGCCGTATACGAAGGATAGCCGGGTTTTGATTCTGCAAAACGGCACGAAGCTGCCGGTGAGCCAAAGCGGGTATACGCGTATTTCGAAGTTGATGGGATAAGCGCGCCACTTGGTAAGATGCTACTTCCACGGATGGCCATGCCGCAGTATCTTATGGCCGTCGACCTCCGGCACGTGCACCTCGGTTCGCATTCCGCTTTCAAACTCGAACGGCAGAGCAGCGCTCCAGCCCCATTGTTCGGGCGAGACTGGATATTGCTGGGCAGCAGCCTGAATCGCCTGATCCACATCATCAAAAACCCCAACGGTCACCGTGCCGCCAACGTTATAGGCATTATTCTGGGTATCGCGAGGCACAAAGCTAAGCGTCGCCGGCAACCCGTGGATAATGAGCAGTCCGCCGGCAATGTCGGCAGTAAAAAACCCTAGTTCGCGGCTCACTCTCAGGCCGTCGTACTTTCCGGAAGAACCGAACGCTCAAGCGACCGGCGATCCCAACCGGCTAGTATCGCCGCGGCCTCATAGGAGCTCTGCAGAAATTCCATTACGGCGTGTTCCGGAGAGTTTGCCGCGCGTACATCGTCGTATTTGAGAATGAACTGCTTCAAATCCCTGCTATAAAACGCCTGTTCGGGCCGGATTGACTGGTGATCGAGGCCGGGAGGTTCCGGCGCGGCATAGCAGTAAAACGCCGGCGTGCCAAATCCACCGTTGCCAGGCCAAAACCCGGCGCTGATCACCTCGTGCGAGTAAGCCTCCCGCGTGATGGCGTCCGCATTGGGTCGTGGAGGCGCGGGGCGGCCGGAAAATCGAGTCACCGCCAAATCGAAACTGCCCCAAAAGAAATGCACCGGACTGGATTTGCCGATGAAGTGCGCTCGAAAGCGCTTGAGCAAGACATCGGCCCTGGAAAGGATGAGCCAGAAGCGATGAGCATACTCGCTGTCGTAAGAAGCGTGCTTGTCGTCCTGGCGAAAAGGAATCGGGTCGCTGACTTCATCGGGAATCGCGTGGATCGTCACTTCGATGCCGAGCGATTGAAGCACCGACATGTATTCGTCATAAAATGACGCGACCGACTGAGGGCGGAGCGCGACGGACCGGGCCGCTCCCGAGCTCACGCGAACATGCAATTGATGGTGGACGAAATCGAATTCGACTTCGAACTGGTCGCCTTCGTAAGGCATTGCCGAAGTGGACAGACCATATGCGCTGACATAGAGGGGCACATTCCACCAGTGGTTTACCATCGGCGTGAGCGCCAGACGCGTTTTTCCGACGATCTGAGTCCACATGTGAAGCGTGGATGCAGTGTCTTTCCATTCATCCCAGGGCAATGGCGGCCAAAAATCGAGTTCAGTTGGATTACTCGTCATGCTTGCTCCTCTGTCGGACGATTCTGTAGTTCCAGCTACCGCAGGCCGGCGGTAAATTTCGCCCCACAAACCGGCGCCGGCCCTGCGGTTCGCGGCATTTCATCGAGGGTTCCGGGAAGCTCCGCCTCTCGGCTAGCGAACCGCTCCGGGTGGTCGATCGGCATCTCGCGCAATGGAATGGAGCATACGGCCGTTGAGTCCGCCGGCCCTGGGCGCACCCACCAGTTGCGCGCTGACAACATCGACAGAGGCAGGTTTGCGATAGGGGCCTTTGCCGGCCCTGCGGAGATTCCACTGTGCGTCTGCGCAAACCGTTCAATGCCGGTCTTCATACTGAGAGGAAGCTCCGCGGCTACAACCTGAATCTGTAGGGCGAGGAGCGCCACAACCGGCAGAAAAAGCAGTTTTGCCAGCGGCATTTAGTGCAATCTCCCGCTCGATTGTATCGCAAATTGCAATCACCGCGACGGCAAGGTAATCACGCCCTTTCCCCAGACTGTTTGCCGTCCCACGCCGGTCCAATACCCGGCCCTGAGCCAAGGCAAAAACTCCGCAAGGCTGCCCTGGTACGTCGCGGTCCCGGTGAATCCTCCCAGCGGGTGCGTCTGACCGGTTCGCGAGCTACGCCGTTCCTGAGCATGCCATTCGAGGTCAGAATCGATTAAACGCACCAAGGCAGCTCGCTCGCCCATGCCGCGGAAATCGACGGGAAGCGTTCCACTACCGTACAGATCGCACAACGCGGCAATGCGATCGCGCAATCGCGCGAACAGAACGCCAAATTCGGGAGTACTCACCAGAAGTCCTTCGCTCTTCAGTTCCGTCGGCGTGGCAAACGTGACTTGTATTCGCGAAACTGGCGCGCTCTCGCCCGAGAGCGGCAGCACGAGGGGGCCTGAACGACGGGCCTCGATTCGATTGTTCGCAAAAACCGTCTGTGACGGCCGGCCAGTCTCATCGAGCAATTCGATGGATTGCAGCGCAACGCGGGCGCGATGGGGACCAAGACCCTCCTGCGCGAGCCCGCTGAAAGCCAGCGCGAGTTGGGGCAGCGCCTGCTCGTTGTGCTCGAATAAATGTAGATCGAAATGGAAATATTCGCCCCGCTCGATGCGCCGCCCGTTAAGCGCCGCCGCCCGTAACACGAACGGGCGTGGCGGATCTGCGAAGCCACTAGCTCCGCCGATCTTTACCGGGGCAAAAAGCCGGGAATAAGCCGGCTCCTCGCCGCACGCTTTTCGCAGGACGATTCCCAAAGCGCCGCGAACAATATTGCTCGCGCCGACAGCTGGGAAATCTATGGTTTCAGAGGCCCGAAAGCGCAGCCTGTAAGGAAACAGAGAGAGACTGAGCGCCGGCGCATCCATGAAAAACCCATTGTCAAGAGAGAAGTCGGGCCGGCTGACCCGAAGGCTAATTAAGGCGGCGAAGTTGTCGGGCCACAATGCGAGCCGCTCGCTGGCTGATCAGATCGGCAACTTTACCTAGCAATCCCGGCACATCCTCCGGCTTGATGAGCACAGAACGGTGGTGATTGGGGCGGCTATCGTGATAACTGGTGAACAGCGCCGTCGCCGGTTTGTAATCCATCAGCCGCGCGTACGCCAGGACCTTAAGCCCCGCCTCCGGAGATTCCATTTGCAAGTCGCTCAACACGAGCTCGTACTGGCTCTCGTCCAGTTTTCCGACCGCTTCAGCAGCCGAAGCCGCCGAATCAACAGCATACCCACCCGCTTCGAGAACGGTTTGTAGCGTCAGCCGCGAGGTCATGTCATCGTCGACCAGCAAAACACGAGCTAGTTCAAACTCCAATTCTGACGTTTTTCGAATGCTCGCGGCCATGTGACTCCTTTGGTCCCACTACAGTGTAAACGTAAACAGGCGATTTCGTACAGTATAATTTCTTAAATTCTCGCCAAACGAGAATACCGTAACCATCCGAAGGCGATCGGCGATCAAAATTACAGTTGCGCCTGTACCAGAAAACCGCGTCCCGGTGATTCTCAGTGCTGGGTCTTGCCAAACACACGGTCGAAAACCACATCGAGGTGTCGTAACTGGCGCTCAAGCGAGAAGGTCCGGTCGAGATCGCCGGGCGTCAAATATTTCTGGACGATTGGATCGCCCGCGACGGCGCCGCGAAAGTCTCCCTCGCTTTCCCAGGACCGCATGGCGTGACTCTGGACAAGACGGTAAGCGTCCTCACGGAGCATTCCGGCCGCCGCAAGGTCGAGCAGCAACTGACCGGAGAAGATCAGCCCGCGGGTCAGATCGATATTTCGTCGCATGCGGTCCACATTGACCCGGAGTCCTGAGATCAGCCAAGTGGTCTTCGCGAGCAGGTAGTCGACCAGGATTGTCGAATCCGGCAGAATGATGCGCTCCACAGACGAATGCGAGATGTCGCGCTCGTGCCAAAGCGCCACGTTCTCAAAAGCGGGCTCCGCGTTGCCGCGAACAACCCGCGCAAGGCCGCAGATCTGCTCGCAGGTCACAGGGTTGCGCTTATGCGGCATGGCGGAGCTGCCCTTTTGTCCCGCCGCGAACGGTTCTTCCGCTTCGCGAACTTCCGTTCTTTGCAGGTGGCGGATTTCAAGCGCGATCTTTTCGAGCGAGGCGGCAATTCCGGCCAGCGTGGCGATGTAATGGGCGTGCAGATCGCGCGAGAGGACCTGCGACGAAATCGGCGCGGCCTTCAAGCCAAGCCGTGCGCAGATCTTCTCCTCCGCCTCAGGTCCGATGTGCGCAAAGGTCCCAACAGCGCCCGATATTTTGCCCAAACGAAGCTCTTCCGCCGCTTCGGCGAAACGCGCGCGATGGCGCTGGACCTCATCCCACCAGATGGCGAGTTTCAGACCGAAGGTAATGGGCTCGGCGTGAATTCCGTGCGTCCGCCCGATTTGAAACGCATGTTGATACCGAAGAGCGGATGCTTTCAACGCCCTGGAAAGCTCGTCCAGCCCTTTCGCGATCAGCGCCGAAGCCGCTTTGATCTGGAGAGCTTGCGCGGTATCGACGACGTCGTTCGAAGTTAACCCGTAATGCAGCCAGCGCGATGCGTCGCCCGCGCCTTTGGCTTTCATAGTTTCCGCAACCGCCGTCGTAAACGCGATCACATCGTGCCGGACTTCACGTTCGATTTCCTGGATGCGGCGAAGATCGAATCCTGCGTTCGACCGCAGCGCAGCCGCCGCGTCCTCGGGCACCTCACCAAGTTCGGCAAGACTCTGCGAAGCCGCCAATTCGACTTCGAGCCAGCACTCATATTTCTTTTGGTCGGTCCAGATGGCGCCCATTTCGGGACGCGTGTAGCGGGCAATCATTGCGTGAACTTCGATTGTGGCACGAGCGTCCAAAGAAGCGGTTCGGGGGCAGACGTCGTAGAATCAGCCAGATGAAGCAAACCGGGACTTTCACGCACGCCAAGCGGAAACAGGAGAGTCTTCTTGCTCCCCTCGAACGCCCCGCCCTGCAATGGCTGGTTCGCCATTTTCCTGCATGGGTGAAGTCCGACCATCTGACACTTCTTGCCATTCTCTCTATGTTCGGCGCAGGCCTGTGCTTCTGGGGCGCAAGAGACAACATTCTTTGGCTGCTCGCGGTTCCCTTTGCTCTCGCCCTAAACTGGTTTGGCGATTCCACCGACGGAACACTCGCCCGGTACCGCAACCAGCAGCGCCCGCGCTACGGCTTTTATGTCGACCATATCTGCGATTGCCTGTCCACGGTATTCATCGCGACCGGAATGGCGCTCAGCGGATTAATGACACCGGCCATAGCGATGGGAGTCGTCATCGCATTTCTGATGCTCTCTGTCGAGGCCTACCTCGCGGCGTATACTCTGGGGCGGTTCAATATCTCCGTTGGCTATTTCTCACCAACGGAACTGCGTATCCTGATAGCCGCCGGCGTTCTGGCTTTAATACGGTGGCCTCGAGCGCATATCTTTGGTACGGATTATCTGTCGTTGGATGTGGGCGGGGTCTGCGCCATTGCCGTCATGGGAGGAATGTTCATCGTGCTTGCCATACGGCACACCCGGCAACTATTTGTTGAGGAAAGGCTTCAGTAGACGTGTTTCGGCGCTGGCTCAAGTTCAACCTCGTCGGAGTTCTTGGAGCCGTGGTCCAGCTTGCCGTTCTGGAAGCGCTCACGCGCGGGCTGAAGTTGCAATACCTTTGGGCCACCGCGATGGCTGTCGAAACCGCTCTTCTGCATAACTTCATTTGGCATGAGGTCTTTACCTGGAGAGGAGTCGGCCTGTCGGAGAGCCTCAGCCAGCGATTGTGGCGGCTTATCCGTTTCAACCTCGCGAACGGAATGGTTTCGCTATTGGGGAATCTACTTCTAATGTGGCTATTCGCAGGACTTTTCAAGTGGCCGTATCTCATGGCGAATCTCATCGCCATCTGCGCTTGCGCCCTGCTGAACTTCTATCTGAGCGAGCGGCATATCTTCGTCAGTCCACTGGAGCGCGCGCCGAAGTGAGCCATGGAAGATCACCCAAGCGGGAACAGCTTGAAGAACTCCGTAATCATGGTAATCGTGAGGTAGGTTGAGTAATCTTAATCGATGTTATACAAGAGGTTCTCATGAAAACTCTCACCGCCACAGTCCATCGAATTCCTATAACCAAGGCCCGCGTCAATCTCGGCGCCGTTGTGAAACGAGTTCACCTTGGCGGCGAGTACTTCATCCTGGAGAAGGGCGGCATTCCTATCGCCGGCATCATGGATGCCGACGAGCTTGAGGATTACCTCGAAGCACGCGATCCCAAGGTAAAGAAGCAGATCGCCGCGAGCCGCAAAGATGTTGAAGCCGGACGCGTTCGTAATGCCTCCGAACTTCTCGCCGACCTCAAGGTAAAAGGCAGAGCGCAAAAGTCAGCTCGCAAGCGCGCCTAACATGCACTCCGCCCATCGCGTGCTGTCCACGGCTGCGTTCGGTCGGAGTATTAAGCGGCTTTCCAAGAAAGATCCAGAGATCCCGGAGATCTTCGAGCGCCTCTTACCCATTCTCCAGACCTGCCGTCCGGCGCGCAACCGATGAATTAGCTGGCGAGTTCGAGATAAAACTAAACGCGTCCAGGTGATCTCGACTGCTTACATCGGGGTTGTGCTAGAGTAATCCCGCTCCAATGTCTTCCTTCAACTCAATAAGCGAAGTCCATTCGGCCTCGACCGAATCTGAACCCGCAATTACCTCTCGATCACGCGCTGAGCATCTGCGCAAACGCATTCACGCGTTAGCTGATTGGCCGTTGACGTAACCAAATTAGGAGCAGCTAAATCGGTACCTTGCGGGGCGTGGCTTCTGATCTCGTATCTGCAAAGTGAGAACGCACCGGCGCCCGCTCTCGATGCTTCGCTCGCAACCGTGCTGTCAATCATAACTGTCGTATTCGTGTTTATGACAACCGCATTGGCGAGCCTTGTTCTTATGCCCGCATACAGCAGACTGGCAAACGGCCGTGCTCGTTTCAGGGCGGGCTCAGATTTCTCGGCAGTCATACGCGAAGGTTTCTTGTATTTTGGGCTGTACTTTACGATAGTCTCTGGCCCCTTGACATATCTCGCGCTGGGGATGACTCGGCTCGAAAATTATGTGTGCACCATTTCCAGCTTCATGGTATGCGCGATTGTGTTCCGCGTCTGGTGCTTAAAGCGCAGGAAGGCACAGCCCACAGTTCCACTCTTGGATCTAGTGATGCCTACAGGTCTTTGTCTGCTATGGTTCTCGACCTTGGTTTCCTTATTTTCATACGAGCGATCCAAGAGCGTTCGGGTCTTCATCCTGGGCTGTATGTTAGTGCCACCTTTGATTGCGACCTTGGTTGACACCTGGAAGACGTTACTACTGATTTATGCCTCATTAGTCTTCGGTTTCCTATTCCTATGGCCGGGTGCACCGTTCTTAGGTGGGCTAGTTTTACGAATGCTTGGCATGGGCGGCGAAATCCCTGTCTCGATTATTGTTAAGGCTACGCCGCCCGGGGATTCGCAACCTAAAGCCATCGAACTCTCAGGTTGCCTAGTGATTGCAATGGGCGGAGATGTCCTACTTAAACCAACTACGGACATCACGGATTGCAAACTTCATTGGAAATTCGGATTCGCAAATGAGTCGGAATTCGCGACCTATAAAACGGTCGAGCGGTATTCTCGATCGGACATTGTGAAAATCCACGGATTTCCGAGCAGGGAAGACACCGTTGACGGTTTGCCAGTTCTTGAAAATGCCAAACGTCAATGACCCGCCTGCACGCCGGCCACCCGCCTGTGAAGCATGCGCATGGTTCGTCCAAAATGGCTTTCTATTATGGTCGATCAATGACGAGGGGCGATTTCTGCCGGCCATGCCGAATGTGGTGAACAATTACCACATCGCCTTCAGTCGTGAACAGCACTCGATATGGATGGGGCTTACGGCCATAGATCAACTGCCTTACTTCGAAAGGAACGATGGCACTTTCGGGAGCCAACGGGCAGCGGCTGGGAAAATTCGAAAGCGACGCTACCGCATCTGTTAATCCTTCGAACCAGCGCTGCGCGGCAACACCGGCTTGTTGAGAGAGCAGCCACCGCAGTATGAGACCTACATCGCTTTTTGCCCTTGCGGTTATCTCAACGCGAAAGGCCATGCTTCTCGCGTAAATCTTCGAAGGCTTCACCGGCGGGTTGCGTGCGCCCCGCCTTCATGTCCTCATAACCCTCTCTAATTCCTTCCACCGCTTCCTGAAAGTCTTGGCGTTCCCATTCCAGATAGGCCGACAGGACGTCGTCAAGCGCGGCAGCGGTATCCTGTCCGTGCCGCTGGGCGTAATCTTCCAGTTGCGCTTTTCGCTCAGGCTTGACGGGAATCATATCCATACGAAAACGGCCTCTGTTTCCACTGTAGCCGAAGAAGGCGCAAGTGTCTTTCAGAGGCACACTGACTCACCGGTCCAGTCTGCTCAGTTCAGGGCGCTAGCCGCCGGGCGTCAGTACGTAAACACGTCGGACTGCACGCCCGGCTCGGCGACGACCAGGCTGGTGAACAAAGTCCGGCCGTCCAGCGCGCGGATGGCGCTCTGGCGGGCGAGCTCGGGATGATTATTGTGTTCGCTGAGATGGCCCAGAATCAGCGTGGTCACCGTGCCATCGAGATCGTCCCGAATGAAGTCGGCGACCACTTCATTCGAGAGGTGCCCGCGGCGGCTCATCACCCGCTGCTTCACCGACCATGGATAGGGCCCGTCTTTCAGCATGCCCAAGTCGTGATTCGATTCAAGCAGCAGTAGGTTCATGCCGCGCAAATGAACCTTGATGGAGTCGGTTACATAGCCCAGATCCGTGACGACGCCAACGCGAATGCCTTCCGCCGCGATTGTATAACCGACGGGATCGATGGCATCGTGCGGGATGGTGAAGCTGGCGACCTCAAATTCGCCCACGGGAAACCGGCAACCCGCCTGAAAGCATTCGAGCCGCGGCGTGACTTCACCCCAGTCGATCGAGGGCGCGGTCCGGTGGGTGAGATAGATCGGGATATCAAACTTCTTAGCAAGTGATACCAGTCCACAGATATGGTCGCTGTGCTCATGCGTGATCAGAATGGCGTCCAGTTGTTCGACTTCCTCGCCGATGGCCGCCAGCCTTTTAGTGATCTCGCGCCGGCTCAAGCCCGCATCGACAAGTACACGCGTTCCACTCGTGGCGATGAATGCCGAGTTGCCCGAACTGCTACTCGCTAGTACACAAACTTTAACGATGACGATTGCTCCTGATGCCCTTGGCGGCGAACCAAACCACGCACCTTTCGGTTATAGCACCGATTAAACACAGAAGCGTAGAAATGTTTCATTGACGGTCCTGGGCGGTACTTCTAGTTCGGCTTATCGGCGGGGGAGGAGTCGGGATTGAGAATATCACGCTCGCTATCATCGAAGCAGGATGGGGCACATCGGCCGGTTCGGGTGCATAGCGGTCCTCGCGTGCGCGGCTCTCGCAGGCGAATCTGCCGGCAGCCGGTTCGAGCACTATCGGCAAGCCTTGGACCGGTGCCGCTTTCTGGTGAACGAATCCCGAACCCGCGAAGCGGAACGCTCCTGCCGCGAAGCGGTCCAGCTAGCCGGGCGGCTGCCCGCGGCGGCCAAGCGGGAAAGAATCATCGCCAATAGCCTGGCGGCCCAAATCTACCTGGATCTCGGCTTGCCGGAGGACGCCTTCAACTTCGCGGACCCGGCTTCAAAGCTGGCGCAAACGAGTCTGCCTGCCACGGACACGCTGCGCGGCGCAGTCCGTTACCAGCGCGCCCGCTGCGATGAAGGCCTGGGAAGACTGGAAGAAGCGCAAGAAGCGTATCGCGCGGCAGTGCGCGATTTGGATACGGCTGTGCGTCATGCCGCGAATGCACCACAGCGAAAAGCCTCCGCGGTTACGCTCAGAGATGCGCTTCAAAGCTACAGCCAGTTGTTGTCCGCGGAAGGCAAGACAGAGCAGGCGGCTGCGTTAGCGAGCCAGTTAGGCACGGCCCGTCAAACGGCGGAAAAACCATGACGGACGATGAAATCACTGGATACCTCGAAGACAACGGCTACCCACCGCATATTGTGCGCGCCGGAAGGGCCGGACTCGTGAAACGCTGGCAAGAGTTTGTATCGGAAGTGGAACGAGGGTACCGCTACCGGTTGCACGATTACCGGAACGACTTGGATTTACGCGGAGTGATCGCCATGCTCGGCCTGGAGGCTGAGCCCGGCATCGCGGATGCGGACGAGCGCTTGAAGCAGATGCTAACCGGATCGGAGTTCCGCGTTTGGGAGAGCGCGGACAGCAACCCTTTCTGGGACTTCGGCTATCCGCGCAATGCGAGCGGGGAATTGCTCAACGATCTGCGCGCCGCCGGATTTTTCGAGTAGGCGTCAGATGAGCCACTGGTTGTACATATAGATCGGGACAAGGGCGAGAATCGCCGAGACGGCGACGCCGCAGATCTCATCGTCGTGCTTGTACCAACCGAGAGCTTTGCCGATCATCGCGAAGCCGAAACCGAACACCATCCCGATCAGCGCGCGAACAATTACGCTGCTGTGTTCAACCGGCGGCATGGTGTAGGGGAAGGCGACGCCCATCCTCGCATGCATCTCGTAAGCAAAATCGGCGATGATCCCGACGATCAGACCCGCCAAGGCGTAAAGGGCTGGATACATATTTCTATTATTGTGCCTCATCGGCTTTCAGAAATCAGCGACCGGGATTGACGCGGAAGGCAAAAGCGCGATATTTTCCATGCGGGATTGCCGCTCGGCCGGCGAGAACCGGCAACCCGCCGCGATATGATTGCGGAGCGACGCCGATAAGGACTCGATCATAAATGAATGCGAAACTGTGTTTCCCCATTGCTTTTGTATTGACGCTTGCAGGTTGCTCTTCCTCGAAACCTCCGGAATCTCAAACAGCTCAGCCCCAGCACCGTTTTCAGGCCAAGGAGACTGATGTCACCGTAAATGGAAAAAAGGCCGTTGAACTGAGCCGGCCTCAATCCGCGGACACGACCAAGCCCCAGATATTGAGCGCGGACATTTTACCCGGCCGCGGCATGAATATCTTTAAGATTAAGGCCTTCGTGCCGGGCAAGGGCGTCATCGACGTGCTTGTCGGCCCACCCCTCGATCAGGCGCCCGAACTCCTCAACGGCGGATCTGCCGACCAGTACGGCCAGGCTTCGTACTCGGCCGGCGGGGCGATCCTCGTCCCCTTTGCAAATCGTATCCGAGGCAGGGTTTCCCATGACGGCAAGACAATTGAAACGACAATCCTCGGCAAGAAGGTCGTGCTGAACGCAAACTCGCATGGGAAAAAGCCTCATGCCGAACCGCACGCGATGCACGGGTTGATTCTCAATCGCGCTATGGACACTGTAAACCTGCAATCGGGAGATGATGCAGCCACCGTGAGTGGCGACTTAGATGCCGGCGATTTCGGTGGACACTGGCTTTCAAAATCGAACGTGAGTGTCACGGCCACGCTGAACGGTCAGGGGTTCGGGTTCACCGTTACCGTGAAGAACACTGGAGATCAAGACGACCCGGTGGGCATCGGCTGGCATCCGTACTTCGCGTTTCCGAGCGGCAACCGCGAACAGGCACGGCTCTCCATCCCCGCCAAAATGATGGCCCAGGTGAACAACTATGACGACGTGTTCCCGACCGGCAAGCTGCTTCCGTTGAAAGGCAAGTACGCGTTCAACAAGCCGGGCGGCCTCGCGCTCGATGGGACGTTCCTCGACGACTGCTTCGTCGATCTCGATAGAGATGCAAACGGCCATGTGACGGCGGAAATCACGGACCCGGCGGCTAAGTATGGCGTGCGCGTCATCGGCATCTCGCCACAGATTTCAGCGTTCCAGGCTTATGCTCCCGTGGATAAGCAATTCGTCGCATTTGAGGCTCAGTTCAATTGGGGTGATCCGTTCGGAAAGGAATGGAAGGGCAAGAACACCGGAATGGTGATACTGAAGCCGGGCGAGTCCGTCACCTACTCCGTGCAGGTGCAACTCTTTATTCCCTAGTTGCGTTCAACACCGGATGGGCCGGAGCGCGGCGGAACCGCTGAAGTGTACGGAGCGCCGGCCGGACATTTGCTCGGGTCATGCCCGCCAACGCACGCCCAGGTTCAGCGACTTCTTTGCGTACTCGACGCTCGCTTCCATGTGCTCGCGCTGCTGATAGCGAAGGGCGGCGACGAACGGCTCTGGAGTTTGACGCCCGGGAATATCTTCGATCACCATCGCCTTCTCATAGGGACGGCCCTGTTTTGCAAGGGCCGCAAACCGTGCAAACTCGAACGCCCGCGCATCGGGATAGCCCTTCCAAAAATTGCTGTCAAGGTACGGCATTAAATGCGGCGGGCGGCCCGTGATTGGCTTGATGTAGACGTACACGTCCGGCTTCAGTGTGTGTACGCGCCGCGCGATTTCGTGAAAATTGATATTTCCCTGCCCGAGCGGAACCCATTGCACCATTGCGCCAGTAAGGCATTCATACACCACGGAATCGCGCAGGTGGACGCACAGCGCGTAGGAGCCGAGCACTTCGACGGTCGTCAAAGGATTCTCGACCACAAACACCGGGTTGCCGGTGTCGAGATAGGAGCCAACCCAATCCTTCCCGGCGGCCTCGATCACTTCGCGAGTCTCCCAAGCCCGCAGGTCTTTATGATTCTCGATCGCGACCTTGATGCCGGCGTCGCGAAACTGCGACTCCACGGATTTCAGCAGCTTCACCATCGCTGAAATATTCTGCGCATCGGAAACCGGGGGGAAGATGCGCGCGATCTCCTGCCAGCAGGCAGCGGACCAGCGGCGAACCGCAGGCATGCGACCGCGCAAGGCCGAGCAGAAGCTGTTGCCGGCTGGCCTCTACATTTCCAGAAGACCGCGGCAGCACCGCGCCAACGCCCGTCTCGATATGCAGCTTTAGTTGACGCGCGTGGGCTCCAATTTCGCGCCAATGCTCGAGCTTCTCGCGATCCGGATCGAGAGAGTCCTGCAAGAACACGCCATCCAGTTTCAGAGACTCGGCATAGTCCAATAGCTGCTTGTCAGTCCATTTGAAGGCGCGCAAACAGTAGGTGTTCAGCCCCATTTTTTGATAGGAGGCGTTCGCCTCGGTCGCCTGCAGGCGCGGGGCGACGGTGGAAGCGGCTGTTCCCAGGAAATCGCGCCGTGTCATCGACAGTAAGGGAAAATACCACACGCGAGCGTTCGAGAAGTACAATGGCATAAAGTCTTCTCTTCCGCATTTATCCCCAGAGGCCTTGCGAAATCCGCCGGCCTGAAGAAAAGAGAACCTGATGGCAACCGATACCGTTCAGCAAAAACGGCAAGCGCACGCAATGGTAGATCTGCTCGCTCCTGAAGAGCTATCTGCCCTTGTAAGCTTGCTGAAGGTCATGGTAGACCCGGTTTCCCGTGCTATTGCCCATGCGCCGGTGGAGAGCGAACCACTAACGCAAGACGACGAGAACGCTCTTCACGAAGCTCGCGAATGGTTGAAGCGTAACCAAGGGATTCCGCATGACCAGGTACTCGACGAGCTTGGTATGACGCAAGACGAGATCGAGAACTACAGGGGCAGGGCTTGAAGCAAATTGTCTGGACCGATCAGGCCAGGGCCGATATCCGTGCGCTCGATCGACAGACTGCTATGCGCGTCCTTCACGAGTTGCACCGGTTCGTCGAATCGGGAAGCGGCGATCTCAAAGCGCTAAGGGCGAATTTGAGGAGCTACGGCTCCGCATAGGCGACTACCGGCTCTTCTTTGTTCACGCCAGCGATGGCACTATCGAGATCCGTCGCGTTAGGCATCGCAAAGAAGCGTATCGCGACTGAACAGCTGAATTCTACAGCACCACCGTATGCGGCGCGCTGGGGGGCGGAGGCGCTTTGGGAGTCTTCGGAGGTTTCGGCTCCGTTTCCACGTCTTCATCGCCCTGTTGCGAATGCGCGGTAACCGGTGGCTGCAGGTCTTCCGCGGTCGCCTTGCGGACGGTAATCGCGCCGCGGTCCGTCGTCAGGTTCAGGTTCGGCCCGCCGCCGACCATCCCGGTGAGCTTCGCGCCCCTGCCGGCGGTTTCAAGCTGTAGCGGTTGGCCGAATTCATTCTCAATATCACCGTGATCGGTCGTGGCCTTCAGATCGAACTTTGAAGCTTCCGGCAGAGCCAGGTCTATGTTCCCCGCCCCGGTACGGACGACCATTCTCCCAAGTGGGCCCTTTCCCGGCCGGAGGCTGATGTCGCCTTTGTCGACGTTGACTTCGAGCGGCTGGGTGAAACCTGTCACATCGACATCGGTCGCGTGCATCGTAAATTGCGAGGGCCCGACTATGCCTTGCGCCGACAAACTACCGCGGTCCATGATGATTTGGCCGTTGACTTTCTGAACGACTAGAACCGTATGGAAATTGTCGACCCGGAGCGGTTTCGCCAAATCGCGCAGCGTAATGGCGCCCGAATAGGCGCCGTTGATGGTCACCTGGCCCGCAATCTTCTCTAATTCCACATCCGAGCTACGCCCCTTCAGATCGACATTACCCTTCACGTCGGAGCAGCGCACGACATCGCCGCGGCGCGTCTCAACCGTCACGTTGCCGCCAATGTTCTGCAGCCGGATGCCCGCGTTCTCGCTCGAGAGCGACACGTTTCCCGTAATGTTGCTGATATCGAAATCGCCGAGGCGTCCTACCGCGTCCACGCTCGTCCCTCTCGGCACCGTAATCTCCAGATCCGTGGAAATGCGCACATTATTCGGCGCCTTTTGCTGATTTGTACGCACCGTCACGACGTTGCCATCGGCCACCAGTAGAACCGGCGTAGATTCGTCTGCCCGATGCGCTTCAGAACCTTTCAACGCACGAATCGTTTTATGGCCGCTCAACTCGATGTCCGAGACATCCGCACCGGTGATCTTGGCATTTCCGCGGAAGTCCTGAATAACCAGATGCGGTGAGCTGCCGGTGGCCTGCGTCTGGTTGGCGATCGAATAATCGTGAGCTTCGCCAAACCAATCCATTCCCTGGCTGAAGCTGACGCGACGCCACCAGGTATCAGGTCCATGCACTTCGAACATCGTGAAGCCCACAAGGCAGATCAGCAGAACCAGAAACCAGCCGCCCGCCGTAATGCCGTTCCCCGGAATCGGTCTTCTGCCTCGCGCGCGAACCGAGATTTCGATGATCTGCAGGACGCCCCACGCGATCAGCAAATAGGGCCAGTACACCGCGAAAACCTCGAACACCGAGAAGCCCGGCCAGACGGTCCGTAGCAGGAACAAGACTCCAATCGTGATCAGGATAAGCGGGCCGATAATTGAGCCGCGTGATTTCATTTCACGTCGCCTCCCGGAGGTGTTTGCGGCGGATTCTGTGCCGGTGGTTGCTGCTGTGGCCATGGCTGTTGCCGAGGCACGTAGGCCCGGTGTTGAGAATAGTCTCCCTGCGGCGGGAGAGGCCCTCGGCCGGGATATTCTCCCTGCATCACCAGGGCGGGCTCCGACGAGCGCTCCAACAGTTTCATGACCCCGATCACAATAATGAGCAACGGCCAGGTGCGCGAAAAGCTGAGGATCCCCGCTTGATGGATCGCAAACAGAATCCCCAGGGTGATCAGCAGGACGGGCCCCCGAATCGATTGGAGAAAGGCAGCTCGCCTAGTGTTCATTGGGAGCCCCCATCACATTGCCGGTGGCCGCGGGAGGCGCTGATACGGGCGGTGGGGGCGCCGCAGGAAGCCGCGCGGGCCCGGAAAGGCGGCTATAAAGCAGGTAGATGCCCAGCGCAATCAAAATCACCGGCCAGAACCGCACAAGATCCCTGATGGGGAGAATGTTGAGCTCGTCCAGGAGGAATACGACGCCGAGCACGATCAACAACACAGGCCCCACCGGAAGACGGCCGCCGTCCCAGGACCGGCTCGACACAAGGCTGGACCACTCATCGACCGGAATGCCCATTTGCCGCTTCTTAGCTGTGTGATACGCCTCGAAGGGCATATAAAAATACCAGCCCATGACGAGAGCAACCAGCAAACTCTGGCCGGCATCGCCGCTCATCGAACTCGAGATGCTCATCAACAACCCGAAAACGGCGGCATGGATGAAACCTTTCAAATACTGGCCGTTGTAAATGGCGCCCACTCCAGGGATCAGCCCCAGGATGAAGGCTAAACCGGGCGAAGTCCGGATGGGTACGGCGGAAGCAGAAGGCTGGAAGTACGGGTTGGGCCCAGGGTCCGGCCGTGGCGTGGCTGTTGAAGAGTTCGCCGCGGGTAGATGCTCCTGGCAAAAGACGGTGCCTTCGGCAGGCCGCTCACAGGCGGCGCATAATCCTTGTCCGCAGTTACGGCAGAAGGCTACTGCCGGAATATCCGGATGCTGATAGCAGTTCATTGTTGCGTTGTCCCCTTGTTTTGCCGCGCCGCGCTCGATTCCCCACTCTGAGTGGCGGCATTTGGCGCCGGCATTTTATCTTGCTGATCGCGGATCTCCTGTAATCTGGTTTCTATTTCATACACCAACCGGAGATTCTCGTAATATTTCACGGTACGGTTCCAGCTACGATACGCCTTGTCTTCGACGTTGTTCCACACTCTGGCGGGGCTCAGGTCGGCAGGGCTGATCTGCTGCACTTGCACGCCCGTGCAGCGCCCCAGCATCGCGAAGGACAAGATGGTCATCGCCATGCCCATTGCAAAGCGCGGCTGAAGCGCCGGCTGCAGCCATTTAGCATAAACACGGCTGAAAAACCCCCGATATTCGGATTCATCCCGGATGCGGCCCCGCGGCGCATGATAGACAATCCGCGTGATGAGTTCGGGCGGCGGCGCCACTTCTTCCGCGCTGTCCAGAAACGAGACGGCCTGGAAAACGTCGCGGAGAAACTCACGGCAGGCGGGACAACTGTCGGCATGAGCTTCAATCGCGCGGCGCTGCTCGATGTTGACGGTCCCGTCGACATAGTCGCTCAACAGAATTTCAAATTCCGCGCAATTCATACCGCAACCTTGTACCGCTTCAGCACACGCGCCAGTTCAGCGCGGCCGCGATTCAGCCGCGACTTCACGGTGCCCTCAGGTACATTCAGCACCTTCGCAATTTCCCGATACTCCAGTTCCTCGAGGTCCCGCAGGATAACCGCCTCGCGCAGTTCCGGCGATAGCTTCTGCAGTCCCGCTTGCAACATCTCGCTCGCCTCGCGGCCTGCCAGTAACCCATCGGTCCGGCTATGCATCGAGGTTCGTTCCTCGAGCACCGCCAGTTGATCCTCAATAGAATCCGTGGCCCGGTCGAGCCGGGTGCGGCGGTAATGATCGATTAGAAGGTTTCTCGTGAGGCGGGTCAGCCAGACGCTAAACGATCCTTCTCCCGCGCGGAAGCTGCCCAGTGTCTTGAAGACACGGAGAAATACGTCTTGCGCGAGGTCCTGCGCCTCGGCGTCTTTCCCGGTAAAACGATAACAGATCGCGAATACACGTCGGGTATGCGCCTTTATCAGATCTTCCCAGGCGCCCTGATCCCCGGCGAGACACTGCTCGACCAGTTGTGAATCCGCGTCCAAAACCCTTGCAGTCCCCGTGGCTGTCACAGCTAACGCCCAGGTCCTACCCGATGCGTTTGTACTGAACGAAATTTGCGCGACTGCCGCGGCTGACATGCCCATCTCTCCGAGCCGCTGCGCCTCGCCCTACCGTCCGGCGCTGCCGTTTTCAGTAGGTGTGATCCGCATCGGCTTACACCTCTGAAAACGCAACACAGCCCGGAATAGTTCAACTTAAACCGTCCAATCGACTGGATGCTTGGGTTACATTCTAGGGCATGCATCGCTGTTCGCAAAACACCTGCCTTTCCGAACCGGAGTTTGGCCTGTCGCACTCTAGGAAGGAGCGCAGACGCCAGACTATTTTCTTTAGTTTCGTATTTTCTTCGTCACCCTGGCAAGCTATTTTGCTCATTCGTTTGATTGCGTTAACCAGTTAACTGTCAACAAGGATTCGTCATGACTTGCCCATTCTGCGGTTTCCGGGAAGACAAAGTGATCGATTCGCGGGAAAGCAAAGAAGGTGATTCAATCCGGCGCCGTCGCCAGTGCCTTTCATGCGAACGCCGCTTCACCACCTACGAACGCTGCGACGAAGTGCCGTATATGGTCATCAAAAAAGACGGACGGCGCGAAAAATTCGACCGTCAAAAAGTGTTAAATGGCCTGCTGAGAGCTTCGGAGAAACGGCCGATCAGCATGGGCCGGCTCGCAGAATTGGTGGATGAAATAGAATCGGTTTTGCTGGAAAACCCGGAACGTGAGATTCCCACCACTCTGATAGGAGAGCGCCTCATAGACCGGCTTAGAACGATCGATAAGATTGCATATGTACGGTTCGCTTCAGTCTACAGGGACTTCCAGGATGTCGAGGAATTTGTCAACGAATTGAAAAACGTCGATCTCACCCGAAAATCGTAATTTTTTGGGAAGAATGCGGAAGTGAATTGCACAGATTTGTAACCGATCAAACGCGGCGGTCGTCTAATATCTTAAGGCTCGGAATGCGTCCCTGCCCAAGCTAACATTTTAGTAACCAATCACTTTCGGGGACATCTTCTCAAGTGGGGCTACACTTCGACTAAGAATCACGGTATAATCAGGGGCGCACAAACAGGCGAAGCTCAGGATTACTGTCTCTTCATTCCCGTTCTGGGCCGAGGCAAAACGTCAAAAAATACCCCTGCGGCAGATGACCAAAGTGATAGCCACCGTTCCCGGAAGGAGTGGCAACACTCTAGTTGCGCCGTTTAGGCTGAGGTGAATAAGTAAGGTGGATCAGTTCGAGGACCAATATTCAGGTGAGAGTCATGAACCGCTAAGCATTCCTTTCGATGAGGATGCCAATTTCTTCCACCCGGAGGAGATTCAAGACGGCGATGACTTTCATGGCGCGCAACACGTCGAAGAATCGATTTATACCGACGATCCGGTACGGGTGTATCTGCGCGAAATGGGTTCGGTACCGCTGCTAACGCGTGAGGGCGAGGTAAACCTGGCCCGGAAAATGGAACGCGGTAAGCTGCGCATGCAAAAGGCGATCAGCCGTTCGCCCATCATTCAAACAGCGGTCTATGAATTTGCGGAGCAAATCAGGAAAGACCTCGAAGATCTGGATGCGTTCGTCGACCTCGGTCAGGCGGATCCGGAAGACGGCGGCGCCGCCGATCTGAAGCGGCGTAACGAGGTGAAGGAACTCTTTAGCGCATACCTCGCGGCTCATAAGAAAGTCCAGCAGACAGTCGACAAATACAACGCCGTGCCTGCAAGCAACAGGAAACTGCGTAAGAAATGGGCAGGCAAGGTGGTCCGCGCAAGGGTGGAGCTCTCGCTGGCGCTTCGCGCTATCCCGTTTCTACTCGTACGCTGGAAGGAATTTGTCAGGGCCATCGAGAATACAGCCGAGGAGATGGTTTCGTTCGACACCGAGATCAAGAAACTGGAAGGCCGGAATTCCCAGTCCGCGCAGGCGCGAGTCAAGGAGCTCAAGCGGGAACTGAAGAAGAAAGAGCAGGACGCCGGCGCCCCCCTCACCGACCTGCGCCACAGCCTGTCCGTCATCCGCCACGGCGAAGTGGAAGCCGAGCGAGCCAAGAAAGATCTGGTCGAAGCCAACCTGCGCCTGGTCGTTTCCGTCGCGAAAAAATATGTAAACCGCGGTCTGCATCTCCTGGATCTCATACAGGAGGGCAATATCGGCCTCATGCGCGCCGCGGACAAATTCGAGTTCCGCCGCGGCTTCAAATTCTCGACCTACGCCACTTGGTGGATCCGGCAGGCGATCACACGGGCGATTGCCGATCAGTCCCGCACTATTCGTATTCCCGTGCACATGAACGAGAGCATGAACAAGTTCCTGCGCGCCACCCGGGAGCTCGAAAAGGAACTCGGCCGTGTGCCGACCAACGATGAGATCTCGAAACGAATGGATATTCCGGTCGAGAAGGTCCAAAAGCTCAAGACCATCTCTCGCGATCCGGTGTCGCTCGAAACACCGGTGGGCCGCGACGGCGAATCGGCTCTGGGAGATCTGATCGAGGATCGCTGGGTGGGTTCGCCTGTCGACGCAGTCATCGACTCCAATGTCCGCGACGAAACGGCCAACATCCTGAAAACGCTGTCACCAAAAGAAGAAAAGGTGATCCGGCTACGCTTTGGCATCGGTTGCGAGCGAGAACATACGCTTGAAGAGATCGGACAGGAGTTCGATGTCACGCGCGAGCGTATCCGCCAAATCGAGGCCAAGGCATTGCGCCAGCTTCGTTCCCCGGAACGTGCCCGGCATTTGCGGGCGTTGCTCGCCGCCCGCTAACGTGAGGCGGCACTCGGGCCCGACCGCCGGGCCGAGTTCGAGCTAAACAGATAATGGCCGCGCGTTTCAAAGACGCGCGGCCGTTTTATTGAGTGAATCGGCAGTATTTAATGAGATTCAGCGCCAGCCGGCGGGGGCGTCTGCTGGTTCATTGCGGAAGTCGGGCCTTCGATTGCCTTGTTGACGAGTACTTTCACCTCCACACGGCGGTTCAGCTTACGCCCTGCCGACGTGTCATTATCAGCTACGCCGTGAGACTCGCCCAGGCCCGCCGGAGCAAGGATGCGGCGAAGCGGCACTTCGTTCATCTGAAGGTAGTGAACCACCGCATCGGCTCGCTTCTCGCTGAGCGCTTCATTTAGAGCCTGGCTTCCGGTCGTATCGGTGAACCCCGCCACCTCGATCATGTAGCCCTTGAGTTCCTTCGACTTTTGAATCAAGTCGTCGAGATCTTTCTGGGCCTCATCGGAGAGTTTGGCGCTGTTGATCTTGAAGTAAACCGTCTTCGCGTACTTCTGGTCATAGTCGTCCAGACTAGACACGCGCTGGTTTACCGTGCTGACGCCCTGGTTGGCTTGATCGGCCGAAGACTTGACCTGGCCGACCGTTTGCTCATCCTGCTTTTGCTGGTCAGATAACTGCCCTGCTTTGGTCTCGAGTTCACCGGCTTTGGCTTCAAGTTGCCCCGCCTTGGTCTCCAACTGTCCCTGCTTCGCTTCGAGTTGGCTCGTCTTGGATTCTATCGGCGACACCCTCGTATCGATTGCCCGTGATGATTTGTAAGAGCTTGGATCGAAAACTACCTTCGATGCGACGAGTTGGCCTTGCGCGTTTCCTTCGCCATTTGCTTCCACCCGCAAACCGGGGACCAGCGCAGTGACGTCCATTTTCTTGTGGCCCCAATG
This sequence comes from Bryobacteraceae bacterium, assembly GCA_025927575.1. Classification (GTDB taxonomy): domain Bacteria; phylum Acidobacteriota; class Terriglobia; order Bryobacterales; family Bryobacteraceae; genus KBS-96. The sequence continues at coordinate 37,934 of JAICLJ010000002.1, read as the reverse complement.
GAAAAGGCCTTTCTTCATCTCGACCTTCGTTTGATCGGTCAGATCGACAACGACAACCGAGTTGTCCTCCGTGCGAACCCTCAGGTTTTCGCCATCTCGGCCCTGAATTATGCCGGAAACCTTCTGTTTCTCACCACTTGGAATCGCGCGCGTGGGATTCTCTACCGCCAGCGCCGCCGTCCCGAACACAAAGGCGCACCCCAGTACCGCCGCCAAATGCCGAATTGTTCTGTTTGTCATTTTCATGTTTAAATCACTCCTCCACCCAGCCTGGCAACCTCAACCCGTCTGAGTCTGTTCAGCTCTCTCATTGGGAAAGCCTCTGACGGCTTAGACGCCACCTCGAAAAAATAAGTGTCTTACCGATTGCCGTATAGGCGTCACAATGTGATATCCGTTACCAGAAATCGTACAATTTTTCGATGTGCCCTCTCGGGAATAGGGGTACAGTAGCCTATTCAGCATCACTTGCAGCACCAAGGAGATCTCAAATCCTATTTGTCCGGTAGGCTTTGGGGCGATAGAATAAAAGCAGGCATGTCTGTCGTCTCCGTAAGCCGTAAAGGAAACAATACCGACCTCCTTGCCCGAATCGGTCACACGCCTCTTCTCAAAATCCGTCTGGCGAGCTTTCCGAACGTCGAGGTCTTAGGTAAGGCTGAGTTTTTTAACCCTGGCGGTTCCGTAAAGGACCGGCCCGGGTTGAACATGATCCTCGAAGGAGAGCGTACCGGGAAACTGACGCGTGAAAAGGTTTTGCTCGATTCGACGAGCGGAAACACGGGCATTGCCTACGCCATGATTTGCGCGCACCGCGGCTACCGAGTCAAGTTGTGCCTGCCGGCAAACGCCTCTCCGGAGCGGAAACAGATTCTGCGGGCGTACGGCGCTGAACTCGTACTCACCGATCCCGGAGAAAGCTCGGACGGCGCCATCCGCATTTGCCAAGGCATTTACGCCGAGAACCCGGAGATGTACTTCTATCCGGACCAGTACAACAACCCGGCCAACTGGAAAGCGCATTACGAAACCACGGCGCCTGAGATCATCGAGCAAACAGACGGGCAAATCACGCATTTCCTTGCAATCCTGGGGACCAGCGGCACGTTCACGGGCACAACGCTCGGACTCCGCCGGGAATTGCCGGGCGTCCGATGCATCTCCGTCCAGCCTGCCTCGCCGATGCATGGGATCGAGGGCACAAAGCACATGCCGGCCTCGATTAAACCTGGAATTTACGACGCCGATCTCGCCGATGACAATGTGTGGGTCGAGACCGAGGACGCCTACGAAATGGCGCGGCGCCTGGCTCGTGAGGAAGGTCTGTTAGTCGGCGTTTCAGCGGCGGCAAATGTAGTGGCGGCGAATCGTCTGGCCCTCCAGATTCATCAGTCAGGTAAAACAGCCACCATCGTCACGATTTTGTGTGACAGCGGCATCAAATACCTCAGCGAACATTTCTGGAATGATTGAGATTGAGCAACAGCCGTGGAACGACATGGTCCGCCATGCCGAATCTACGTATCCCAATGAGTGTGTTGGAGCCATGCTGGGCCGCACCGAAGACGGGAAAAGGGTTGTTACCCGCTCGGTTCCGCTCGTGAACTCGTTTTCCGGCGAGCAGGGCGAGCGCTACGAGCTCCGCCCGGAGGATCTGCTCGGAGCCGACAAAGCGGCCCGCGCGCAAAATCTCGATCTGCTGGGCATTTTCCACTCGCATCCGGATTGTGACGCCTACTTCTCCGAGACCGACCTGAAGAATTCGTGCCCGTGGTTTTCGTTTGTGGTCTTATCCATCAAGAACGGCAAGCTCGATCACGCCAATAGCTTTCTGCCGGACTTGGACCAAACCAAGGCAGACAAAGAGGAACTTATATGGCCAAAATCCTAATCCCGACAGCACTGCGTCAATTCACCGGCCAGCATGATGCCGTGGAGGTGACTGCCGGAACCGTCAGCGAGGCATTGCATGCGCTGACCGAAAAATTTCCGGATGTGAGGAAGAACTTATTTAGCGATCAAGGTAAACTCCGCAGCTTCGTCAACGTGTACGTCAATGACGAGGACATTCGCTATCTGGAGAAAGACGCCACCAAGCTGAAAGGCGACGACACGCTTTCAATCGTTCCCAGCATCGCCGGCGGCTCCACATCTGTTGCGGACGCTGAAGAAGTTGCGCTCTCGAACGAAGAAGTAATGCGTTACAGCCGCCACCTGATCCTGCCGGAAGTTGGCATGGGAGGCCAGCTAAAGCTGAAGAAAGCCAAGATCATTCTCATCGGCGCTGGTGGATTGGGCGCGCCCTTGGGTCTGTATCTCGCAGCGGTGGGCGTGGGGCGTGTCGGCATTGTGGATTTCGATGTTGTGGATGTGTCCAACCTCCAGCGCCAGGTTATTCACGGCACCGGCGACCTCGGCCGCAAAAAACTCGACTCGGCAGCGGACAAGATGCAGGACATCAATCCGCATCTGCAGATCGATAAATACGATGTTGCCTTGACCAGTGAGAACGCGCTGGAAATATTGAGCGATTACGATATCGTGATCGACGGGACCGATAACTTCCCGACCCGCTATCTGGTCAACGACGCGTGCGTCTTGTTGAAGAAGCCAAACATCTACGGATCGATCTATCGTTTCGAGGGCCAGGCTACCGTGTTCGCTTATGAAGACGGACCCTGCTACCGCTGCCTCTACCCTGAGCCGCCTCCCCCAGGGCTTGTTCCAAGCTGCGCCGAAGGAGGCGTGCTGGGCATTCTCCCCGGCATGATCGGGATCATCCAGGCGACCGAGGCCGTGAAGATCATTTTGGGTGAAGGCACAACGCTGAAAGGCCGTTTGTTGCTATATGACGCCATGAACATGGCGTTTCGGGAGCTGAAATTGCGACGCGATACGGCTTGCCCGGTTTGTGGCGACCATCCGACTGTCACGAAGCTAATCGACTACCAGGCGTTCTGCGGGATCCATCCCCCTGCGACCGCGGCGCCGGTTGCCGCCAGTGCCGATGTAATCGATCCAGTGGACGTGAAGAAGAAGCTCGATCGTGGAGACGATTTCGTTCTAGTCGACGTACGCGAACCGTATGAAGATCAGATCTGCCGTATTCCCGGCGGAAAGCTGATTCCACTCGGAGAACTGCCGAAGCACTTGAACGAACTGGACCGCAACGCCTACATTGTCGCCTACTGCAGGAGCGGGGCCCGTAGCCATAAAGCGGTTAATCTGTTAAAACAGAACGGCTTCAAGAACGTTCGCAACATGACAGGCGGCATTCTTGCATGGAGCGACAAGGTAGATCCCACGGTCCCGAAATATTGAGATTGTAAATAGGTCGTGTTCTCCACGTAGTTCGTCTTAATTCCAGGAACCACACCAGGCTAAGAGCGCGGACAACGACTTGGCTAGGTTGTGGTTGTCGAGGCCCCGCGGCTCTGACCGGCATGGAACGCAAGCGCTTCATTCCATGCCTCGCCATCACATGCCAGCGCTTCACAAATATGCTCGTTGAGAGAGCGCGCGACGGCGATCACGGCGGGCTCCGTGAGTATGCCGGGGTGGCCGGCGTCAATCACTTCCACAACTACTTTGGGGGCGATCAAGTCCCAGCCCATGGCAGGCCGTTCATCGTCCCGCCCTACGCCGCTGCTTGCCCGATATAGCGTAACGGTCCCAGGAAACTTCGAAGGATGGTACCGCCGCAGAGCTAACAAAAAAGCGTCTTTCATCTTGGCGGGCCCCTGCACAGGAATGCCGCAACGCCTTGCCAAGGCCTCGCCGCGCGCACGCGCGGAAATCGCAACCAACTGCCAATAGTGCGACCGGTTCCGGAGCAGTGCAGCACGCTGGTCCGAGAGCGACATCGTACAAAACCGCTGGAGAGGTCTCGTGATCTTTCGCAATTTCCCACTACGACGGCCAGCGGCAGGATCGACGGCCGCCTCGGCCGGCCGCGAGTATACGGCTGAGTCCAGCAAGCCCAATAACGCCACGCGTTCCCCGCTGTCGCGCAACTGCCGCGCCATCTCGAACGCAACTACTCCCCCGGCCGAAAAGCCTACTACCACATACGGGCCCACACGCTGCACGCCGCGCACGGCGTCAATGTAACAGCGGGCCATCTCCTCGATGCTTCTATGCGGCGTACCCCCATTCAGCCCCCGGGACTCCAGCGCATAGACCGGCTGGTCGCCAGGTAAGTGACGGGCCAGTGGTTCGAAATTCAGCACGTTGCCATTGATCCCGTGGACGCAGAACAGCGGTGGGCGCGCACCCGCAGCCCGAATCGCTACGAGCGGCGACCACGCTTTAGGAGTGTCCGTGCTGCAAATCACCCCCGCCAGATCCTTCACCGTCGGTGAATCAAACAGCGCAGACAGAGGGAGCGCCATCCCGAACCTCACCCGCACGTCCTTCATGAGCCTGGCGGCCAGAATGGAGTGGCCCCCAAAGTCAAAGAAACTGTCATTGACGCCGATCGATTCGAAGCCGGGGAGCCGCCGCCAAATCGCAAGCAATTCCGACTCAACCGCGTGTTCGCTGCCAGATTCGTGGCCCCCGCGCGCATCCGGTTCCGCCAAGGGCCAGGCGGCAAGCGCAGTGCGATCAATTTTGCCATGTGATGTCTTCGGCAGACTGTCCACATAAAAGACCTGCCGCGGAACCATGTAAGCAGGCAAGCGTTCGGCAAGGAAGTCGATCAAGCTCACAGTGTCTGGAATCGCGCCATCTTTGACGGTAACGAACGCAACCAGGCGGATATCGCCCTCAGTGCAGTCTCGCGCAAGAACCGCAGCCTGCTTGACATCCGGATGCTGGGAGAGGAATGCCTCGATCTCCTCCAGTTCCATCCGGTAGCCACGAATTTTGATCTGGTTATCGGCGCGGCCGAGAAAGTGAAGAGCGCCATGGTCGTCGTACCTCACCAGATCACCGGTCCGGTATGCCCGCATCGGGTTTCCGTCAGCCGCAACGTTTACGAACGCTTGCGCGGTAAGTTCCCTTCGGTTCCGATATCCTCTCGCGAGTTGAACTCCGCCGATATACAGCTCTCCCGTCTCGCCTGAAGGAACGGCGTTCCCATTCGGATCGAGCACGAAGAACCGAATGCCATCAAGGGCACGGCCAATCGGAACACTCCGCTCATCGCCTAGGACCCGGTACGTACTGGCCGCGATGGTTGTCTCCGTGGGTCCGTAATGGTTCCATAGTTCTCCGGTCAGCGACGCCAGCCGTCCTGCGAGCGAGGGATGCATGATCTCACCGCCACAAACCGCGCGCAACCGTGAGTTGCCCTTCCATCCTGCATCCAGCAATAGTTGCCATGTAGTGGGCGTGGCGAGGACGACCGACGCATCGTAGGTATCGATCGCAGCGGCCAGCGACTCTCCGTCCGCTCCCGTCGGCCAAGGGAGGATTACCACCCGCCCCCCGCAGTATAGTGGCAGCAAGAGCTCAAATACGGCGACATCAAACGATAGGGGCGCGATGGCAAGCATCGTATCGGCAGGCCGAAAATCCAATTCCCGCCGCATGCAGTTCAGGAAATGAATCAAACTGTGGGCAAGGACCTCCACACCCTTCGGTTGGCCAGTCGATCCGGACGTGTAGATCACATAGGCGAGCTGGTCCGGGCAAGCCGGCTCCGGATCGAGGTCATGTGGTGTGGAGCGCATTCCCTCGTCAAGGACATCGTCCAGAACAATGATGCGGGCCGCGGCATTCAGACTACGCGCCAAACCAGCCAAGTGGCGATCCACGATAACTGCCGCAGCACCCGAATCCTCGATCATCCACCGCAGCCGCTCCGCAGGGGCTCGTGAATCAAGCGGCAGGTAGGCGCCGTCCGCGGCCAAAATGCCGGCGATAGCAGTCGCCACGTCCACCGAACGTTCCATCAAAACGCCGACGAGGACCTCGCGCTCGATGCCGGTCTGGCGAAGATCGTACGCCAGGGCGCCTGCCCTATCATGCAGTTCACTGTAGGTGAGACGCCGCCCACAGCACTCGACAGCGATGGCAGTAGGAGTAATCGCAGCGTGGTTCGCTATAAACCCACCTACAGATAAAACCCGCTGTGCGATCTGACGTGATGCCACTACGCTCCGCCGCTTCAAATTGTCGTCGTTCGACGACTACGCCCTCCGAACGAATTTACAGCATAAGTATTGCATGCGGGTTGTTAGAAAAGCACAGAAAGGGCGGCGCTTTCTTGTGAATACCGTACTGGAGATCCTAAATCCGAGTAACACAGTACTATCTATAAAGCCGGATTACGTAGGGCTGCCTTGCCCCAGAGGCGCCGCCATACGCCTATTAACAACAGTTGAGAGAGCCGCTGACGCGCAGACCATACACAAGATTAATGACCGGCCTCGGTGCTTGGCTGCACGGTGGTTCTTTATATCAATGCTATTCGACAAGATTTTTTGCGAAATACGTTTGGAAGCATCCCGGCATTTTTTCACGTTAGTTCCCTCCACTCGGAATAGGCCGCCGCCTGGTGGCGGACATGGCTGTCCATCCGACGAACTTACGACTCGATGGCTTTTCGAAGAATTAGTTATTGACATGGCGCACGATCCGAGAGACGCTAGGCATAGATTTCGATGCTTTGGAGGCGATTGCCATGAGCCGCGTGTTGTCGAAGAGTTTGCAAGGTTCTCTGAGTCTTCTTATCCTCAAGACTCTCAGCCGCGGACCACTGCACGGCTATGGAATCACCACACATATTCAAGCCATCTCTGACGACGTTCTGCAGGTAGAAGAGGGATCTCTCTATCCCGCCCTGCACCGCATGGAACAGGAAGGCTGGATTGCCTCCGAATGGGCGATTTCCGATACCAACCGACGGGTTCGTTACTATCGCCTAACCGTAAAGGGAAAGCGTCAACTTGCTCTTGAAGAAGGCAATTGGGACAAGCTGACCGCTGCTGTCACGAAAGTTCTGCGTTTCGTCTAGGAGGCCGGCATGAGTATCTTTAAGAAGATCCGCAACAGCTTTCGATCGCTACATGCCGATGCCGATGACGAGATTGCCTACCACGTAGAGCAGCGGACGGCGGACAACCTACGCGCCGGCATGAGTCCCGAGGAGGCTTCGCGCGATGCCAAGCGCAGGTTCGGAAACCGCACGCTGGCCGGTGAACAGACGGCCGAAGCCGACATCGTCCTCTGGCTGGAGGCGCTGAAGCGTGATATCCGGCTGGCCGCACGAATGCTGAGGCGTCCGCCGGGAGTAACGGCAATGGCGATCCTGTCTCTTGCGCTCGGCATCGGCGCGAACACCGTCGTGTTCACGTTGATGAAACAGGTGGTGCTCGATTCGCTGCCCGTTCCCGACGCAAAGCGCCTGGTGATCCTGCACAACACCGAACCGGAGCTCGGGCACGAATCTTCTAACGGAATGAGGAGCAGTTTTTCGTATCCGCTCTATCGAAATTTACAATCGCACGCGAAGAACATTTTTGACGATATTCTGGCGCGCTATCCCATTACCGTCAGTCTCACCACGGCGGAACAGACACAGCGGATTCACGGCGAGATCGTTTCCGGAAACTACTTTCAGGTGCTCGGCGCCCGCCCGTGGCGAGGCCGTGTGTTCACCTCTGCCGATGACGGAAAACCCGGCGCCCATCCCGTGGTTGTTCTCGGCTACGGCTTTTGGAAGCAGCAGTTCGCTGGCAATCCGGTGATTTTAAACCAGAAGATCCTCTTGAATCGAAGTCCCTACGTCGTGGTTGGCATCGCCGCGCCCGCGTTCTACGGCATCGACATCAGCCAACGCGCCGACGTGTTTGTTCCGATGGCGATGAAGGCGCAGATGACGCCGGGCTGGGACGGGCTCAACGACCGCCTCAATCACTGGGCCAACCTCATTGCGAAATTGCGGCCCGGCGTTACTTTGCAAAGAGCTTCCGCCGCATTGAGCGTCATTTATCCGCCTTTGCGCGACCTGGACCTGACTTTGATACGCCCCGGGTCCCAGGCCTCCGAGGAGCAGTTCAAACGAAAAACGATCGGACTGACTCCCGGCGGACGCGGGTACACCGATCTGCGGGAGAGCCTCGGCAATCCTCTTCGGGTGCTGATGGTCATGGTTGCGCTGGTGCTGGTGATTACCGCCGTCAATCTGGCGAACCTGCTGATTGCGCGCGGTGTAGCGCGCCAGCGCGAGATGGCGATTCGCCTCTCGGTCGGCGCCGCGCGCCGCGTGCTTATCCGCCAGTTGCTCGTCGAGAGCCTGATGCTGGCGGTGTCCGGGGGAGCGCTTGGATTCGCTCTTGCCTTCACGGGTACGCCGCTGCTGCTGCGAGTCTTGAAAATGGATTTGAGCGATTCCAGCCTGATGGCTCATCCGGACTGGCAGGTGTTCGCTTTCGCGGCAATCGTCTCCATTGTCACGGGCCTGGCGTTCGGTCTTTTGCCCGCTCTGCAATCCACGCGGGCGGAACTCTCAAGCGTGCTGAAGACCGAAAGCGGCGCATCGCAAGCCGGCCGCTCCATCTGGCTCCGGCGTGTCCTGGTAATCGGACAGATCGCGCTCTCACTCGTGCTCGTCGTGGCTTCCATCCTGTTCACCTTGAGTTTCCACAACCTGATGAACATTAGCCCAGGATTTCAGACGGACCACCTCGTCACATTCAGTATCAATCCGGCCGAGGCCGACTATTCGCAGCAGCGAATCAGGCAGCTTGGGGAGCAGATCCGCGCGGCTCTCGATGCAACGCCCGGCGTCGCCGGCGCATCCGTTGCAACCGTGCCCGTCCTCGAAGGCAACTACGTAGGCGGCGGCGTCACGATAGAAGGACATCCGATGCGAGACGGCGAAAATAATGAGGTCCGCCGCAATGCCGTGGGAGCCAATTACTTCGCCACAATGCACATTCCGATTCTGGAGGGCCGAGGAATCAGCGCGAGAGAGATAGCGGGTGCTCCCAAAGTAGTTGTCGTGAACGAAACGTTTTGCCGGCGGTTTTTAGCAGGACAAAATCCGCTGGGGCTGCACATGGCGATCGGTTCGAATCAAAAGAAACTGGATTGGACCATCGTCGGTGTAGTCGCCGACAGCCACCACGGCGGACTACAGGACACCATCTTTCCATTCCTGTATCAGCCCTATCTGATGGACGGAGGACTGACCGCGCTCACGTTCTATGCGCGCACGAAAACCAGCGAAGCCGCGGTAATGGATCATGTCCGCGGACTGGTGCGGCGCTTCGATCCCAGGCTGCCGGTTTATAACCTCAGCTCCATGACCGAGGTGATTAACGAATCGTTGTTTGCGGAACGAAGCCTGGGCCTTTTGTCGCTGGCGTTCGGAATTCTGGCCACTTTGCTTTCGATTGTTGGGCTCTATGGCGTGATGTCGTATTCCGTCGCGCGCCGGTATCGCGAAATCGGCATTCGCATGGCCCTTGGCGCGCGTCCCGGCCTCGTACTGCGCATGGTGCTATCTGAATCCGCGCTATTGGGTTTGGCGGGCGTGGCGTGCGCCCTGCCGGTTGTTTTCGCGGCCGGCGGCCTCATCCGGTCTGAATTGTACGGAATTGCTCCGAACGATCCCTGGGTCTGGCTAGCCTCCGCGGCTCTCCTGCTCGGCGTGACGCTCTTCGCCGGCTTCCTGCCAGCGCTCTCGGCGGCGCGCATCGATCCTCAAACCGCGCTGCGGTCGGAATGATCCGGTAGAAATGCCCGCGGACTCGCCGTCGCCGTTGTGCTACATTGCGAGAGCCATGGCCCGCAGCGTAAACAAAGTCATTCTCATTGGAAATCTCGGCCGCGATGCGGAAACGAAGTTCACACCTTCCGGCATATCCGTCACGCGCTTTCCCCTCGCCACCACACGCCGTTGGAAAGACCAGCAAAGCGGCGAATGGAAGGACGAGACGAACTGGACGAATGTCACAGTCTGGCGCCAGGAAAATCTCGCCAACTATCTCACGAAGGGCAAGCAAGTCTACGTGGAGGGCCGTCTCCAGACCCGCAGCTACGATGACAAGGACGGCAAGAAGGTCTACGCGACCGACGTCATCGCCGAGGACATTCTGCTGCTTGGCGGCCGCGGCGACGCTGGCCCGGCGGAAGAAGGATCGGGCATGGCGTCCGCCCCCCGCGCCCAGGCCCAGCGCCCAAGGCCGTCTGCATCGGCTCCGGATGAGCCTCCCGAGATGGGTATTACGGACGACGACGTTCCGTTCTAGTTCCGCTGATGGGCAGTGCGCCCGCTTTGTAGAACTCTAAAGCATTCACGAATGAGCTCAGCGCCGCGGCGTTTTGCGCTTACTTCCCTTCCGCTTCCAAGAACCGCTCCGCTTCAATCGCGGCCATACAGCCGGCGCCGGCAGCCGTAATGGCTTGGCGGTACGTGCGATCCTGCACATCGCCTGCATGGAATACGCCGGCGATGTTCGTCCGCGCGCCGCCGTGCGAAAGGATATATCCGTCCGGATCGAGATCGAGTTGGCCGACAAACGGAAGCGTGTTCGGAATGTGCCCGATAGCCACAAAGAACCCGTCGACCGGCCGCTCGCTTACCGTATCCGTCACAATGTTCCGCAGCTTCACGCCCGTGACTTGTCCCTTTTCGACGTCGTAGATGTCTTCGACGATGGTGTTCAGAATCAGCTCGATTTTTGGATTGTTCTTCACGCGCTCGAACATGATCTTTGAGGCCCGAAATGCCTCGCGCCGGTGCACCAGCATCACTTTTTGTCCAAAACGGGTGAGGAAGTTGGCTTCCTCCATTGCCGAATCGCCGCCGCCAATCACCATAATCTGCTTGTCCCGGAAGAAGAAGCCATCGCAGGTCGCGCATGAACTCACGCCATAGCCGATCAGCTTCTGCTCGTTAGGAAGGTTCAGCCAGCGCGCGGATGCGCCAGTCGCGATAATCAGCGTGCGCGTTTCAAACACTTCACCGTCTTCCAGCTTCACCGTAAGCGGTTTCTGCCGAAGATGCGCCTCCACCACGCGGCCATGCCGGTATTCGGCTCCGAAGCGCTGTGCCTGCTTCTTCATGTTCTCGACGAGTTCAGGCCCCTGGATGCCTTCGGAAAATCCGGGAAAATTCTCAACTTCAGTGGTGATGGAGAGCTGCCCTCCCGGCTCGTGCCCTTCGAAAACCAGCGGCTTTAAATTCGCCCGGGCGGCATAGATCGCAGCAGTGTTGCCGGCACATCCCGTGCCTAGTATGACGACTTTTCGCATGAATAGATTGGAAGCCTTCGGGGGAGGTCCAGGCTAAATGGTCATGCTAACAGACGATTCACCTGAATCCTGTCCTCACAAAGGCGGCTCATTTGATGAGCTAGTGAAGGAAAAGATTCGTAACGCGATAGGCCACCAGCGAACCTCCGTACGCCAGGGCCAGCATATAGCTGAATTGAAAGATCGGCCACTTCCACCCGCCGGTCTCCCGGCGAACGACAGCGATGGTTGAAAAACACTGCATGGCGAATGCGAAAAAGACGAGCAGCGCCACCGCCCCGGCGGGCGTCAGGTCGGCGTGTAAGGCCTTCTGCAACCCTTCGGAGTTTCCGTCGCTCTCAATCCCGTAAATAGTGCCGAGGGTCCCGACAATTACCTCGCGGGCCGCCAGCGAGGTAATCAGGCCGATGCCGATTTTCCAGTTGAACCCGAGCGGCTTGATAGCCGGCTCGATCGTCTTGCCCACCATGCCGGCATAGCTGTTCTCGATTTCCGGCATCTTACCGTGCGAGAGCGGTAAATTGGCCAGTATCCAAAGGACGATCGACACGGTCAGAATCACGGTGCCTGCCCGGCGGAGAAATACTTTCCCGCGGTCGACCAGCCGCAGACTGAGGGATTGCAGTGTGGGCAAGCGATAAGGCGGCATTTCCAGGATGAATGAGGACCGCTGGCTCTTGAGCACTGTCGATTTCAGGAGGCGCGCGGTGATCACCGCCGCGACAAAGCCCAGAAGGTACAACAGCAGCATGGTCGCGGCAGGCAGCGAAAGGACGCCGGGCGCCAGCGCAATGTTCGGCACGAACGCCGCAATGATCAGCGTGTAGACGGGCAGGCGCGCGGAACATGTCATCAACGGCGCGATCATGATGGTTGCGATCCGGTCGCGCTTGTTTTCAATGACGCGCGTCGCCATGATGGCCGGAACCGCGCAGGCATATGCCGATAGCAGCGGAATGAAGGATTTTCCCTGTAGGCCGAATTTCGCCATCGTTCGATCCGCGATCAGGGCCGCGCGCGCCATATAACCGGAATCCTCGAGAACACCAATAAACAAGAAGAGCAACAGGATCTGCGGCAGAAAAACCAATACCGAGCCGACGCCCGCCCAGATTCCGTTTACGACAAGCGATCGCACCACGCCGTTCGGCAGCACCATGCCCATCCACTGCCCCGACACCGCTACCGCGTAGGTCATGCCGTCCATGATCGGCTGCGCCCAGGAAAAGATGCTTTGGAAAACGGCCACCACAACGGCCGCAAAAATGAGCGGGCCGAAAAGGGGATGCAAGAAAACAGCGTCAAGCCGGCGCGTCCAGATTGGCGGCGCCGGAGCCCGGTACGACGCGCTATTGTTGAGCTTGGTCGCCCACTGGCGGCACTTTGGTACGTCGTTCAAAACCGGTAACTCGACCCGAGCTGGTTTCGCGGCCGCGAGATTTGCGGCCGTACCCGACAAAAATTGCTGAATACGGTCGACTCCGGTTCCTTTCGACGCGCTGACCAACACGACCGGCGCGCCCAGTTCGTGCGATAGCGCCGCCACATCCACCTCGCCGCCGCGAACCGCCAGGTCGTCTGCCATGTTTAACGCCACCAGAGTAGGCAGCCCCAGGCTCAGGACCGGCGCAGCCAGAACCAGGTGACGCCCCAGATTTGTGACGTCCAGAATCAAAACGACCGCGTCCGGTTTCGCGAAACCCGGCCGGACTCCCTTTAAAATGTCGTTGGCGACCTGCTCGTCTTCCGACCGGGGATGCAAGCTATAGACTCCAGGCAGATCGACGAGAAAAACCTCTTGCCGATTCTTTAGTTTGGCCTTCCCCATCCGGTGCTCCACTGTCACGCCCGGGAAGTTCGCCACCTTCTGGCGAAGGCCGGTCAGGCGATTGAACAGTGTGGATTTACCGGAATTTGGAGGCCCGATGATTGCCACAATCAGCGGCCGGTCGTTGACCGCATGTGGGACCGGAATGGTCGGATTTGGGAGCAGGCCCTTGCGAGAGCCGCAGTCGTGGCAGTTGCTCATGGTCTCAAGGTGTCACTGCTTTGATGTGCGTAAGCTGCAAGCGCATGAAGAGCCGGGACGCGGTGTCGTCCCTCAGCGCTATTTCACTGCCATCGACCCGAAATACGCGCGCTCCACCGCCGGGGGCGGTTCTGGCAGGAATAACTGGGTTTCCCGGAAGAAAACCCAATTCCATCAAGCGGCGCGCGATATCGTCGGGAAGATCCAGACGGTCCAGTATGCCTTCTTCCCCATTACGTAGCTCTGCTAGCGTAGCTGGGCGCTTCTGGCTGGCTGCCGTCCGATTCCTCTTCTTGAAAGTCATTTGCAGCTCATCTTTTAGTATCCGGCGGGGTATCGGCACTGTCAAGAAAGGCTTTTGCTTTATAGATGAGCGATGTGCGGGCGGCCTGCGGATTTCTACATCGCGCCGCTGGCTCCTTTTTTGATCGATTGCGCTTTGGGCTGAACAATCACCTCCCCCAAGCCGCGTGAAACAAAAAGTTTCCGGGAGTGGAATTCGCAATGCATTCGCCCCAAGGCAAAGTTCGGCGGGAACGCCGCTTCGCCACAACTTACCGTCTTAACGCGGGAACAACTTCCGCCAAGATCGCATCTAACTCTATAGAAAGTTGCGGGTTTACAATCGATTCCGGTATACTCCGCTTTTGCAGCACAACTGGCGTTTGCATGTGATTCCCGTCGGCTGCAGATTCCCCTGCTCACGTTCATCGAGAAGGGGAATGTGAATATAAAGAGATTCGTTAATTTTTCGGGGAGGTTGTCGTGCCGTTTCATTTTCTGAGAGCAACGAAGTCGGCTGCGTCTTTGGCCGCGTTTGCCTTCGCCCTGGCTGGTCCTGCCGCCGTTTCGGGTTACGCACAGGAAGCCAGCCAGCAGCCCGCAGCGGGCCAAGAGGCCGCTGGCCAGCAAAAGGCTGGACAGCCGAATTGGAAAGATCGCGCCGAGTACGACTTGTACAACAAAATCGCGCACGAGACAGATCTCAAGAAACGCTTGGACCTGCTCGATGAATGGACGCAGAAATATCCAAAGACCGACTTTGAGGCGCTTAGGAGCCAGGTTTACGTAGCGACGCTCGGACCGCTGGGCCAGCAGGATCCGACTTATCGTCCAAAAGCGATTGATGCCGCGAAGAAGGCTCTGCAAGAAAAGCCCAATGACTTTCAAGCGCTCTATTGGCTAGCTATCGATATCCCGGCCACCGGGGGCGCCTCGCCCTCCCCCGATCAGATCAGTGAGGCGGAGACGGCCGGTAATGGCCTTCTCCAGCAGGTTGATGCCACGTTCGCGGATTCGAAGAAGCCGGCCACCACGTCTGCGGCGGATTGGACTAAGGCAAAGAATGACGTTGTTGCTCTGGCTCATTACTCTCTGGCTTGGGCAGCGAACGCAAAGAAAGATTATCCAACTGCCCAGAAAGAGTTCGAAGCCTATCTGAAGGCGAATCCGAATAATGCAAACGTCTCGTACCAACTGGGACAGATACTAATCGCTGAACAAAAGCCGGATCTTTACCCGCAAGCACTCTGGTCTTTCGCTCGCGCCGCATCCTATGATGGTCCCCAGGCAATCACGGCTGACAAACGACCAGCAGTGTTGGCGTACTTCCAGAAAGTCTACAAGCAGTACCACGGCAGCGATGAGGGTGCCGATCAACTTTTGGCACAGGCCAAGAACTCCGCTCTGCCGCCACCCGATTTCAAAATCGTTAGCGCGCAGCAACTCGCCAACCAGCAGGCGCAGCAACTTACCCAAAAATTGCAGAGCGACCCGGCATTGGCTCTGTGGTACAGCATCAAGCAGAATCTCATCGGCGATCAGGGAGATTCGTTCTTCACCAACAGCGTGAAAGATGCCGAGATTCCGGGGGGGGCCAATAACGTCAAGACGTTCACGGGAACCGTGATCTCCGTCGATCCACCGGACCATCCTACGAAGGTTGTGCTCGGCGTGCTTGATCCGACCAAACCCGATGCGACCCTTGTGTTCTCAAATCCGATTCCCGCCGACGCGGCCAAGGTTGGCCAGCCGGTTCAATTCTCCGGCGTCGGCGATAGCTTTACCAAAGACCCGTACATGCTTACCTTTAAGGATCCTGAGATCCCGGGCGTAAAAGCGGCTCATCCCGCCCCCAGACGTCGCAAGCGGTAAGCCCGTTGCAGACAGACTGAAGATTAATATCCGCGAAAAATCCCTGGGCCTCACCGGCCCAGGGATTTTTTTATGCAGCCCGGCGGCTCCATCGCTGATCGACAAATGGAGGCGGGGGATAGCCGATGAGACAGAACTGATCAAGCGCAAATAGCACAACCGATTCCAAGCCCTGCGCTCGCGCCAGATTCGCTTCCTTCATCCAGGACGTTTTCCGATCGCTTATGCCGATAAGGTGACTTCGCTGATTCGTTGAGAATCCTTTCACCGCGCTGAAACGAATCGAGGTTGCGCCGGCATCCAGATCGCAGCCGGCAGTATAGGAGAGGGCCTCTGTTTTCAGGCAATCCAGGTTCTGCGGCGCCCAGTCGTTCCCCGGGTAATTGATAATCCGGTTGAGTGGAGTGTTGTTGACATCGGTCGGATACAAAACTTCGAAGCGGGCACTCGCATAGTGCTGCTTCAACGCATTCCGAATCGCCACCGTGTATCCACCGATCAACGTAGGCAGAAAAGCCGTTTCGCTTGGGTAATTTGCGGGGTCGGCGTCGGCCTGGATGATCTGCATAGCCCTCCCGTAGGCAGCTTCAAACTGCTGCTTTGTGTAGTCGTCATAAAGCGGCATTCCGACTTGAGCGTCTCCCAGATCCACCCACGCCCCATTGTTTTTCTCCCATGTGTGCTTTGCGAAATACCACCATTGCACCTCTCCCGATTGCAGATAAGGGACAAGCCCCGCGCTGGCCTGCAGCACGGCCATTTCAAGGTAAACTTCCTGCCAGAAGGAGAGGCTGACGGGCGAAAAGTTGGTTTGCACCGCCGGAGTATTCAGAACGACTGGGCTGCCATCTGAGTACCGCTGCGCCATTCCCGCGCTGGAAGTGGGATCCACGTGAGCCAGCTCGGTACTGAACGATGCCACGCCATCGAGTCCGTAACTCACCAGGGCGCGAAAAAAAGCTTTTGACCAGTCCCGGCAGGCGCGGTTTAGCCGCAGCGTAGCATTCAGATCGGTCCGCCAAAACTGAGTGAAGGCGTCGAGCGTAACGGCATTTGGATCGGCGGGATCGAAAGCGGCATCCACACCGTCGACGCCTCCTATGAGCGCATTTGAGGAGAGGGTAAGGACAACGTTGTTTCCCGGGGCGGAGTACGGCAGAAACGCAAGGCCATTCCCCGCCGTTCCCATGGTTCGCGCCGTAATGGTGACCACGTTCCCGCTGGCGCTGGCCCAGATCGCGCCTGAGTTCCGATTGATCAGCAGCGCGAGAGCCTGCGCGATCGTGGCGTCCGTATCAGCCGCTAAGTTTTGATGTTGAATCGTAACTTTCGAAGTATCGATTCCTTGTTGAAGTTTCGAGAGGTCGCTTCCGATGTCCAGTTCCGTATACCCGGTGGGCTCCCCTGCCGCCGTAGAGACGGTCATAGTGAGTTGTGCATATTGGTGGCCCGGGCGAAATAGTTCGTAGAACCAGATGGCTCCAACATAGTGGTTTACCCTTCCGTGGAAGCCAAGCTTCCACAGCAGCCAGGCAGTTCGTTCTGCTGGTAAGGACTGGGAATGCAGAGTATCCCAATCGGTAGCCATCGCCAGTTGAGGCTGAGGAGCAAAATCGGGGAGATCGGCGGAGGGATACGCAAGCTCAAGGAAGTCAAAATATAGATCGGCGATCGCATTCGGCGGCGAACCCGCCGGTGCTCCGAAGTGCACAATTGTCACCGTGTGCGATCCCGCTGCTACCGAGCCGATAAACAAGCGAAGCAGTACATCTTCTCCCTTCAACTCCAGGTTGAAAATCCGTGGTGGACCGCCATCTACTGAGACTTCGGCAACCGCGCCACCGGCGAGCGCCCTCGTTCCCAGGTAAAGTTGATGCCCGATCGGTTCGTTGTATTTGACGATGCACGTAGCCCCTTCCGTCTTCGTTAAATGAATACGGCCGCCGGAATAATTACCAGGACCCTGCGCCGCCCAATCGCTGACGGCGCCGGTAGAGCTGTAAGCAACCGTCAGATCGTCGTCCTCAATGCGGCGGCTGCCGGGCCCGGCAAGAAAGTATTGCCGCGCGCTGCCCGTCACGGTCCAACTCGAAACGACGACGCTGAACTCGCTTCTCTCGAATGATCCCGGTTGCAGGCCCGCAGCCCAGGTCCAGCGCACTTTCCGGACCTTCTGCGTCGGAATCGAGACGGGCTGAAAGTTCAGTTGCCCGAATTGTGCTGGATCGTCCATCGCGCCTCGCAGATTCCCAAAATCTAACGAAACGCGATATTCGTTAGGAAAGTCGCCACCGCCGAAGGCAGCCGACAGCTGTGTCCAGCCAAGCTGTGAGCCTGCATCGACGTATCCGTAGACACCAAGCCGGTTCGCGTTGGAGCCCGTTTTCCCGGCAAGCACGTCGGTACCGATGTACTCAAATGTGATGGACGGCCCGGAACTCGCCGCCTGAATACCGAAGGCCGGAAAGCCATTGATGTTTGCTGCAAGTTGGCGAGCAACGTCGGCTAGAGAATCGCCACTCTGCACTAAGTAGTAAAAGTGCTGCTCGGCCATCGGTTGGCTCTGCGTCGTGAAGAGTCCCTCAAAGCTGACGCCGGCGGCCTTTCCCTCCGTCGGTGATCCTGTCAGCGTCAACGTGGCCGAGGCGTTCCGGTATTCACTGCCATCCACGGGCGCCGCGTGATCCTTCAAGCGGACATAATAAACGTGCTCATCGCCATCCGGCCCCTCCGCCCACAGCCGCAAGTACGGCCACTCCACGGAGGGATAAACGTCCGATTCGACCGGCAAGCAATTCGTGCGCTGCTCGATATAGCTTAAAGTGAGCCCACTCAAATTGCCGTCCGGCAAGTAGCGCAATGCCGGATGCTCAAACACATTGTCACGGTTCCACTCGACGACCGCCCAGTCGAACTGCTGCCGCCAGGTTCCGGAAAGAGTAAAGCCGCTCTCGGTCGCGTCGCTCAGTGCCGCAATCGCCGAAGGTTGATAGAAGTAGCACTGTAGATCCCGGTGTGGACTCAGTTTAAAAAGTTGTTCTGCCATGGGTTAAAGCCGGATGGTCAAAGTCAAATCGCGTCCGGGCGAATCTTGTTGAGCTTGCCCCACCTGCACGATGTCCAGGCTCACGGCATCGCCTTCTCTCAAGGGCGGCAGATCCACGCCATTGACCACGTTAGAAGCGGTCTGGCCCGCTGGAATTGCAAGCTGGCTGTAGACTGTTCCGCTTTGCAATAAGTTGAGAAGAACCGCAGTCCCGGCCGGCGCCTCGCTGACACTGGCCCGCAAATCGCGTACTGAGTGTGTTGCCTCCACAAACAGCGGCGGTGCGGCATTTTGTTGGACGGCAAGGTAACCGCCTACCTGAATCGCAAACTGGCCGCCGGAGCAAGTTCGCAACCCTCCATCGGGAAGTGACGTGTAGCATTGAACGCTGGTCGTACTGTCGCCCCGCGAGTTTGTGACGTAAAACTGCGATGCTGCTACACGAACATCCGGCAGCGTGACGGTATGCGCGAAATTTTGAGATGCCGGATTCTCGAAAAAGTCCCGCGCGAATGAAAGGACAAACGTGATCTTCGAAAGCAGCCATACCGGGTCGTTGGCATTATGAGTCGAAGCCATGGAGCCCAGCGCGCCGCGAGTTACGGTACAGGTATTGGTCGTGGCATTAAACGACTGCACCGCCATCAGTTCAGCTCCAACCTGCAACACTGCGGGGTTTCCGGAGAGCGTGGATGTTATCGCGACAATCGGCGTGATGGCATCGATTGCGCTTTCGAGTTTATAAGGAGTTGGCGTTTGCAGTTCGTCAAAGTAAACGAGTTGCAGAGTCCCGGCCGTGACGGATCGCGTATTCGTCAAGCTCGTAAATCCGACCTGCGACAACGTGACGCGGCCCTGCCCTGTCGCCGCCAATGCGTATGTTGGCGGGCTCGGCGTATCGAGATCCAGTTCACTTCCCGCTGCGCCGCCTACAACCCAGCGGATTACCGGGCAAAGCTCCGGCGAGCCTTCGATGTCGTTGACATTCGCTCCCCGGCCGGAAATCTGCACCACCGTACCCTTCTGGTTCGGAACCTCAAACTGCACGGGGCTCGTTCTTGTTGCGGCGCCAAATTGCCAGGTGGATTCCACAACAACAAAATTGCTCGTCGTATCGGGCGCAATTGACCATGCTGGGAAAACCGTGAGGGTGGATTCGTCGTTGAAACTGATCCTACGCTCTTGTCCGGCGCCGGTACCCGCAATGATTCTCACCAACATGCCGGAGTAAGCCGAAATGGTGGCGTTCATATCGGAACAACCGATTGTCGTTGAGGAAAACACATTCGCAACAATGGGTCCCGCTATCTCCGGCCGGTAGTAGAAATTCGCGTGGTCGAAACTGGCATCGGGCGGTCCCAACGGCTGGGCCGAAAAGCCGCTATCCGTGAACGCCGTTGCAATCGGCTGGTTAGAGGCAATTCGATAGAGAAGCTGTGGACTGGTCCCACGATAGACATTGAAAGATGCCGCCGTCGACGGCAGACTCAAACCCGTTAACCCGACTGAGTTTGTGTCGTTCCCTTGCGGAATCGCCGCTCGAATCGTGAACGACAACGAGCCTTCGTTTCCGGCGCCATCGTTGGCCGTGAGCGCGTAATAGTAGTTCACGCCGCCCTTCAGACTTCCTCCCGCGGTCAAAACTTGTGGAGCGAGGCTGAGTAAAGGAACGATGGGCGCGCCGGCCAGCGATTGAGTAGGTTTCACAAAGCCAGCCGTCAATATTGTGGCCGCGCCTCCGTCCGTTCGGGACGTAGTGCTCTCGCTAATGCTGAATTGCGTGCTTCCGTCGGCGCCGAATACGGGACCAAGCAGTGGCCGTGGCAGCGCCGCGCCTGCTCCCGGCTGGCGCCCTCCTCCGCTGCCGTTTCCCGGGTCATCGTTATACCAACTGTCGTCATGAACCTGCGCCAGAATCGCAACGTTCCTGTAATTGACCGATGGCGCCAGTTTTACGACGCGAAACTGCGTACGCGTTAGCCCTTCCTTCAAATAAGTCAGCGCAATGATATCTCCCGGCCTCACCTTCAGTGCTCGAAAGCTGGTTCCAAATTCGATGAACCGATTTCCTTTTGTCGCCTTTCCGATTTGCCGGCTCAAGATCCTCAGCGCCTGGTTGAAATTTGGTAGACCCAACGCAGTCGACGTGCTGCCGACTTCATATCCGATGAGCGCCTGATCGTCGTCGCTTAGTACCGAAAGCGTGTCCTGCTGATATTCGTTCGCTTCATCCTGGAATTCCACCGTCAGCCGGTTCGAACTTTCCGAGATCCCTTTCGAAACCAGCCGTACCGTTGAGCTTCCGTCCGGATTCCGTGCGATCCCCGAGGACATCCCTGAGCCGTCGCTGAATTCATAAGCGGGCCAGCCCCCATTCACACTTTCCACAACATTGCTTCCATCGGGCAGTGTCGGATGCTGTAGTGCGAGCGAAGTTTCCGGTAGCAGTTCCAGTAGCCCGCTTGCGCCATATCGCAGCATTAAACCGCACGCGACACGGACGCTCCGGATTACGTCCGCCGCGCTCTTGCGTTTCGTTAGAATCAGGTTGCATCGATATCGGGCAATATGGATTGCATTGCCATTGATGTCGGTTGTCGCGATCAGCTCGTCGCAATACGCGGCCGCGCTCGCGAAGCTCGCTATGTTGATGTCGCTCCGAGACCAACCCGCGCGCCTCAGAATATCCAGAATGATCCAGGCCGGATTGTTTGTAAACGTAGTATCCCGAAAACTCGCATCTAGGTTGTAGCGATCCAGATGCAGACCCTGCATCAGGATTTCCACGTGAGGCAGGCTTCCGCCGCCGCTGATCCTGTTCGGCACAACCACCGAAATCACAGCAACGCTTCCGTATGGATCGCCCACCGGTTGATTGTCGGAATCGACGAAGTCTAAATTGAACGATCCCTGCGCGGTCCCCGGCGTCACGATGTTGTACCAGCCGGTTCCGGTCATGTCCGCACCTGAGACCGCCAGCGGGATCTCAATATCGTTGACGATTACCTTCAACACACTATCGATTGATCCAGATCCGAGCAGCAGTTCCATGTGCGTCAGGTTGCCGTCGTTTCGCGCAAGAATAACCGGCGCCGCTACCCAGCCCGTGCCATAGACCATCGGCACATAGTCGTTGTACTTCGCCGAATTGTCGAGGACGGCGGCCGGCTGCGCCGTTTTTTGCCCGTACCCGCGCACCAGCGTGCTCGACGGAACGAATTCGAATCCGCCAAATCGCGCCGTCGCTTTGCCGCTGCTATCCTTGCTGAACATCCCTCGCTGTTCGCAGCTTGCGCGCGTGTGGTCACACGTGGTGAATGGCTGGCCGTCGCTCAAGTTCCCGAAGCCGCCGGAAACGTCCGCGGAATAGCCGCATCGGAAATAACGCGAATATTTATCGCCTGTACCTGCCGCGGTGCGCTGCCCGGCCGTCGTCGGAAAATTCCAGGGACACAAGCGCTGAATCCGAATCTCCGGAAGACCCACTCGAAGCAGACTCAGTTTATTCGCGAAGCTGATCTTCATCGTGTCTTCGCCGATTTCGTCGGGATCGCCGGCAAGGCCGCGAAATAGAATTGTGCTTTCGGTCGTCGTGGTTCCCGTTACCAGATCCGCGAACACGAAATACACCGTGAGTTGTGTCCCCTTCCAACCCGCGGTCGACTGAATCTGCGAGAGTGCCGAGTCGGCATTCGCCAGCGTAAGCGAAAGCTGAGCCATGCCGTCCATCGCATCGTCTGCGGAGAGCTGAAGCGTAAATAGATTGTGCTTCAGCACCCGAGCCGAGTACATGTTGCCGGCGAACACAATCGTCTGCGTGCTCACGCGCTGGTAAGCTCCATTCGGCAGCAGGCATTCGAAGAGCAGCAGGGGGCTGTCGGCCTCCGCCATTTCTTTCACTACGTTGATAGTCGACATTTGAAATCCTATGCGTATGTCTCGATCGTGAAATTCACACTAAAGGAATCGAGTGCGTCGGCCTGAAACAGAAGTTCGTTCACGGCCCAGTGCGCTTTTTGATAGATCCCGCCCAGGTTCGAAGCCGGCCGGAAGTCCGAGGGTGCCACCTGTGCTTCAAGTTGGGCCTGGCCCAAATCAAACACTTGCCCTGGCTGCAGCTCGATAGCTACCGTGAAGCCCACGCCGCTGTCGGCGAGTGCTCCACTGCTGACCATCTGACCCTGTGCGACAGGCAACTGATTGCGCTGCTGGGTATTCGGCCCTCGCCGGATCAATGCAACCGATTCACCCGTGCCGTTTGTCTCACCGCTTGCAACTGAAAGGCAATATTGATATCCGGCGGGTATCGCAAACGTTTGGCTTATTTCCAGGACAGAGTTCGACCGGTTCGTGTACGCTGATCCCTGCAAAGTAATCAGGGGAGAGTGCTGCCACATCGGAGAGAGGAGATTGGCAGTCGGATCGATGAAGGTAAACGCGCGAAGCGGTCCGCAACACCCGTCGAAAAGAGACTGTATCGCGTCCACCTCTCCTTGAGTCAATCCCAGGTAAGTTAGATTCCAAATTAAGGTCGAGCCGTCCGGATCGAAATACGAAATTCTCGATCCGTCCTCCATGCTGTTCACAACCGTATGCATGAACTTGGTCCGGTTGATGGGATACTGCGCGAGCGCTCCAGTCAAAAGCTGTGGGAAAAACATATTAGACACTTGACTCCTCCACCATCAGCGCGGCGCTTCCACTTCCTGCTGCCACATACTCCGTCAGGAGGTAAGGATTCGCAATCCGGCAGTTCGGAATAGGCATCCCGCTGAAAGGATCAAGGAAATCAAATGACTCAAAGTTCCCCTGCGCGCTGTCGAAAAACTGCTCCAGTCGCCCAAGTTCCGCCTCGGTCAATTGATCCAGTTTGATCAGCCATCGCCGTAACGGCTTACCGCGTGTCAGGTATCGTTGATCGGAGCCGTCCATGAAGCGGATGACCTCCACGTTGTAGCTGACCCCTCTCGCCATCGGATACTGTCCGACAGCTCCGGTTGACAAAACGGGAAAGGTTGCCATCTAGACCTCCGAAACCACGTCGTTGAGTGAATGCGAATTCAACATCGCGCTCTTAACCGCGTTAGCAATCTCGTTCGAGCGGTCCATGAACGACTGCGAATCCATCGCCTTTACGTGCACATGCACGACACTACTTGGCCCGCTTGCGCTCGAGTTGCCGCCTCCCAGGTGAACGGTCTGATGACTCGGGCCCGGCAGACTGAAAGGCTGAAGTACGGGCGGGTTTTTATGCTTGCTCCCCAAGAGTCCGAGAATTCCGGAAACGATCGGGGCGAGGCCGAATCCTCCGAAAGTGCCGGTTCCATAGCTGCCCGTTAGAATGCTGGCAGCACCGCCGGAAGCGAGTTGCGAAGCATATTTTTGCCATCCTCCGCTCGAACTCGAATTGGGAGCCAGCGTCGCGCTGTTAGGCGCCTTTCCGAAATTGATGCCCTGCGACAACCTGGCCGACTTCGACAAGCCGCTCAACTTACCCCCGGTGAACCCGGAACCAGTTAGTTTTGTTAATGACGTCTTAAATGAACTTGAACTCGTTTTCTTCTTCATGACCGTCCTCCCGCCAGTTTCCTGGTGCTTGTCCCGGATAAGGCGTGCCTTGTTCCCTATTCACCAGCGCTTCGTTCAACTTCCCGCTTCAACTCGTCTTCAAGCAGAGCGATGGCATCAGCCACTCGGGCATTCATCCGCCGTGCATCTCCGCACCCGAATCGCCCCCAGATGTTGAACTCCTCCAGAAACACCAGGCTCTCGGCCGAAATTAGCGATTTAGGGCACTGGGTCGTTGACACGCCGCCGCGCGCCCAGACCGGTGTATTCCGGGCCATGGCTCCCTCGCGCTGAAATCCGCAGTTTCGTAACTCGACCAGGCCGCGTCGCCTGCAATCGTCGCAATTCCATGCGGCCCGGCCTGAACGCTGGAAGTGGAAAGCGACTAAAAGTTTTTTCGTTCGTCCTCAGTCAATCCGCACTCGCGAACGACACAGGATGCGATTTCGACTGCAAGCTCTTCGGGCCCGCTGTCGATCAGCGCCGCAGGGGTTGCCGGTTCGCCATCGATTTCGAGTCCCTCGATTGTCTTAAGGCCCCACTCGATATACAGTTGCTGAACCATCAGTTCGCCGAGCGCCTCTTCCAGCTTTTCCGTTTCGCTGCCGGCTTTCAGAAATTCATGCCGCAGCGTTAGTTCGTGAACACGGCGAGTAAGCTCGAGCCGCTGCCCAAGCGACGGCTTTCTTACAGCGAAGCGAACTCCCGCGACCGTCTCGCTGTCGAACCAGCGCGAGCTCTCGAATCGAACGGGCCTATGCAAACGCGATAAAGATCTCATCATCGGCTTGTCCCTGTGCCTGGCAATTCTGAAAGTCCCACTGCAGCTCCGGCTGCCCATCGTTGTAGCGCGGAAGCTCCGGGGTTACACTCGGCATGTAAATGCCCATCAACTGCCCCTGTTGTTGTCCCAACTGCAACATGGCTGGAAGCGCTGTTCGCGATCGAGCCGCCTGAAAGAGGCCCGTTGTCTGCGCGTCATCCTGCGCTAACACGCTGAGATGAGCTAATACATGGCGGGCCCCCGGCGAGATCCCTCGCGGAATCGCCGTTCCGAATTCGCGATTCCGCGCCGCGAGATTGTTGTTGAGACGAACGCTCGCCGTGATGAGAGTAAAGAATTGATTCGCCGGCGCGCCAATCCACGCTTGCCCCAGGTGGCCTGGCACCAGCGAGTAATCGAACGAGCCAAGGGGCGGCTCCGCTGGAAACTGGCTGAGTCCCGCCGTTCCTGCGGCGAACGTCTGCGAGTCCAGAACGTCGGCAGCCGGCCCCCGGAACGTAAACTCGTGAAAATCGCCGTTCACCGAAATATCGAGGGTATCCACGGCAACGCCCACCACCGCTCGCTGCACCGCCGTGATTGGGTCCCAATAGTCGTACAGGGTCAAGCTCGGCAAATTGGTCGATAACCGGTAGGTAATCGCCGGAGTTAAGCCGGAACCGGGGGAAGGCGTGGCGCTGAATCCCGCATTCAGAAGAACTGTTTGCGTGTCCACCACACTCGCTACAAACCGGATCTCATTATTAAACGACACTGCGGACCCTACAGTTAAGCCATGCGGAGCGTTTGTTTGGATTGCCGCGGCCTGTGGAATGCTCTGGATTGTCAACCCGCCGTTCAGCAACGGCTGTCCTCCGAATGCTGCTTGGAACAGCGGCCCGTAAGCGGGCGATCCCGTTCCATTCCATGAGGTCAGATACGTTTGTGTTTCAAAGGCAGTGACGCGGCGAGATGTCTTCGGAGTTCCTCTAAAAGTCCGTGAACCGGTCTTATCGTGCCGGCGGCTCTGTTCCAATCCTTGCTGGATCATCATGCTTACCGCGGGAAACCGGTTTGCCGCGGACACAAGAGCCGCTTGCCCGTACGAAGGCTCAATCGCCGCATAGAACCGATTCGCGTTTGACGAGATATAGTTTGCCATTCTGCAACCTCCTAATTGCGGCTCACGCCCAGTTCGCAAGTCACCTGCGCCAATTGCAGGAAGCCGCTGCCCCCTATCTGAGCGAGCTGAACGTCAACTTGATATGTGCCCGGAAAAAAAACGCCGTCTCCCATGTCCCCGGCGCCCCTCCGAAGAATGTTGCTCGCCGCTTCGACGTAGTAGTGCATCCAGTACTCGACAAGATCGATCAGATCCGCCGTCGCCGCAATCTCCACCGTGATCGCCAACGTTCCGGAAAGCGACCGGAACTTCTCGCGGTGCTGATTGACCAAGCGGCTGCAGAACACGCTGATTCGCGGGTAAGCCAGTTGTTGCTGCACGTCTGCCATATTTATCGAAGTTGAAGTGAGATAGACCTGCGATGCCGGGATCACCGGCACTATGTAGGAACTCCCCGTCGCAATTGAGTTCACTTCACTTTCGATAGCGGAGTTATTCGTGAACAGAGCGGCTACCTTTTGTGCCGCCTGCAATGTGATCGGCGCCATCGGCTATCCCCTCCTCAGCTTGTGTGGATCCACAATGTAGAATTCCGGTTCTTGCCCATTAAGAGGCGCAGGGCCGGACACGAAGCCTGTCCCTGGCGTCGGCCAGGATTCGCCCTTCGCGAGAGGCGCCAGATTCTGGCGGGATGGGCCCGCGCCGTCCCATCCGATGTAAACGTTCCAACCACTAGCCGACGCCGGCGATTGATTCACGCCGTTGGCTATCTCGACCGTGATCGAAGATGAATCGGACAAGGTAACCGGCACGAGCGGACTCAGCGCCCCTTCATTTCCGCGACCATCCACCCACGCGGTCTGCACCACGACGATTCCTGCGGAAATCGATCCCGCGCCTACCGTCACCTGCGCTTCCGCGGGCCGCGCGAGCGGATTATGAACGACGCCTATTCCCAACTGCGAAACGCTATACTCCGCATCGGCCGACCGCGCCATGTATTCGGTCCACTTGCCTTTAAACCGATCGTTTAGCTGAGTGTTGTATGCTTCCGCGAAAATCTGTGAGAGCACCTCAAAGCAGATCCAGCGGCGTAGCGGCGGCGTAACAACTACATTGCTGAGTGTGAATAGCCAGCCTTGCTGCGGCGGCAGGGAGTAGATCGAGGCGGCTCCACTTAAGACGGAATCGACGCACTGCGAATCCGCCGCTCCCGCTCGCACCAGTCTTTGCAGAAGCCGGTCGCCAACCTGGTCCAGCGTCATCGCCGTTTTTGTATCTATATTGATGCCGTGCGTCGAAGCGACCTTGCTCAGGCTAACTTCGTAAGCCTCGAGGTCTGCAATCCCGATCAATCCTGCATCGTTGAAGAGAGCCATGGCATTATTCCTATTTCTTAGAAGGCCGCTGGGGCGTCACCGGCGGCCGCGCTTCATGGCCCGCAAACAAACTCCAGTGCAGACGCCTGGCCGCTTCCACTTCCTCAGCGGCCTTTTGCGCGGCCCCGCATTGTTCAAGAAAAACCTGCTTCTCCTCTTCGGATGCAAGCCTCACGCTTCCCTCAACGATCATTCGGGCAGCCTGATAGCGAGGCGCCTCGGTAATCACGCCAGGCTTTCCGCCATCCGAAGTTTCCAGGCTGACCACAAACGGGAACTGGTCTGGAATCGTCGCTTCCACATCGCGTATCTTCTTGTAAAACTGTCGTAAGTCCATAGCTTCCTCTTCTAATCCTCGGAACCGTGTACTCGCTCGCACGAAACGGGTGGGGCAGGCCCTCGGCCTGCGGCGGCCTCGCAGGCCGCCTCTTCCTTGCTTTTGCGCAACAATCTTTCAGGGGGCGAGATCGACTCGCCCCCCACTTTGTAATTAGCTGTTCACCTGAACGCCAAAGTTGTTCCGCAATACGCCGCAGCCGTACAGCACATCCACCGTGAACTGTTGCGACAAGGTATTCGGCTGGTAGCTCATCACCACGCGAATTCCGAAATTCCCCATCTCGGCGTACTCCGCGATCGCGCCGGTACCAGGCAGTGGCTGAGGAAGCCGGCGAAGAACCAGCCCGATTGCATCGCGGCTGAAAGCGAGGTTGTGAACGTTCACCGTGCTCATGCCGGTCTTCGCAACAAGCTGCGAACGGAAGATAAAGAAATCCTTCATCTTGCCGACATTGCCCTCGACGAGAGCGCGCAAACCCGCGTCGCCCGCCGAATAATACTCGCTGAATCGCGGAATCTGCCGAATCTGCGAATAGGTGGACGAATCGACCACCAGATACTTCGGCTCGCTGGCCGGAACTTTCGCCTGGAACAGCGCCGTCTCCGCCGCGTCAATCGTCGCTTCCGTGACTGCCGTGCCGGCGGTGCCCACCGGAGTGTTCGCCGAGAAACTGCTGTACAGATTCAGCAGATCGCCCTCAATCTTTTCCGCAATCGCAACAACGGCCGGCTGCATGTAGACCTTCATCAGGTCGGGAACAGCCAGGCACTTCGTCACGTCCGGAATCTGGAAGGTCGCCTCGGCATGCGTATTCAGAACGATCTGCGCATTCCCCAGGTTCGGGGTCTGCGGCGTAACCGTACCGCCTTCGGCAATGTTGTTGGCCACCAGGGTCGGTGGAATCGGTACGTTGACCGTGTCACCGGCGTTGGCAAGCACCGGCTCGTAGTCCCGGTTTACCAGGTTGCCCATGACCAGATTGCTTACCAGTGCCGGCAATGCGTCCGCGGCCACTAGCTTGACGATCGCATTTGCCAGATTGGCAGATGTAATGGTTGACATATCTCTCCTAAATAAAAATGGGCAGCCGAAGCTGCCCGTGTACTGCGCCGCGTTTCTGCGCGGCTCTGCAGGTCCCTTTATTCCGGGACCCAAAAAGCTGTTGCCGCTCGTCCTAACGACTACGGCTCAGCCCTTCATACGCCCCTTCGGGCGTTCTCGTGAGGTTGCCGACGTGCTTCTAGGCCCCCCGCAAACTTTGCGCCGCGAACCGCGCCACTTCCTGGCGAATCCGCTCCAGCTCGTCCTTACCCATGCCCGGCTTGATCTTGTCGATATCCACGACGGTTTGGGTGTTCGCAACGGCGTTGCGCGTTGTGGAATGCACCCCGCTTCCGCCCGCGATACGGGCCGGCAGCAGTTCCGGATTTTCTTCGACGAACTTTCGCAGATATTCGTTCACAGGCTTCTGATCCTGGGCGTCGCGAGCGATCAATCGCCCGTCTTCGCCCCGGATGATGTCGTCCTTCACCGCTCGAAACGCCAGGTCGAGTTTGGACACGCCCATCCGCTGCAGCTCCGCCCGGATCTGCGAATGCCGGTCCGCTTCTTCGACGGCGGCCTGGGCTCGTTTGTTTTCTTCTACAAGATGATTCAGGCGCGTCTCCAAAGCCTCTCGCTTTCTGCGTTCTTCGAGCAGCTCCGTCTTGTAAGCCGGCTCGGCTTTGCTCTGCTCGGCTCTGACAAATTCCTCAATCACGTCTCGCACAACGTCGCGAATGCCGGGCGTTGATACTGTCTCTTCGTTTTCAATCTGTTCGGACATACACTCCTCAGTTCTTTCCACAGCGCAGGGTCTCTGTAGGAGCGAGGCATGCCTCGCCCGCTGCCTATTCAATTTGCTTTCCCACCGCTTCCTCGATCTCGCTCGCAATCTGTTCCTTCACGTCCTGGCGGACGTCGCACAGATACTTCAAAGCCAGCTTCTGATGGATCTGTTGCTTGAGCGTCGGCGAATCAATCCCGAGCTGCAGCAGTGTCTGAGCATCTTTCAGCTCAGTTCCGAAATCGCCGACATCGAATTCGTCAAGTCCCGAAACTGATACTGTGACGCCATCTTCACGAGCAATGCTGATCGCCTCCAGCACCTTCCGCACCGTGTCCTTCACTACATCGCCATACGAACGCAGGACTTCGTTCGTAATCGCGAAGTCCCGCATTTTGCTAAGTGCCGATTGCGACTGGCCGCCCGATAGCTCACCCGACGCTTGCGACAGGTAGCACACGCGATAGATCTCATCCCGCAGCCGCGACAAGTTATCGACTGCAATCTGGTAGACTTTTCCCTCCGGTTCCGTCCACCCGAAGCGGTCCTGCGCGCCAAGCTGGATGTAATACGATTCCCCAACTATCTGGTTCCACGCCCGGTCCGAATAAATCACCGGCATCGCGAACAACCCCATCGTGATGGCCCACCCGAGCGCATTCGATTTGTTGAAGTGCTCCAGTTGAAGCAGCGCCGATTTGTTCATCAACCAGAGCCCTTCGCTTGTCCGCATCGTAAATAGCGGCACTCGCTCTAGTTTCGCCAGACCGTGCGGACCTTCAGCCACCAGTTCGGCCTGGCCTTGCTCGTTGCGCCGCTCCCGCCGGTAAACACGAAACGTCTGCTTGTCGAAGTAGTACCAATAGGTTTCTTCTACAATTTCGGCGCTCTCGACGCTGGGTTGCCGCTTTTGCGTCCTGCGCAGCACCACCCACTCGTATTGCCCTTGTTCGTCGTTGCTCCAGTTGATCAATTCTTCGGCCCGGTGCCGCGAAAGGTAAGCCCGCGATAGGCCCGCGGCTTCCTCCTCCGCGCGGTTCACTGGCTGCCGGTCTAATCGCGGAAAGTCTACTAAGATATGGCTTGTTCCGCCGACTAACGTGTCGATAAAGCACTGCCGGAAGAAATCCGTAAGTCCGGTTCCCTTCAAATCGCAGTTGTCGCAGAAGTTCGAAAAGAAGGCGCGGCCGAATTCGCTTTCGCCCTCAAAACCAATCAGCGGTTCACGGCGAAACAGAGTAGCCGCATACCAGTCGACAATCGATCCAATATGGTTCTCATAGAAGACGCGCAGCAGCCGTTCGCCATAAACATCCAGCGGCTCCCTTTGCCGGCGCGTCAGGTACTCGGCCGCGTTGTCCTTCATCTGCTGGCCGCCGGCATACAAGTCGCGATACCAGCGCCACATCTGTTTTCGCTGTCGGTATTCGGGATGCTCCCTGTCGATATCAAACATATTCATTTCCCCTCTACTGGTCTGCCGCAACTCTGAACACCCTAGAACAACCTCTTATTCATCTCGCCCACGGTCTGCTTCTCGCCGAATAACTCCCAGACCAGATAGCCCAGCGCATCCGAGATATGCGTTCTCGCTGGGTCTCTCGCCTTGTCGATCACGCCTTCATTCGGCTTGAACAAGACCTCTTCAAGGTCTTTCACCAACTCTTTGCAGCGTGGATCCACAAACAAATTCGTGCCGCCGCGCGAATCTAGCATTTGAGCGTTGACAAGCTTCACTCGCTGCAACACCGACGGGTTATGCGAAGCAATCCGCATTGTGTAGTTGCGAAACCCTGCTTTGTTCAGGTAGTGCCTCAGCTCGCTGTAGGCATCGCCCGCGCTGCTTACCGATCGCTGCCTTCCGCTCGCATCCCCGGTGATCACGATCGGCGCACCGAGATTGGCCACCTTATTCCTCAACCCATCCACCGCGTCGCTCACTGTCGCGTTCTGCAGTGAAATCTCGTCCACAACGTACAGCGCCTCGCCGCGCCTCTGCGCCAGCACGGAGCAGAGTGGCGTCACGTTAAAATCGAGGCTCCAATGCAGAGGCTGCCTCGGATCGTAAGTGGCGGGCGCCAGATTTCGCTCCGGGTCGAAGCACTCATACACCCGCCCCTGCAGAATGTTCAGATATTCACCGAGCACTTCCTGCCGGTAAAACCGGGGATCATAGCTATGCTCAAGCCGCTGATAGAAATCCGGATTGGCCTCGAGTATGAACTTGTTCTCCTGCGGCTTTGCCCGAACGCACGCATATCCTGGAATCGTCGATTTGATGAACCGCCGGTACACCCAGTCATGTCCATTCGGGGTCCAAACGCCAAACCCGCATAGCCGCCGCGCCCTGGGTTCGCGAAGCCTCGCCTCCAGACGCGTCCACGCCTCTTCCGTCGTAAATGTCAGCTCATCGATTCCGAACCAAGCCAGGTTCGTCCCGCGCAAGCGCTCCGGTTCATCTAGTGAGCGAAGCAGAATTTCGGAATCGATCTCCTCAATCCGAATAGTGTTCTCCGACTTGTGAAACTCGTAAGGAACACCGCTTTCATCCAGCAAGCGCAAAAACGCCACCTGCGTCACGTCCCTCATCATTCGATAGGTCGGGGCGCCCAGCAGACCCTGGCAGCCCGGATTTTTCGTTGCCAGCCGGAACGCGGCAAAACACAGCGCCATGCTTTTGCCTGCGCCCACGGGCCCGGAGAAACCTTTGAACCGCGCTGCGCAGTTGACGAACGCCCGTTGCGAAGGCAGCGGGTCGAAGCTAACGCGCCAGGTCGTCACTGTTCCTTCGCCTCTTCGTGAACCCACAGCACACGGACTTCTTTCGGCCGCTTCTGCACAGCCCGTTTTGCCGTCTCACGCTCCGCGTCCATCATCTTCAAGTAATCGGCCACGCCTTGCTTCTCTGCCCGGTTCCAAAGGAAACCTTGTATTCGCCGCCGGAATTTCTTCACGAAGCTGGGCGCCTGCATTCGAGCCGCTGGTTCGTAATACTCGCCGTCGGGACCCGTCCTCGGCTTCTCGCTTCTTCTTAACTCCGGACCCGATCGGCGCTCGCCTCTTCCGACAGATGTGAGGCTGCCACCCCTCCCGCCCGGTCGCCCCCCCTCGGCCGGGCCTTGCTCGTCATCTTTCAACCTGATCATTCGTCCCATGTGCTTCGTAATCTCTGCGCAACCTATGCTGTTACGCACACAAAGCTAGCAGTCACGGATCGTCGAGGCCGGCGGCACATCCCGCTATACGTATGAAAATAAACTAGATAAAAAAATGTAAAACCCGTGACTGCCCTGCATCGAACGCGCAATACCGGTACTTCCGTCCTCTCTCTGGAGCCAACCTTCCCTGCGGCACGCTTCGGAATTTCAAGCTGGATTTGTCGTATAAATCTGATACAATGCCCCTATGCGTTTTGGTTATAGTCGCTGCCCCTCGTAGCCAGCAGGCTTCAACCCGACCGCGTCCTCTCGGCTTTTCAATCCTTCCCCCGCCTGAGTTCGCGAGCTTTACATTTCAGGACTAAGGAGTATCGAAGCGAGTGAAATTTTCTGTATCGAAGAATCTGTTGGTGATAGCCGGAATTTTGGCTGTCCCGGTGACAGCGGTACGAATGAACCATCCCGCACCCGTCAGACCCGCTCCGCCCCGCCAGGACGTCGCCAAACCGGCCGATCCTCGAACAGTCCGGTTACAGCGGTTCTTCAGTAAGCTGCATTGTCCGATTAAGAATCTTGCGGAAGATTTCATCCGGGTGGCGGACGACAACAACCTCGATTGGCGCCTGCTGCCCAGTATTTCCATCATCGAATCGAGCGGCGGCAAGGCATTCAAGAACAACAACATTTTCGGTTGGGCTAATGGGGAGTACAGCTTCCCAACCATTCGTGCCGGAATTGCCGAGGTAGCCTTCAAGCTCGGCAAGTCGTCCCTCTACCGTCACCGCGACACGGATGCGAAACTCCGCATTTATAATCCGAATGAGGATTACCCGGGCCGGGTTGAAGATGTCATGCAGCGCATTTGCCCTGTCAGAGACCTGAAGCTGATCGCGAGTGGCAAGCGGTTGGCGTACGCAGCCGACCTTTCGGAGGATTGAACTCGGCCTTAAGGCACTTCTGACCGGAATTCGATCTATCTTCCCTCGTTGGTTTAACGGGCCCGTTAGTCCGGTTTCGGTTTGCCTCCATAGGTGAGAATGATTGTATGGCACAAGAGCAGCCCTTCCTCACAGACGTCAAGACATTGCGAGCCCAGGCCCGCGCGAATATAGACCAAGGTCCGGTCACATCCAACTATGAAGGAGACGTTAACCGAACGGTTGACATCCTGCAAACCGTGCTGGCCACTGAGATCGTTTGTGTTCTTCGCTACACGATGAACGCGGTGGCCGCTACGGGCGTATCGAGCGCGTCCGTCAGACAGGAGTTCGAACAACACGCTAAAGAAGAGCAGGATCATATGAGGGCCGTCGCCGAGCGCATCAACCAGCTTGGCGGAACCCCCAACTTCAATCCGGAAGGATTGGCGACACGATCTGCATCGCAATATGTTGAGGGAAGTAATCTCATCGACATGATCAAAGAAAATCTAGTCGCCGAACGAATTGCATGCGATCATTATCGCGAGCTGATTCGCTTCTTCGCCGAAAAAGACCCCACCACGCGCGTGATGATGGAGGGCATTCTGACGAACGAGGAGGAGCATGCGAACGATATGCTCGACCTTCTCGCTGCTCAACAAGGTTCACCGAAGCCGTTAAAAGCCGATACCGGCAAGGCAAGCTAGTAACTCGTACGCGCCGACATTCGGATTTTGGGCAATGCCGGCTTGCCTCGTAGAACCAGTCCGCAAGCCGGGCTTCCCCAAATAGGGGTCTTATTCGGTCAGCGCATTCAGCGGGCCGTCTGCGCTGACCAGCTTCACTTCGTAAGGTTTCAACAAGATCGCGCGACTGTCAGCGAGACGGATTGCGGCTGCATTGTCATCGAAGTTGAACAGCGCGAGGCTTCCGTTTGCGAGTACGCTCCAGTACACACTC
Source organism: Bryobacteraceae bacterium (assembly GCA_025927575.1). Classification (GTDB taxonomy): domain Bacteria; phylum Acidobacteriota; class Terriglobia; order Bryobacterales; family Bryobacteraceae; genus KBS-96. The sequence goes on along the minus strand of JAICLJ010000002.1, from coordinate 3,461 downwards.
GATGGCCGCTGCATCTCTAACGCTTGATGAACACGCGGCCTTAGTGGCAATTTCCGCAGCTCCGCAGCGAGGAACGCTGCGTAATTCGGGATGCTCGGATGCCCCTCGAAGTAGATGACCCGACCCTTCCCTGTAGCTCCGTTTCGCCAGCGCGCCGAGATCGAGCGGTCGCCTTCCACCGTCCCGAGCAATCCTTCACGGAGTTGCAGGCGCAGAGGATAGATGACAATTCCGCCACCTCGCACCCAGGCATCGATCTTTTCGAGCACCGGCCGCTCCGTCTCATTCCCCCAGAGGAAAACGAGCACGCGGAAGCGGGAAAGCGCGCCATCGAGAATCATCTGCTCGCTGGCGTAATCATAGTCGGTAACGGCGCGGAGCGCTTCGGCGCGAGGGATCCATGCGGATGCGCGAAGATAGCGAAGCAACTCGCCGTGCAGCCGAATTGAGGTGTCGGGATAGAACGCAGCGACGTCGATAACGGGCAACGCACGCTCGTCCAGCGCCGAAGCGTTCTCGATCCACGCCTCAGTTGTACCATCATGGCCCAGAAGATGATTGTAGTAGTAAAACAGGTGGTCCGCGCCGTTGCTCACCGCGTTAAACAGCCTACCCATCACGCCGCGCAGCGTACCAACGCTGGCAGGTTCGAGGCCGATACTCGCTCCATAAAACCGCGCCGCGGAAGCAGCCATGCGAGTGTTCGTGAAGTTCAATGGATACTCATCGGTCTCGTTGGTGAGCCGGATCCCCTCTCTCATTTTCCCCATCGTGCGCGCCTGCGCTGTATAGTCGGTGCCGATGCTAACAGCACCCCATCCTCCCGACGATTGGTAAATCTGCGTATGGGGAATCGACGCCTTCGCCCATTCTGCCCAGCGCGCGCACCAGGCGCTCATCGAATCCATGTACCAATTGGCGAAATCGAGTCGCATGCGTGCATCGCGAGCGGAAACGGGGAGAAACGTCGTTACCTCGTCGAATGACGTGTACTCGGTGCTCCAGGCATGATTGAGCGCCGCGATATCCGAGTACTGTTCCTCCATCGCCTTTCGGAACGCGCTCACTGCCGATGGATCGGCCGCCCAGAAGCCCAGATGTGTGTGCAGGGGCTTGCGGTGATAACCCCAATTCCCGGTGGCCGGATACTGGGCCTCGCCGTAATTACCGCTGGGACCAAGGCGCACCCCGAGCAGGATGCCGCGGCTGGCGTAGTGCTTGCCGAACTCTTTCAGAAACCGCTGAACATATTTGTCCTGATTTCTATTGAAGATACTCGGAATGTCGTTGCCGATATGATGCTCCAGGCACTCATAGCCGGTATGTTCGGACGAGTGATAAAACCAGTCCGGAAGCGCATAGGCGGAACCCACGATCAGCAGTGGGAACCATTTCAATCCGTGCTTTTGCACTTCGGCGACTACCGCATCGTAATAACTCCAATCAAACACTCCGGGTGAGCGCTCGACAAAACCCCATTTCACGTAGCTCTCGATGCCGTTGAAACCGAGAGCGCGGGCAAGCGGGAGCAGATTGCGCAGGCTTGCCAGAGCATCGTCAATGTCTTCTGGAGAATCGGCGTCCGCTCCGGCGCTCATCACGCGCTGGCCGGGCACGCGAAAGTCAATGGCCGACGGCACATCGGGGACCGATCTGTGCGGCGGCTCGTTTTCCGTGAGCGTGAGTGACACGAGCCACGGCAAACCTTCGATCCGGAAGTCGACATCCGTCGCCGCGCTTCGTGAATGGCGAAGCATCGCGGGGTCAAGCTCGAAGTCGGCCTCACGGATCTTGCCGGTGTTCAAACGCGCGACACCCCACTGTTTCGGCTGCGGAACACCCCGTGCTCCATCGGTGCCGTAGCTGACGGCGATGAGGCCATAGCCGCGGTCGAGATATCGCACGCGAAGCCAGGAGCGCGCCGCGACGGGACGGTCAATGTGTACCAGGAAAGCCGCTCGCGAGTAGTAATCCCGCGCCGGATCGAGCCGCGCGACCGGTGTTCCGGAAATCACTTCGACTTGCCAGTGCGAATTGGGGCCCGGCGTCAGGCTCAAGCCGCTTGGTGCCCGAGACCCCGCGGCGCTCCATTGCACGGCAGGCACGGCGGCGCACCAGCCGGCAATCGCCGCGAACGCTAAGAATGCGCATGCGCGCGCAAGATTTCCCAGCTTGCAAATTTTCATGGTTGGAATTGGATCTCTCACGGGCCTGAAACGGCACGGCTGAAACAGTTCCAATCATAAACACATAGGTGCGCCAAGCCCGAGGCAATGCATTAGAACCGGTATTTCAACGCAAACTGAACCTGACGCATCGGAATCGCCAAGGACGTGATCGTCCCGGCGGCGCCAGGGCCGTCATCTATGAATGCATCCGGCTGCGCGAAATTCGGGTGGTTGATCATGTTGAAAAATTCTGCGCGAAATTCGAGCTTCTGAGCTTCCGTCACGTCGAATTCCTTGCGAATGGATCCATCCAGTACGTTGGCTCCGGGTCCAACCAACACGTTCCGCCCGGCATTGCCGAACGTATAGTCGGCCGGCAATGGAAACGCGCTCGTATCAAACCAGAGATTCGGATTGCGCTGTCCGCTGGGCAGGTTGCCATCCCCAATACGATTGGGCCTTACCAGCCCTTGATCTCCGGTATTAGAGGGATCGTAGCCGAGCGTCGCCGAGAACGGGAATCCGCTCGCGAGCGTATAAATGCCTCCTAAGTGCCACCCGCCGAACGCAAGGTCGAGCAGACGGTTACTAGTTAGGAACTGGCGTCCCTTCCCAAAAGGCAGTTCATAATCAAAACTCAGTGCCCATCTAAGCCGCTGATCGAAGTCCGCCGGGCCCTTCTCCGCGCGGAGGTCGTAAGTGTTCTGCGGATACGGCTGGGCACAGCAGATTTCCGGTAAGTCGTTTATGGCTTTGCTATAAGTGAACGAGCTGAGAAAGGACAATCCCTGGCTGTAGCGTTTTTGAACTTTCAACTGAAGAGAGTGATAAGTGGAATTACCGCGATTCTGAATCGCGGCAAACGGGCCGTAGTTAGGGTATGGACGGCGCGATTGAATATCCCCCGGCCCTGGAGCGATCGCCTGATTCTGATCCGTTAGTACTTGTAAATGTGTTCCCTTTGATCCCGCATACGCGACTTCAACCGACATGGCCGCCGGCAGGGCTTGCTGGATTGCAAAATTCCATTCCTGGTAATAAGGTGTCTTTAACCTGCGATCAACGCTTGTAACTGGGGCATTTACAGCATTGGCGGGATCTACGGACGGAAATCCCTGGTCAACGGTAAGCGCCGGACTGATTCCGTCGCTGATAAAAAAGGGCTGATAATAAAATGGCAGATTGTAAGCAAGTTGCAACGGCGCGGCTGTCCGAATTTCCTGTCCACTATAAAAAATGCCGTAGCCCCCGCGAATCACAGTATTGGTTGAGCGGAGTGGAGTCCAGGCGAAG
>JAICLJ010000053.1 GCA_025927575.1 Bryobacteraceae bacterium | reverse complement strand
CATACCGCCGATGAGGAAGAAAGCCTGTTTCCCCGGTTACGGCAAATCGATGAGCAGCGAGTGAAGGATGCGCTCGCAAAGATGCAGGAGCTTGAGGACGATCACGTGCAGGCAAACGCATGGCACGATGAGGTCGACCGGCTGGGTAGGCGCTGGCTTGCGGACGGCACGCTGGCGGATGAGGAAGCGGGCCGTCTGACGGAAGTGCTGGCGCGTCTGACCGAACTGTATCAGCATCACCTTCCGCTCGAAGACGAAAGTATTTTCCCGCTTGCGACGGCCGTTTTGCCGCACACCGAAAAAACCCGGATGGGAGCCGAGATGGCCCAGCGGCGCGGCCTGAATCCTCAACAAGTGTTAAAGCAAGCCAGTGAATTAAACGCCCTTAAATGAAGCCAGGATGGCGAGGAGCTGGCTTGACGCTTCTTGCAGTTGCGGCAGCGCCTAAACACTCACTTGCCGGGGAACGGCAGCCATCCGCGGGTCATATAGTCGCCTAGGGTTAACGTCATCATAATCAAGAACCAGATCAACGCCGTGGCGATGACAATCTGGATCAATCTGGTTTCGTAAAAAGCGTGCATGAGAAAGCCCGCCACCATCGAAGCCATGATGGTCGCAATCCCGATTTCGATCACGGTGCTCCACACGCCCAGGTTTACAAATGCAATCAGGGTGGTCAGCAACGTCAGCCCGAGCAGTCCGAGCCAGGCAAAAATGTACTTCTTAAGCGAAGGCGCCGGCTCGTTCATAGATGCAGCCCCGGGAGATAGAAGATTGCGTACAGAAAGATCCAGATGATGTCGACAAAATGCCAGTACAGCCCGCCGAACATAATCGGCGAGTGGTATTCAGCGGTCATTGTGCCGATCACAGTACGGAACAACAACCCCGCAAGGATACCGATTCCAATAATCATGTGGACTGCGTGGAGTCCGGTCATGATGAAGTAGAAGACGAAAAACATTTGTATGCTGCTCGCATACGGACTTGGATCACTGAACCAGACCCCTGGCGCCCTGTGTTCCTGATAGTGCTGGTAGTACTCGGTGAATTTGAGGCCTAAAAACACCAAGCCAATGACCATGGTGAGAATGAGGAAGATGGCGATCATGCGGCGATTGCCGGCTTGCGCGCTATGCTCCGCGAAGGTCAGCATCAGGCTGCTGGTCAGCAGGAGCGCGGTATTGATGGACCCGAGTAAAATGTTCATCTCGGAGCTTCCGATCGCGAAGGCCTGCGGATGGCTGGCGCGATAAACAGTGTAGGCGGTGAACAGCGCGCCGAACATCATGACTTCGTTCGCCAGGAAGATCCACATCCCGGCGCTTGAGGTCTCGCGCTGTTGTTCAGGCGTTCGGAACTGCTCCCGGCAGGCTAGTGAGGCCGATTTAGACAAGTTGAAGCTCCTCTTTCATCGCCTCGTAGTCGTACGGTAGTTTCGTCGTAACCACTGGCGTGACTTCGAAGTTATGCACGGGTGGAGGTGAAGGGGTTTTCCATTCAAGACCTGTCGCTCGCCACGGGTTTGGCACAGCAGGTCTGCCGTAATACCAAGCCCATGCCAAGTAACACAGCGGTAAAACGTATCCGACACCTAATATCGTCGCACCGGCAGTCGAAAGCACGTGCAGCATCTGAAATTCCTCCGGATACGCAGAGTAGCGCCGGGGCATCCCAAGATATCCAAGAATAAGCTGGGGGAAAAATGTAAGATTGAAGCCGAAAAATACGATCGCCGCAGAAAGTCGCGCGAGCCCCTCGGGATACATTTTCCCACTTATCTTCGGCCACCAGTAATGCACACCTCCAAGAAATGCCATTACAGTTCCGCCCACCATGATGTAATGGAAATGAGCAATCACAAAGTAAGTGTCGTGCAGGTGAACGTCGAGTCCTAGCACCGCGACCATCAGTCCCGTCATGCCGCCGATTGTGAATAAGCCGATGAAACCGATAGCGTATAGCATCGGCGTATCCCACGATACGGACCCTTGATACATCGTCGCCGTCCAGTTGAAGACCTTTATGGCGGAGGGAACGGCCACGCAAAAACTGAAGAAAGAGAAGGCCATTGCGACATATACCGATTCACCGGCTACGAACATGTGATGGCCCCATACCAGAAAAGAAAGCGCAGCGATGGCGACACTCGAAAAGGCAACAGCCTTATAGCCAAAAATCGGCTTGCGCGAGAAAGCAGGGATGATCTCGCTGATAACTGCCATACCGGGCAGAACCATGGTGTAAACCGCCGGGTGCGAATAGAACCAGAACATGTGCTGGAACAGAACGGGATCTCCTCCAAGCGCCGGCTCGAAGATCCCAACCTTCGCAATGCGCTCCACTCCGATCATTACCAACGTGATCGCCAGCACCGGCGTGTTGAGGACGAGGATCACGCTATTCGCGTACATCGACCAGATAAAAATGGGCAGCTTGAACCAGGTTAGCCCGGGAGCACGCATTCGGTGAATGGTGGCAATGAAATTTATTGCGGTCATGATTGTCGAGAAGCCGGCAATAAAAATTCCAGCCGCCGCCCAAACCACGTAACTTGTGGAGTAGGTGGTGCTATACGGCGTATAAAATGTCCAGCCAGTATCAACGCCGCCGCGGATCAAAGCGAACACAGTAACCGTTCCACCTAACATAAACACGTACCAACTGAGTAAATTCAATTTGGGAAACGCGAGATCCTTGGCGCCCACCACCAGCGGGATCATGAAGTTGCCCAAAATATTGGGGATAGATGGGATTAGAAAAAACCAGACCATGATAATCCCATGCATTGTGAAGAGCTTGTTGTAAGTCTCGCTATCGACCAGCCAATTGCGCGGCTCTATCAGTTCCAGACGCATCAGGAGCGCGAAAAAACCGCCGAGGAAAAAGAATGCGGTGATCGAAAACGTGTAAAGAATTGCGATTCTTTTATGATCTGTCGTCAACAGCCAGGAAAGGAGTCCCTGCGTTTCATTGAGATAATTCCTTCGGGTTGTTTCCACAACTGCTTCGGTCATCAGCGCTTCTCCACCTGCGAACCGGCATTGGATGTCGCGCCTGGCCCGCCAATTCCTTTTCGTGTTCCGTATTGCGTGGGGGCAGTGCCAGAGCCGGACGGCTCTTGTGTGCCGGGCTGCGGTCCCAGTGCTTTTATGTACGAGATTATGGCGAGTATTTGTTCTTCCGATACGACGCCTGTGAAATTCGGCATGACGCCGGACGAAAACCCCCAAGGGACCTGAGCGTCGGGGTCGTGCAATTTTCTGCGGATATAGGTGTCGTCCGCGGTGATGGTCTGTCCTGTTGTCAGTAGCACCGGCCGCATGTATAAATTACGAAGATCCGGGCAACGGCCTTGCCTGCTAAAGAAGTGACAATTGGCGCAACCAAATTGATGAAAGTATTTTTCTCCGTCGGATGCCAGCGAGCCCTCCGGCGCGCCTTGCGTGAGCCAGGTCTGATAGTCCGACGGGGACATGGCGTAAATCCAACCGATCATTCCCGAATGTTTAGTTCCGCAATACTGAGAACAAAACAAGTGATATTTCCCTGGTTTCGTCGCCTCGAACCAGGTCATAGTGTAGCGGCCCGGCAATACGTCCTGTTTAGTGCGGAACGCAGGGACAAAGAAACTGTGGATTGCATCTTCCGAGGTCATCGTGAGTTTCACCGGCCGCCCTACTGGGATGTGTAGCTCGTTGATTTCGCGCTGCCCCTCCGGATGCTGGATTTTCCACATCCATTGCTTCCCCACCACGTATATGTTCATGGCGTCGTCGGGCGGCCGCTCCATATGGAAGTACAACTTGGCGCCCCATATGTAAAAGAAGATAAACAAAACGAACGGAATGACGGTCCACGCGACCTCGATCGGAATGTTGTAACGTTTCTGGCTTCCAAGCTCGTTTTCATTCTTGCGGTGATACCGTATTGCAGAATAGACCAGAAAGACGGCGACACCCAGCGACACCAGCGTGCAGAGGATGAGAAGCACGACGAACAATAGCTCGAATGGTCCCGAAACGGTGGAAGCCGATACAGGCCATAATCGGAAATTCGTGATCATAGGCGTGTAACTTCTTCCTTCACTTCGGTTCGATATTTGCGGAGGTCGCCGCGCCAAAGAAGGAATAGCGCGCTGCCCAAGATGATCAAGATGAGAATCGCTCCGATCTTCAATGAGCCGAGGATGGCCGCGCCATACTTGCCAGTTTTGGGATCGTAGTGGTAGCAGAGGAGCAGGATCTTGTCAACCGCCGAGCCGATACGGTTATGAGAAGCCTCTACTAAAGAGAATTTGAGATCTTTCGGCTCATACATAACCCCGTACAAATAACGTGCGACGCGCCCCTCGGGAGTGGCGACCATCACGCCGCTGGCATGGATAAACATCTTGTTGGCCGCATCCCAACGGTAGTGAAATCCGATAGCCTGCATTACCGCCGTGATCGACGCTTGGCTGCCCACCAGAAAATGCCAGCCCTTGACGCCGGCTCTGCTCGAATAACTATGGGAATACTGAGCGCGCTTCAACGTTGCTTCGGCCGGTGTGTCGCCTGGATCGAAGCTGATAGCGACCACGTCGAAATCGCGGCCCGGCCTCAGCGACAACGGCCGTAAGCCCGCCACCACGCCGGCTAAGATCTGACTGCACAGCATAGGGCAGCGAAAATAGACCGGCACAAGCACCACAGGCCTGCTGCCAAAAAAGCTTCGCAATGGAACCGACGCCCCGTTTTCGTCGCGGAACATCGTGTCGAGCGGAATCTGAGCGTTTAGCTTTTGGTCGATGCCGATTCCGTTCACGTCGGGAGGCCGGTTCGGACCGTTTTGTGCGCACAACCCGCCTGTCATCAGCGTAAGCACGAGAGGAACACAGATCGTCGAAATCTTTGCGCTCATGAAGAACTTCATCGTGGTTCCGGCGCCACCTTTCCTTCGAAACCCGTCTGCCGTGTGCCGGCCTCCGGCTGCGACAACTCCAGACCCGGCGGCTGTTTTTGAGGCGGAATTCCGCGCGCGGCCAGGATATCCATCGCGCGGTCGATCGGAATCGCAACCTTACCCTTTGCTTTGTCTAGCCAGAAGTAATGGCTCAATTGCCAGTCCTCCCGCGCGCGCATCCTCTCCAAATCCTTGTGAGGCGACGGTTGCAGCCTCGGCTCGGGTGGCAGGGGATTGCCGTGCGCCTCTATCGGCAGCGGAGGAGGGCTGTTCACGGCGCGTTCATGAGTCAGATACGAGAATAGGAAATAGACCAGTCCGATGACTATCCATATCCCAATCAGCCAGGAGATGCCAGTAATAAACGTGCCTCGTGCGTCAATGTCGGAAGGCTCGAAATCGGTGTCCTCGTTGATCGGCTCGCCTTCTTGAGGCGCGTTTTCGGGCGGGCTCACCGCCACGCCCCCGCCTCTCTCGGCCGCGTGCGGTGTGAACCCAACCAAGCGTTTGATCGCTTTCAGAAGATGTCGCTCTGAATCGTTCCCCATGTTGTTACTCGCTTTGCTGGAGCGCCCTCTCAAGATTGGGCGCCTGTAAGGGGAGCAGGGGACGCTTCTGAAGTTGCCACACGAATACCGCAATCCAGAGACACCCGATAGACGCCGGCACCACGATATTCATCCACGTCAGCCGGAAACCGCGCTGGTAATACTGCGGCATGACAATCCACATCAGATCGACCCATCGCATGAGGATAATGAGGCTGACCACGCAACAAAGTGCGACCACATTCCGCTTCAGCGGGCGTGAAAGCAAAAGCAAAAAGGGCACGATGAACTCGAGCACGATGAGCATGACCCCGAGCCATCCCCAGGAGGTCGCGAATCGGTGCAGATACCACGGGATTTCATCTGTCAAATTACCCGACCAGACCACTACTAGTTGAGAAAATTCAAAGTAGGCCCATAACATCACGAATACCAGCAGTAATTTACCTAGGTCGTGCAGGTGCTTGGGCTTGAATATGCGGGAAAATGGCTCCCTTCGTGAGAGTAGCGCCATCACAATAATCAGGAACGCGAATGCCGCCAAACCTTCCCGAGCCACAAACAGGAATCCCCAAATGGTCGAAAACCAATTGTTCTCTAAGGATTCGGCCCAGTCGATCGTGGCGTAAGAGATCGTGAACACATAGATGAGAAGTCCCGGAGCGCTCAGCCTGACAAGCTTTTTTTCGAGTCCGCCGCTCTCGTCCTGCTCGAGAGACCATTTGTTCAGGAAATACATGATGATGAGCCAAACTACGAAGAAAAGGATTGCTCGGCCGATGTACATGGTGGGGTTCATGTACACTGCGCGATGCCGAAGAACGTAAATACTCTTGACCAGATCCGAGTGCGCCCAATCGTAAAGCCACGGAATGCCAATCGCGACGGGAATGAACAAAATCGCGCACAACGGTAGAGTCCGGCTGGCGGATTCGAGCGCGCGGCGCGTCATAACTCCCCAGGCGCCGGACGTCAAATACTGCAGCATCAGGATGCCCATGGACCCGAGCGTCAGTCCGAGCCAGAAGAGATATCCCATCAAATATGAATGAAAAAAATCACCAGGGCTGAGAATCGCGCCGATAATGCTAACGATACCCAGAACGATCCCAGCGCCGAGCGTGCGCGTGAACACAAGCTGGAGGTCCCGCTTCAATTCCGGCGAGACATCGAAGGGTGAGGCCGCCGTCATCGTGGCGCTCCCGTCTGCGGCTGAGTTGTAGCGCTCAGATGGTCACGCTGATCCACCGGCACATCGCTCAAGGTGGCGTCTCTGCTGAGCTGCAAAGCTTTCACATATGCGACAATCGCCCAACGGTCGTTCACTGGAATCTGATCTCCGTAATCGCCCATCGCTCCATAGCCGTTTTTGATGACCTGGTAAATGTAGCCGGGGGGCACGGAGCGTAATCGGTCTGTGTGGAAATCCGCCGGGATCTTTACTCCGCGCTGAGCGACCATTCCGTTGCCATCGCCTGTACGAGCGTGGCATGGGCTGCAATAGATGTTGTAGCGTTCTTGCCCGCGATGCAGCAGAGCCGAATCCACTTTCAGCGGAATCGTGTCAAGAAAATCGAAATTGTTCTCGCCGGTGTGAAAGGAGTCGTTGTTGTTCAACTCATCGCGAGCAATGGTTCCAGTTGGAATGGGGCGGGCATCGCGCCCATCCGCGAAAAATCGGCTCGCGCCGAGCGGCTTATATTTCGGCTGGTCCTGCATATCCTGCCGGCACGCGGCCATCAGCACGAGCAGCGATAGTACGGCGATGGCTTTAAGTGTCCTCAACTTCCCAAACTCCTATCGGATTAAGGCTTCGGAGAAAGCTGGCCGTGCCCTCGGAATCGTACAGCGGATCGCGCTTCTCGATGCAAAAGAAGAAGCGGCTGCTCGTCACGCCGCTGAACTCGGGCAAATTGAACAATGGAAAATGCGGCCGCGGAAAACCGCACAACGCCAACGTGCCGAAAAACGCGAATGTCCCGGCAAACAGCACCGTCAGCTCGAATAAGATCGGAATGAACATTGGCCAGCTATACAGCGGGCGGCCTCCGACGTTAATCGGATAGTCGATGGCTGCGATGTAATACTCCATGCCCCACGCGGTTGCGGCGCCTATTAATCCACCGATCAAGACGATGGGTGGAACGAAGTTATGGCGAGGAATGATTTCGTGCAGGTCTTCGATTGGATACGGAGAGTACGCTTCCATGATTCGGTAGCCCTGCTTTTTTGCCTGATCCGCCGCCGCCACCAGAGCAGTGGGGTCATCAAACTCGGCGACCGTGCCGTATACGTAGCTTTCGGTCATTTCTCGGTCCCTCCGCCAGGCTTCGAGAACGGCAACAACTCGCGCACTTCCGCCATCGGAATCATCGGGAAGAAGCGCACGAACAGCATGAACAACACGATGAACATGCCTATCGAACCCCAAAACGTTGCGTTATCCCAGAAGGTCGCAACAAAATTCGACCAGGAAGACGGCAGAAAATCGCGATCCAGTGCCGTCACAATGATCATGAAGCGCTCCACCCACATCCCCACCAGCACCACTATGGATACGGCAAACAGGGGGACTACCCGGGTGCGGACTTTATAGAACCACAACGCCTGAGGGATGACGACATTCAGCAGGATGACAAGCCAAAAGCTCCATGAATGCGGTCCAAACGCACGATTATGGACCGTGTACATCTCAAAATCGTTGCCGCTATACCAGGCTGTGAATGGCTCAATCAGATACGTATAAGCCAGAAAAAGGCCCGTCGCTAGCATGAGTTTTCCGCAATTGTTTAAGTGCCGCACGGTGACGAGGTTGTGCAGTCCGTAGACCGCGCGAAGCGGAAGACCCAAAACCAGCACCATCGCAAAACCCGAATAGATCGCTCCCGCGACGAAGTATGGCGGAAAAATGGTCGAGTGCCAACCGGGCAGAATGGCGATCGTGAAATCGAAACTGACCACCGTATGTACCGAGAGCACCAGCGGCGTGGCGATTCCGGCAAGCAGCAGGCAGGCCGTCTGATGCAACCGCCAGTGATGTGAGGATCCGCGCCACCCGAATGCGAGGACGCCGTAAAAACCTTTCTTGAACCGGCCCACGGCGCGGTCGCGAAAAGTGCCGAGATCGGGAATCATCCCGATGTACCAGAACAAGACCGAGATGGTGAAGTACGTCGAAACCGCGAACACGTCCCAAACCAAAGGGCTGCGAAAATTCGGCTGCGCGGTCATCGTGTTGGGGTACGGCAATATCCAATAAAAAATCCAGGCGCGGCCCAGGTGGAACAACGGAAACATTCCGGCGCACATTACGGCAAAGATGGTCATCGCTTCCGCGAACCGGTTGATGGAATTGCGCCAACCCTGTCTCATCAGCAGCAAGAACGCGGAAATCAGCGTACCCGCATGGCCAATCCCGATCCACCAAACGAAATTCGTGATGGCGAACGCCCAGGCGACCGGAATTTCGATGCCCCAAATGCCGACGCCTTTGGCAAGAAGATACGTGATCGAGATTATGAATACAACAAATAGAAATAAGCCGAACCCAAACGTGTACCACCAGAATGGCGGCGTTTTACGCGTGAGCACAATCGAGCTGATCTGCTCGCTGACCGTCTCGAAGGTGGTGCCCGCGCCCACCACCGCCAACGGATTGTTCGGATCCAGCGGCCGGGCCGTCTTGCGTTGCCGTTCTTCTAGCGCTATCAATTCAGGCACCCTGAAACTCCGGATTCTGATTGCGAAGCTCAGCCAGATACGTGGTCCGTGGGCGCGTGTTCAACTCCGCGTACATGGCGTAGTTCAGTTTTTCGGCCTTTAGCTTGGAGACTCGATTCGCCGAATTGTTCTTATCCCCGAAGACGATCGCTTGCGTGGGGCAAACCTGCATACACGCGGTTTGAATCTCACCGTCGTGAATATATCGCGCCTCGTTTGCCGCCGTGATTTCCGCTTCCCGGATCCGCTGCACACAATAGGTGCACTTTTCCATAACTCCGCGGCTGCGCACCGATACATCCGGATTGCGTTGCATTTTCCAGGTTTCCGTCTTCCAGTCCTGAAACAGAAAGAAATTGAAGCGGCGCACTTTCCAAGGACAGTTGTTTGAGCAGTAGCGCGTTCCGATGCAGCGGTTGTAGACCATGTCGTTCAGGCCGTCACTGCTGTGATTGGTGGCCTGCACCGGACAAACCAGCTCGCAGGGTGCGTTTTCGCATTGCATGCACGGCACCGGACAGTAATAGGCGGTCGGGTAACTGATGTCGCCTTCGTAGTAAGTATCGATTCTCAGCCAATGCATCGCGCGCCGCGCCAGCACCTGCTCCTTGCCGACCACCGCGATGTTGTTCTCCGCCTGGCACGCAATGACGCAGGCCTGGCAGTTGACGCAGGCCGTCAAATCGATCGACATGGCCCATGCGTAGCCGGTATAATTCCACTGCGGATAAAGCGTGAGATTTGCAGGAGGCGCATGCTCGGTTTGCTTCGCAAAATTCGGATTCTTCTTGTATCCATCGAGCGTGTTGCGAATGACAACGTCGCGGTGCTCCATGGACTGATTCATTTGCGTGGTGGCTAGTGGATTAGGTTTGTCCAGCTTTCTGAACTCCACGCCTGTGCCCGTCCACAGGGCATCAGAAGTGCGAATGGGGTAGACGTTAAAACCCGCGCCGTTGCCGGCCCGGCCGGAATGCCATCGACCATAGCCGAGGTCCACGGTGGTGGATTCATCCGGATGGCCCGGCAAGATCCAGACTGAGCCTCGCACGCTGCGGTCATGATATTTCAATTCAACGTGCTGCTGGTTGTCGAAGCGGAGCCGCTTGGCTGTTTTGGGACTTAGGAAAATTGCGTTGTCCCAAGTCAGCTTAGTCATCGGATGCGGCAGTTCCTGAAGCCACATGTTATTTGCATAGCGGCCGTCGTACATGTAGACATCCGGCCGCATAACGATCTCCATGCCTCCGGAAGAGCTGGACGGCGGGGCGCCGAAGTTATTGTTTGGCGTCACGCTGATAGGGGGCAGCGCGGAATCGGCAATCAGGCCGTCGTGTACCGACTTACGCCACCAACTTTCGAAGTCCTTCACGCCGCTCTGGTTCGACCAATACGCACGTACAATTTCATAAGATGAACGCCCTGGATATTGCACAATCGTATCCAGAACCTGAAGCTGCGAACGCGAGTCGCCGTATAGCGGTGCGATCAACGGTTGAATGATGCTGGCGGTGCCGTCAAGCGACCGCGTATCGCCCCAATCTTCCAGAAAATGCGGTTCCGGAATGTGCCATGTGGTCTTCAACGATGTCTCGTTGAACTGAGTTGCGCAGTGGACGGAGGTTTTCACTTTCTCCAATCCGGTGGTGAAGTGGAAATCGGCCGGCGCATTATAGACCGGATTGCCTCCCATGATGAGCAGCACATCGACTTTCCCATCGTTCATATCGCGCGAGAGTTCGCGCAATGATTCGATCTGGTCCAGCGGCTGCACTTCCAATGGATTGGTGTGGATTACAGTTTTACCGTTGTTGCCAAGAGCTGCGTTCATCGCAAGCGCCAGGGCGTGCACAGCCGGGGATTGGTGCTCGCCCGGGATAATCGCGCTAGCCCCTTTGTGCGCCTGGAGATCGCGCGCCATGCGCGTCACCCACGACTGGTACGCGCCACTGCCCGAAGCGTCGCCAACGCTGAGAGCGGCAGCGAGTTCACGGGCGAATTCCTCCACCTGCGTATAGCGCAAGGCCAGCCTGTGATCGGCTTTCCCGCCGGTGGCCGTCATGGTGCTCTCGATGACATAGAGCCGGTTCATGTCCAGGCGGTCGCCCTGCCGTCGGCGCGTCGAAAAATCGCGGGCGTATCGCGTGGATCCACGGCCGCAGGCCAGAAAATCTGCATCAAGCGAAACCACAATATCGGCGGTAGCGAGCTTGTAATACGTGTGTACCGGTTTGCCGAAGACCATCTGCGCTGCCGCTCGCGCCGAATGCGGCCCGGCCGGATCGAACTGGCGCCACTTCGCCGCGGGAAACTTCTTGAGCACCGCCTGGAGTTGCGCTCCGAGAGTCGGTGATATGACCGTTTCGGTCAGGATTTGGAATCCCGCCCCCTGCCGCGATGCAACCGGAGCGATGACTTGGCTCCATGCGTTCTGAAAGGAAGCCCAATTCCGCGGTAGCCCGAGATAAATAATCTCCCGGCCGCGATCCGGATCGTAGAGGTCCATCAAGCAGGCCTGAGAGTGAACGCTAGTGGCTCCGAAGCTAGCCGGATGGTCCGGATTCCCCTCAACTTTCGTGGGGCGTCCAGTATGACTTTCGACGATTACGCCTTCCGCAATCCCGTTGACTGGCGCCGCTGTGGCGTAGTACTTCGGCCTGCCCGGAATCACGTTCTCGGGCGGATTCACATAGGGCATGATGGTCTCTTCCGGCTGCCGCGTGCACCCGGTAAGTCCGGCCAATGCCATGGAACCGGCCATCAGCGAAAGAAAACGACGCCGGCTGGCGCCGGAAAACTCAATGCCTTCTTCGGAATAATTTTCTAACTCAAGCTCCTCTGAGTGCCCCTCAAACTCCTCCGGCGTGCGCCACAGCTTTGGTTCTCCGCCTTGCGTGAGCGCTTCTATCGGAATGAAATCTTGATTGGGCATCTTCCTCTTCACCGGTGACAGGTTGAGCAGCTTGTAAGGCTTTTGATGTGATACTCGCGAACCAGCCGCTTCCCGAGTGCGATCTGATTCGGAGGCGGCGTGTATGCCATCGAGAACACCTCGTTGCGCGGCCGCACGAAGCGCTCAGGATTGCGATGACAAGTCAGACACCACTTCATGGTCAGCGGCGCCGCCTGCCACGTCAGCGGCATCTCGTCCACGCGCCCATGGCACGTTTCACAGCCCACCCCGTGATTCACGTGAATGCTGTGGTCGAAGTAGACGAACTCCGGCAGATCGTTCACACGCGTCCACTCGATCGATTTTCCGGTGCGATAGCTCTCGCGCACTGGCTCCAGCATCGGGCTTGTGGCCCACATCTGCGAATGACAATTCATGCAGATCTTAGTCGCTGGGATATTCGCGAATGATGATTTCTCGACGGTGGTGTGGCAGTACCGGCAATCGATGCCCAAGCCGCCGACGTGATGCTTATGGCTGAACGGTACAGGTTGCTCGCGCGGAACGTTCTGCATTATCTCGTACGGCGAGCGGACGATCAGATAACCCCACCAGCCAAGCGCTAAAAGCGCGCAGATTGCGCCCAGAACTGTAAACCTCGCGAACGAATTGGCGCTTCTCGAAAAGTATTGAGGCATCTTTTCGCCTTACAATTCAGAACGCACTGACACCTTCTCGGGGCGCTGGTACGCCCTGAGCGGCGCAGCCGCCTTGTTTGTAGCTGCGCATCGAGTGTAAGATTCAGTTCCTTTCGTTTTGTTACCCGAGAAAACTGTATTCCCTTGACATCGAATGCCGGTCCGTTCTCGTGTGCTGAGAAGTATTGAGGCGCCTTCTCGCATTGCAATTCAGAACGCACCGATACTTTCTTGAAGAGCTGATAAGCCCGTAGCTCGCGCAGTCAGCGTTGTTTGTAGCTGCGCATCGAGTGTAAGATTCAGTTCCTTTCGTTTTGTTACCCGAGAAAAGGCGTATCCCTGAATCGAATGTCGGTCCGTTCTCTTGTGCTCAGAAGGGGAAGTGGAGTTGTGATTCAGTTAATAGACAGGACTACGAGTCCCGCCGCCCGACGCTAACAGCGGAGCCGGTGCTGTAACGCCTCACAGACAGGTCCAATTCCGGATTTGGAACGCGAACGTTCTGGACGCTTATGCGCTTCACGCGATTCCGAGTGTAATCGATCGAAATTCCCAGGCAAGCCGGTTAGCAGAAAAGAAGAGGCCGCCCACGATTGTGGAGAAAAGGAGAGGCCTTTAACAATCGAACAAATGAGACCGGACCGCAGAGGGCGCTGTCCCCCGGGAATTAGACATCCCAAAATGTCGAGAAAAGGCGAGTTTGAGTGCCATTTCGAGATCGGGCGTGCGCACAGGCCGCACGATCCATTCCGCATTCGCGCAGGAGAGTTCAGCGATCACTCCTCTCATCGATTCGGCAGAGAGTACAAATACTAAGCCGGGACAGGTTCCAGGGAATCCGCGCGTTTGCGACACAATCGCTCTTGCGAACTCCGGGCTGAAAGCAGGCGCGATGAGAACGTCGAAATTAACTCTGTCCGTAACACTACGATCAGGCGCGATCGACTGGGTTGAATAGCCGAGCGACTCAATGATGGGGGCTATGTCGTCAAGCGTCTGTTCCGGCGATTGGAACAATCCTATTCGGAGCGCCGCGGTTACGTTAGGCGTCCGGTCGGCACGGTCGAGAAACAGCGGGATGTATTTGCCGGGCTCGATACGGATAACTATGTGGTCCTGCATGCCCTTGGTTTCGTAATAGATTTCAAGCTTTTCTCGCAGGCGGCGCGCCTCCACTCTAACAATCGAATCGAGCCGCGCGTCGAAGGACTCGGGCCGTCCAAGCGCTTCCACCGCAATCGTATATTCCTTCAGCCGCATGCCCTCCCCCGCCAGCGTCCGCTCGACGGCGAAACGAAGGAAGCGGCGTAGTTGTGGGGATTTGGCGAACAGCCTGTCGGCCAGGATCGCTTCGGTCTCGGCCAGAATTTCCTCGGCAAACTTGTCGGGCATCGCGACTAAAGGCAGTCTCTGCCCTTTTACTGCATCGGGTTGCATCTGTTTGCCAACTGGATGATGCCGTACTACCGCCCCGAGTTAGCCCCGAAAATTCACGAGGGAGCCCCGTTCAAATCGTTTGTAGGAGGTTGAAGCTTATGCCGGGATGTGCCTGGCGTTGATTCCTTGGATTCTAGGCATCCCGGTTCCGAGTTCCAATGTGCTGATGGATGCGGGGTCGATATCGATTCTGCGGTATAAATCCAGAGGAATGCCAAGTAAGTACGTCAGAATCGCTCTGACTACATCCGCGTGCGTTACGATAGCGACAGTTTGAGAGGGGAGTTGCGCCTGCAACTCCTGAATGCCCGTAGCGGCTCGGTATTGTACGTCGCGCAAGGATTCGCCGCCCGGAGCGCGATTTATGCTGCGAAGCGAATTGAATGCGATCCAGGCCGGATCTCGATTCAGATCCGAAAACCGGGCGCCGGTCCATTCGCCGTAATCCACTTCATCGAATTGTTCCAACGTTTGGACCCGAAGGTCCTTCGATTCTTTAATGGCTGTCGCCGTTTGCTGCGCTCTCGCTTGCGGGCTGGAGATTAGCGCGTCAAGCCGAATATTCGCGAGGCCCTTTGCGAGGGCGGCGGCCTCCATCTGTCCGGCTTCGCTGAGATCGTAACCGGCGCGCCGGCCATATAAGGTTTCCTTCATCGCGGTTGTCGTCGCGTGGCGGATCAGCAGAAAACGGCTCATTTCTCATTCTTTACTTTTTGGCACGAAAACGATAGTTATTGGGATTCCGCCATCAGGGTTCCTACGAGCGTGACAGCGGAACGGGCCGGGATCGTGTAGGTTAGCACGCCGTGGCTATCGGGCTGGACTGTTGGATATTGCTTCAGGTCATCTTCCGGCTTATCGGAGGTGATGAAGGGATAAACGTCGGGAGCGTATACATGCTGTTTTTTCAACTCTGTCGACAGCAGGATCGTTTCGTCCGTCGTTCCTTCGTTTAGATACACGACCACCAGGCGGGATCGGTCTTCATCCAGCCACGCTGACCCAAGCAATCCGCGCATATCGTGGCCTTCTCCTTGAAGCTCAACGCGCTGCATTCCGGGACGAATGAACTTACTGAAGTTGCCAAATGTCCAGAGCAGCTTCGAAGTAATGATCGAGGGAGCGTCGCCGCTCTTCTGATAGTCGGTGTAAAGCAAGCCATCCTTAAAGTCGCTGTTCGACATCGCCAACCACCACTGCCAAGCCGATGCGTTGGCTATAGTCAGGTCGTAGTGCATCACTCGCGCGACGTCTAAAGCCGTGTTCATCGTGAGGTCGCGGCCGTGACCGCCCTTTCCTTCCGGGCCTTCCAGAATGCAATATTCGGTTTCCCACAACTGCGCTTTCTTATAGCGAGCTAACTTCGCGCGAACCGCCTCGCGTCGCTGCACCAGTTCGGTGTCCAGGCGATCCGAGCCATAGGCATGGTATGCAATCCGGTCGTTCAGGATCTTGCGAATGTGATCGTCGCCTAGCAACGCGTCAATGTAATCCCCATACGTCGTCTTGTACGCGTTCGTCATTTTGGCCACAGGTTCATAAAGAGCCTGTAGACTGCCGCTTTCGGGAGCGATGATCTCGGTATCGAGGTGATCGTGGTGTAATTCCTGATCGAGCGATGTAAGGACGGTCTTGATGTCTGCGTTGCTGTAGCGATTCCCCTCCTGCGTAACGCCGTCCCACTCCCACATGGGTTCGTTGACCGGACTTACATATTGAAAGTCAATGCGCTCGCGAGTGTCCTTATTCTGGTGGAAATGTTGCAGGATATCGGCCAGATAGCGAGCATATTGCGCCTCATATCCGGGCTTCAGGTTGGTTGTCCCCATACCCTTCGTGGTGTGGGTGAGTCCATTTTGAGTCATGCGCGCCGGCGGACTGTTGGCGAAAGCGAGAAAATACGGAACTCCATAGCGTTTTGCGGCCCGGAGAAACCAGCGCTCGTTGGCTTGACGAGTCCAGTCGTACTTTCCTTCGGATACCTCGAACGTTTCGGCGGTGCGCCAGGGATTCGTGATCGTTTTGTCCGGCCCGGCGCCGATATTGAACCGCCAGCACGAGAGTCCGATGCCGGCAACCGGCGAGAAAAGGAGTTGCGCGACGCGCTCCTTGACTTCTTCCGGCCATGCGCCAATCTTCTGCATGCTCCAGGCGTCCGAGGCCCCGAAATTGTCGAGCACCTGGTATCTCACGTCAATGTGGACCACATCGTGGTGAATCGCCGCGGCCAACGGCGCAGCGCAGAGGAAGGCCAGAACCAAATATCGATGTAAGGACCTCACGGGCGCTATTTTGTCATACGTGACTTATTCGCGTTTGCGTTTAGTGCGTGAAACCACTTCGTTATACTTCCTACGGGTTGATGACGGCACGATTCCATGCAGTCTTGTTCTCGCTCGCGTTGTTGATACCGCCATCGGGCGCTTCGTTGTTGGCGCAGACGGGGAGCTATCCCGGGCTGCCGCTCAATACGGGCAAGCAAATCTATCAAGCGGCGTGCGTGGCGTGTCACGGCGCCGATGGCAAAGGAACGCCCGAGTCGACTGCTGGCTTCAAGAAACCGGATTCCTTTCCCGACTTCACACGCTGCGATCAGACTACGGCGGAAATGGATACGGATTGGAAAGCCGTAATCGTCCATGGAGGACAATTTCGGGGTTTTTCTCAAATAATGCCCGCTTTCGGCGAGGCGCTTACGAACAAGCAGATCGACCAAGTCATTGCGTACCTGCGAGGTTTTTGCCGGGTTCCTTCCTGGCCGCGTGCTGAACTGAACCTGCCGCGCGCGCTCGTGACAGAGAAGGCGTATCCGGAAGACGAGGTCGTGGCGACGGCAACTCTGAACGCGCAGGGAACTCCGGGCGTGGAGAATCATATCGTTTACGAGCAGCGCTTCGGCGTAAAGAATCAAATTGAGATCGATATGCCGTTTACGTTTCAGCAGCAGAATGGAACATGGTACGGAGGAGTCGGCGACACGTCGCTTGGATGGAAACGCGAGATCTTTTCCAGCCTGCGCACCGGATCGATTTTCAGCCTGCAGGGCGAGGCCATCTTCCCGCTTGGGAATAAATCCCGCGGCCTGGGCACAGGCGTAACGACGTTCGAGACGTTCGCCGCCTACGGGCAGCTTCTGCCGGGCGATGCTTTTCTCCAGTTCCAAGGTGGAGCCGAACTACCGACTCACACCGATGTTGTGCCTCAATCGCTGTTTTGGAACACAGTCGTTGGCCGAAATTTCACTCAAGATAAGGGTCTCGGCCGGCTTTGGTCGCCGATGGTCGAATTCCTGGCAAACCGCGATCTGGCAACTGGAGCGAAAACCGACTGGGACGTAGTGCCGCAGTTTGAGGTAACGATCAACAAGCGGCAACATATCAGGGCGGACATCGGCGTACGGATTCCCGCAACCAATACGGCTGGACGTCAGATTCAGGTGTTGTTTTATGTTCTGTGGGATTGGCAGGACGGCAAGCTGACAGAAGGTTGGTGATGAGCAAACTCGTCGCAATGTTGCGGTGCGCCTCGAAAGCGCTACTGGTGGCGCTGCTGGTCGTGTCACCTAAGCTGAGCCAAGGCGCTGAACACCCCAGCGGACACGAACCGGCATTTCAGACCTCCAACCGCTGCATTGCATGTCACAACGAGCTCACCACGCCATCGGGTCGTGACGTTTCAATCGGTTTCGAATGGCGCGCCAGCGTCATGGCCAACTCCGCGCGCGATCCGTACTGGCAGGCGAGCGTGAGGCGCGAGACGATCGATCATCGCGAAGCACAAGCGGCCATTGAAGACGAATGCTCCGCGTGTCACATGCCCGTTACGCGGTACGAGGCGAAGCTGCGCGGGCAATTAGGCGAAGTCTTCTCGCATCTGCCGTTTGACGCGGATAAGAAAGAGAACCTTCAAGCCGAAGATGGCGTGGATTGCTCCGTGTGCCACCAGATTGGAAAAGAGAAGCTCGGAACGAGGGCGAGTTTCAATGGCGGATTCGTCATTGACTCCCCTGACTTCCAGAAAAGGCATCCAGAGTACGGCCCCTTCAAGATTGTGCAGGGTAACCAGCACATCATGCAAACCTCCACGGGCGGCTTTCGTCCAACCGACGATCTGCATATCCGCGATGCAAAGCTGTGCGCCACGTGTCATACGTTGTATACCGAAGCTCGCGGTCCCGGTGGGAAGGTCATCGGCGAGTTGCCTGAACAGGTGCCCTATCGCGAATGGCTGCATAGCGATTACCGCGACAAGAAAAGCTGCCAGGAGTGTCATATGCCGGAGGTGACCGAACCGACGCCAATCGCGAAGGTATTGGGCGTGCCCCGTGAAGGATTACACCAGCACGTATTCGTCGGCGCCAATTTTTTGCTGTTGAGAATGTTGAACCGTTATCGCGACGATCTCAGCGTAAAAGCGCTGCCGCAAGAACTAACGGCGGCGGCCGATGGCACAGTTGTCTTCCTGCAATCGAAATCGGCTCGCATCGTCGTAGAGCGTGTTGCTGCCAACTCTGGACGCCTCCAGGCAGATATTTTCGTGCAGAATCTCGGTGGCCATAAGCTGCCTACCGCTTATCCATCCCGCCGCGCATGGATCCACGTGACCGTGCGGGACCGCAACCACCGGACCGTGTTCGAATCCGGCGCATTGAACGCGGACGGCTCCATTCAGGGGAACGACAACGATAGCGATCCAGCGCGCTTCGAACCACATTACGATGAAGTCGACAGTCGGGATCAGGTAGAAATCTACGAATCCATCATGAAAGACCCCGCCGGCCACGTCACGACCGGTTTATTGTCGGCCATAGGATATGTGAAGGACAACCGCCTGCTGCCCCGCGGCTTCGATAAGCGTACCGCGGACGAAGATATTGCGGTTTATGGAAAAGCCGCGGACGACCCGGATTTTACCGGCGACGGCGACCACGTGCAGTATTCAGTTCCGCTTGGCGATGCGAAAGGCCCGTTTCAAGTGGCGGCTGAGCTTTGGTATCAACCGATCGGCTACCGCTGGGCCAATAATCTGAAGCCATACAAGCGCGCCTTCGAGCCGCGGCGCTTCAACGGGTACTACGATTCCATGGAATCGGGCGCTGCCGTCATTTTGGCGCAAACTCTTGCCGTTACAAAGTGATCGAACTCGTTTCCGCTACTCCTTGGTGGCGGAAACCGCCGGCCAAACGGCTTTCAGCTTATCACCGAGAAGTGTATTGGAGGGACTCCGGGCGGGTGCTGGAGCCGGCTTAGGCGTGGTCAAAGGTGGCGGCTCCGTTGGCGGCGCAGCCACGATTCGCGGCGCAGCCATGATCGCCGGCGCCGGGGCTTCCAGATCGGCGGCTGTCGCGGCTACGGTTTCAGGCGTATTCAGAAAACGGTCTTTCCGAAGAATAGACCGTTCCAGCGCGTGTATCCAGCCGGTGAATTCGCCTTCTATGTGGCGGTCCCGTTCGACGGCGCAGCGCATTGCTTCCATCTTCGAGTCGAGATTATCCAGATGATGGAAAAGCAAAGCTTCCGGAAAAGCCGGAACCTTTGGCGATCCGAATTCCAGTTCTCCGTGATGGCTGAGAATCATGTGTTCCAGCAGGAGCCGGAGTTTCGGCGGAAAATCGGGCAGGTTCCGCACTTTCTCGTCCATTATGCGTAAACCGATGACAATGTGGCCAAGCAATTGGCCCGGCGTCGTATACGAAAAGCTCCGGTCGAAGGACAATTCTTCAATTTTGCCGATGTCGTGCAACATCGACGCGGTCAGAAGCAGGTCCAGATCCAGGCCAGGATAGTGCCCGGTTATCATCCTGGACAGCGCACACAGCGATAGCACATGTTCGAGGAGCCCGCCAAGATAAGCGTGATGAATGGTTTTCGCTGCCGGCGCGCGTTTATAACGCTGGGCAATGGCCTCGTCGGCAAATATCGCTTCGAGGAGCGCTCTCAGATGTTGACTGCCGATTGACGCGATGATGCCCCGTAACTCTGCGAACATCTCGTCGGCATCGCGCTTCGAACAAGGGAAATAGTCGGCCGGCTCAACTTCGTGGTCTTCAAGCCTTCTCAGCTTGTGAATGGTGAACTGATGCCGGTTTTGAAACACCTGCGTCAGTCCCTTTACTTTGACGAAATCGTCGCGTTCAAACGTGCCGATCACTTCGTCGACGTTGTCCCACATCTTGGCTTCGATTTCTCCCGTACGATCGGCCAAGGAAAGGGAAAGATACGACTCACCGCTCTTTTTTTGACGGATTTCCTTGTGTGAAACAAGGAAATAGGATGTGACCGGTTCGTTCGGGACGAGCCCGTTAACAAAGAACTGCTTCATGTGCAACTAACGTGAGGAACTCTTGCCCGTCACCGTCTCCTGGGTGCCGGGAATTGGTATCAGCCAGAAGAGGCGCTTATGGCGTTTCTTTTCCAACACTTCCGCCTTCGTCACCGTCTCGGGCTTGAGTTGGGCTGGGTCTTTCCAAGCGGTGTTCATTCCAGGCGCCGCACCCGAATCTTTATACCCGGGTTTGATTTCCAGGAATGCGGATTTGCGCAAGCTTGTCAGGTACTCCCGGATCTTCGGCTGGATTTTGGGCTCGTACAACTTCTCGCGAACTTCGTCCTGAACATCGGCGAGCGACGCCTGGCCCGCTGTTGTATGTTCTTCGACCTTCAGGATTTCGAAGCCGTGTTCAATGCGAATCGGTTTGGCCACCTCACCTGGCTTCATGGCCCAAACTTCCTGAAACGCGGACGCGAGTTCGCCTTTTTTGTATCCGCCTAAGTCGCCACCCTGTGCTGATGTCGCCGCATCCGAATTGTCCTTCGCCAGGTCGGCAAAGCGCTCACCCTTGCTCGCGCGCTGATAGAGATCGTTCGCCTTGCGCTCGGCCGCCTTGATCCCGGCAGCATCCTTGCCATCCGTCGAGACCATGATTTCACGCAAATAGACCTTTTCGTCGCGCACGTATTCGCTTTTATGCGCGTTGTAGTAGGCCTCGATGTCCTTCTGCGGAATGTTGATGTTCCGGGCAACTTCCTGGCCGATGACCGCGCGAGTCATCATGTTCTTCTTCACTTCCTGCATGAAGTCTTCATACGACATCCCGGATTGCTGGCGAACCATCTCATGAAACTTGTCGGGGTCGGCAACTTTCTCCTGGCGCTGCAGGTCCGCCATGTATTTGCTGACCTCGGGATCGACTTTGATGTCCATGTCCTTGGCGCGCTGCACCAGCAGGAGCTGATCGATTTGATTTCGAAGAAGGTCCTTCTGACCCGCTTGATACGCCTTTTCGAGTTGTTCGCCTTTGTAGCCCTGGTGCTGGAGCGTCTCAGCCGCATCGTGAAGGGATTTTTCCAGCTCAGTCTTTGTGATGATATCGCCGTTTACCTTCGCGACGATCTCGTCGACCACCGTGAAACTATTGTTGGCGTTGCTTGCCGCAAGCGCTATGCCCGTAAAGGCGGCCGCGAGAAAAACAGCTTTCAACTGCATCGTTTTCTTATTATGCCAAGTGCTGAAGTGTTCGGTAAATACTGCCAGACTATGAACCCGAGGGACCGCCGGAATCAGGTCCGTTCTTTGCTTCCGTCGGATGGGAACCTGGCTTCACGGGCCCACCCGGCTTGGCCTCTTTGTGCTTCGTTCTGTGATATTCGCGGAGCACGCGATTGATGTAGGCGATTGTTTCCGGGTAGGGCGGTACGCCGTGGTAGCGCTCGACGGCGCCGGGTCCGGCATTATAAGCGGCAAGAGCGAGCCGCGCATCACCGTGATAGCGGAGCAGCAATTCCCGCAGGTACTTCGCCCCGCCCAGCGCATTCTCCGAAGGACGCTCCGGTTTCACGCCGAGCTCAGCGGCAGTTCCGGGCATCAATTGCATTAAACCAATGGCGCCCTTTTTCGAGATCGCATCCTGCTGCAATCCGGATTCGACTTTTGCGACTGCGGCTATGAAAGCGGAATCGACCGCCTGCGCTGCGCTAGCACTCACCAGCAGCTCACTGGCATCTGGTTCCTGGGGCGGGGCAGTCGGGGCGGGCGCCGGCTCGGGCGGATCGGGCGGATCCGGCAACAAATCGATCGAGGCGATATCGGTCGCCGGCAGAGAAATTGTGCCGCCGCCGACCGTGAGGATCGCGGTGCTCCCGTCGTGCGATTCCGAGGCGGCTTCGACTTGCGAGCCATTCTTCAGAGTCACCAAAACAGCAGCTTGCGTGCTAAAGCAACACACGATCAGGCTGCATGCTAGATTGCGTCCGGGCCGTCTCATTCCCCTCGGTTTGCAGTTCCTACTATAGCCGATCGATTGAGGTCCTCGCGCTCAACTTTCTCGGGTTCCGTTGGAGACTGTTCCAGGAGCAGCATCTCATGCTCCAACAACGTTGTGCACACCAGCGCTCTGCCGGCGACTTCAGCCACTGTGCTCCGTGACCCGTAACGGGTTGAAAACAGCTCGAATACTTCCTGGAGCTGCCGCCGGATGGTAGCAACATACCGGGTCATCGCGGCGTGTTCGTCCCGGCTGAGCGGGTCAGACACAGCCTCTCCTTCTACTCTGCATGAATTGTCCCGATCACTACCATTGCTATCACAAATCGGGCTCTTCTCTCGATACCGATTCCGGGCAAAAGCCTCATTTGGGGCCCAATACCCAAGTAGGGAAGTCCTGATTATCCTCTGACGGACGGACGGTACAATCCACCAAGGATGGGTAATAGTCCTAAGCTTTCCTGCAGCGTCTGTGGCCGCTCTTACGATCCCGGCCGGCTTCAAAACCTTTGCGAGTGCGGTGGGCCGCTATTAGTTTCTTACGATTTGGCGAAGATCCGGCAGGAATGGTCGAGATCGGCTCTCGGTTCCGCGCCCACGGACATGTGGCGTTACGATCCCGTGTTGCCCGCCGGCCGAGCTGACGCAATCTCGCTCGGCGAGGGGTGGACTCCTTTGCTGCGGGCGCCGGCACTCGGCGCCGCCATTGGCGCCCACGACATCTGGTTAAAAGACGAAGGCCAGAACCCGACCGCATCGTTTAAGGCGCGTGGCATGTCGGTCGCAGTCAGCGTGGCAAAAAAACTGGGCGCGACTCGGCTCGCGGCGCCGTCCGCCGGCAATGCCGGAGGGGCGCTAGCCGCTTACGCTGCGGCCGCCGGTGTGGAGGCGCATATCGCGATGCCCGCCGATGTGCCACAGGCCAACTACCTTGAATGCAAAGCAGCCGGGGCCCACGTGACGCTGGTCAACGGGCTGATCGGCGAGTGCGGCCGCATGATTACAGAACGAAGCCAAGCTGCGGGCTGGTTTGAAGTCGGGACGCTGAGAGAACCGTATCGCATCGAAGGGAAAAAAACGATGGGATACGAACTCGCAGAGCAATTCGATTGGGAATTGCCCGACGCGATCTTATGCCCCTGCGGCGGCGGCGTCGGCCTTATCGGAATCTGGAAGGCCTTCGCGGAATTGGAGGAGCTTGGCTGGATTGGAGCAAAGCGACCGAAGATGATTGCCGTGCAAGCCGCAGGCTGCGCGCCGATCGTCCGCGCGTTCGCAACGAATGCCTTGGGAAGCGAGACTTGGCAGAATCCGCATACGGTTGCGAGCGGGTTGCGGGTTCCGAAAGCGCTAGGTGACTTTCTGGCGCTTCAGGCGATCCGCGAGAGTGGAGGGACGGCCGTGGCGATCGACGATGCGGACATGCTGGACGCCGGCCTCGAACTGGCGAGCCGGGAGGGCTTTTTTGTCGCGCCGGAAGGCGGCGCCTGTGTCGCTGCCGCCCGTGAGCTGATCGCCAGCGGCTTCTTAAAACGCGACGACCGCATCGTAGTTCTGAATACCGGTTCCGGGCTGAAATACCTGGAAGCTTATGGAACGCGATTCACTCGGACCATCGCAAGCGAAGCCGACAAGTTGGGCGGGCTGATTACGCCGCGCTAAGACGCAGTTCTGAAGGGAGAACTCGGCTCCATTGCGGCATTAGCGTCGCAGCGAAGCGCCTCCATTTGCCGCGTGGCTCACGATAGCAAATTGCCGTTCGCTCATCTCTTTCTTTTGTGCTTGCTGCCGAAGGTCGGCCAGCTTTCTGGTCAACGCGGGAATCTCCTGCGTCCGTCCGGCTTTTTTCAACGCGCGGATCAGATGATAGAGCGCGGTCACATCTGCTGGATCGCTCTCATAGGCCAACCTGCTCTGCTCGATGGCGGCATGGACGTTCCCTTCCTGTAAATACAGCTTGCCCAGCACGCCTCGCGCGAGCCCCAGGCGCGGCTGAAGACGAACCGCGGTTTGAGCGGCCCGGACAGCGTCTGAAAATTCCGCTGAGCCCGGAACCGCGCCGCTGCGAGCCAGTGTTTCCGCCAGTAAATAATACAAGAAAGCATCTTGCGGATGTTGCTTGATTCGCCTGCGAAGGTCGGCTGCCGCGGGTTGTAGCTGATCCTGTTGCAGCCTCATCATGTTTTCGAGCGCGGCAGCGTATTTCGAGCCGGCCTTCAGTGTTTCCGCCCGAGAGAAATCGCTTTCGGCGGCGGCGTAGTTTGCTAACTGCACTTCCAGGATGCCGCGGGCCAGATAAAGCGATGCCGTCGAGGCGGATCGCGCGATGCCGACGTTCAACATATCGACTCCGGCGGCGAAGGAGCTATGCGCCAGACAAAGATTCGCAAAGTGAACGTACAGGCGCGCGTTATCCGGGTGCTGCACGATCGCCTCGCGCAAGGTAGCGACAGCCGAGGGTGTGTCGGAGACACGTTCATAGGCATCCGCGAGAAGATCGAGGGTATCGGCATCACGCTTTCCCGGGGGCAAGCGCGTCAGAACTTCGATTGCTTGGCGCGCGTTGCCGGCTTGCAGCAAACTAAAAGCGAGATTGTAGTGGGCGCTCGCACCATCGGGCAAAAGTTTGATCACTTGCTCGAAGACCGCTACCGCTTCACGCGGCCGGTTCAACTGGATGAGACATGCGCCGCGCTGGTTGAGCGCGACTGATTGGTTTGCAATCGCCTGCTCGCTCTTTGCGAACTCTGCTTCGGCGGTTTGGCAGTCATGGTGCTCGAACGACAACGTGGCAAGCATGGCATGCGCCGCCTGCTCGTCCGGCCGAATGGCAATTACCTCGCGCAGCACATCCGCCGCATCGGCGGTTCGATTCCTGAACTTTACCTCTCCGGCCCCTTCGAGCGCGGGTAAATATCGCGGCGCGATCCGAAGCGCAGATTCATAGCTGGCGAGCGCATCTTTTTCGCGCCCCATGCGTGACAGGGCGAAGCCGTCCAAAGTCCAAAGGCGGGGATCCTTCGACGATTTCTCGAGGGCGCTGGTCAGCAGTCGATGGGCCTCTGCATATTGGCCGCTGCGGACAAGAGCGGTCGCTGCCTGCAGGGCGCTGTCGTTGGATGCGGCGGAGAAAAGCAAGGGGGCCAGGAGGCAACTGGAAAAGCCCGCCGTGAGCACGGACGTGAGCAGGAAATGGTACAGCTTCACGGCAGCAACGTGACCAGTCCCTGCTGCACGACCGCGATCACGGCTCTCGTAAAAGGAAGATGTTGTTGCTCTGAATGGGACCACAGAAGTTCTGCCGCAACAGCAGGCGTGGCAGGAAATCCGAAGTGAGCGGAATCGCTCCGCAACGAGAGACGATTGACAAGCCTGAATTCCACTTCAACGCTGTTATACCATCGCGCATTTCAGACTTAAATTACTCGGGAGCGTTTGGCCAGCCTTATCTGCATGCAGGTAATCCATTCAAATTACCTGCACGATCTCTGTACGATATACTTCTGTACGACATACTTTCGATGACGCAGACGCAAGTTCCCAGTCATCGGCTGTAAGGGGGTGTTAGGTGTTGATTCTGCGATATTTGCGATTCATTGTCACGATTTTGGGCGTGCTTTGTTGTATCACGCCGCTGTTCGCGCAATTTAGCGCTAACGTGCAGGGAACGGTGCTCGATCCAAGTAAGAGCGCTGTAGGGAACGCGACCGTGACGCTGCTCAACACCGCGACATCGGTTTCGCAGGAAACGAAGACTGATACCGACGGCAATTACCGTTTTGTCAGTCTCGCCCCAGGCCCGTACACGATATCGATTCAGGCGCCAGGCTTCGCCAAAACGGTTGTACCGTTTGAGCTGAAAACTAGCCAGAATTTGGATATTCCCATCGCGCTCACGTTGAGCTCGACCGCAACTTCAATCGAAGTAACCGGAGCGCCACCGCTAATTAACACGGCGGATAGCCGCAATCAGCAAACGCTACAGACGCAGGAACTCGCGTCGCTGCCTCTCCCGGGACGAAATATGATGACGCTAGTCACTCTCGCACCGGGTGTAACGGGACGCGGAACAGCTCCCGGAGGAAGCCCCGGTTCAAGTAGTGATAACTTTTCGACGGAGCTCTCGGTTGACGCCAGCGCGAACGGACGGAGCAGCAATGGCAACATGTACATCGTGGACGGCCTGGATGTAACCAGCAGCATTCGTCCCGGCGTCGTCAACCTGACACCGAATCCCGACTCGATTCAGGAGGCCTCGGTGCAGGTCAACACGTTTAGCGTCGAGTATGGCCGCGCCAGTTCGATCCAGATGGCGATGACCACAAAATCCGGCAGTGATCAGTTTCACGGCCTGGCTAGCGATTATTTCAATTACCAGAAGTTCTGGGCGCGGACCGAGTTCTCACCCGCCAACTACGCGCCTTTTCATAGCAATAATTTCTCGGCAGCCCTGAGCGGCCCCATAATTCCGAATCATCAACTATTTTTTTTCGGATCGGTCGAGCCGTTCCGGGCATCCACATCGACCGGCAACAGTACGATCACCTTCGAAGACCCGGCTTTCACCGCGTTCGCCGCTAACAATTTTCCCGGCACCATCGGGACGCGGCTGTTGACCAGCTATCCGGCGAGCGGCGCTACCGTGACAGGCGTGAACAAGACGGCACTGGATTTGTTTCCAGGCACGTGCGGAACTGCGACGGCATCATTCCTACCCTGCAACCTTCCGGTCCTGGATAACGGTGTTTTTAATGCAACGAATTATCGCAATGCTTTGCAATACAACGTCCGCATCGACAAGTATTTTTCTGCCGATCGCATCTACGGCAACTTCTATCGCACCACGCTTGACACGGGCGGCCCGGCCGTGAGACCGGCCTTCGCCACAACGAACCAGTATTCAGCCAATTCGTTCCAGGCGAACGAAACGCACACTTTCTCGCCGACCATGCTGAATGAGGCGGCGTTCGCTTTCCTGCGAATTGAGGGACTTTCGCCCGCTACCGGTAACTTCGCCGTGCCCGTTGTTTCGGTCAACGGTCTTGGCACCGGCTTCGGAAACGGATTCGCGCTCGGCGATTTCATCCAGCATAGTTATCACTGGCGCGACGTTTTGACAAAGATCCAAGGGAACCACAGCTTGAAAATGGGCTATGAAGGCTGGCATGGCGACGATGTCGCGCTCTTCGCAGCGGCCCGTGGCCAAGCTAATTTCCAATTCAACAATATACTCGACCTGGTGCAGGACCAGCCCTTCAGCGAAAACACGCTTGCGTACAATCCTCTCACCGGCCAGCCGCAGGATGCCAACTACGGCTACGCCATGACAACCCACGCCCTTTTCTTCCAGGACACCTGGAAAGTGGCATCAAACTTCACTTTCAACTACGGGCTGCGCTGGGACGATTTTGGCAAT